>JBDHVK010000081.1:0-17600 GCA_039809645.1 Gemmatimonas sp.
GGCGGGGGCAGCGCCGGCGGGTCGCGCCGGTGGCGCGGGGGCACCTCGGGCGGCCGGCGACAGTGCGCGTCCGCAGACGGGGGTCCAGCAGCGTGGTCCGTCGTACGGCGATCTGATCGGCAACAAGGGTGGCCTGACGCCGCTGCTCTTCGCGATTCGTGAAGGGAACGATGAGGCGGTCGATCATCTGCTTGCGGCCGGTGCCAAGATCAATCACGTGAGTGAGGGCGATCATACGAGCCCGCTGCTCATGGCGACGATCAATGGCCGTTTCGACATGGCCAAGATGCTCATGGGGAAGGGCGCCGACGTGAAGCTGGCGAGTGATGCCGGCGCGACGCCGCTCTACGCCGTGATCAACACGCAGTGGGCGCCCAAGTCGCTCTATCCGCAGCCGACGGCGCAGACGCAGCAGAAGACGACGCACCTCGAGCTCATGGAGATGATGCTCAAGGCCGGCGCCGATCCGAATGTGCGTCTCAAGAAGCACCTGTGGTACATGTCGTACAACTTCGACCTGTTGGGCGTGAACACCGTGGGCGCGACGCCGTTCTGGCGCGCAGCGTATGGCCTGGATGTGCCGGCGATGAAGCTGCTGGTCCAGTACAAGGCGGATCCCACGATTCCGACCATCAAGCCGGTGGGCCGACTCCCGGGCGATGATGCGCCGGAGGAAGGTGCCGCCGGTGGCGCGGATCCATCTGGTCTTCCGCCGGTGCCGGATGGCGGGTACGGCGTGTACCCGATCCATGCGGCGAGCGGTGTGGGCTACGGCGAAGGCTTCGCCGCCAACTCCCACACGCACGCCCCCGAGGCGTGGATCCCGGCCGTGAAGTATCTGATCGAAGAGCTCCACGCCGATCCGAACCAGCGCGACTTCAACGGCTACAACCCGATGCACCACGCCGCCGCGCGTGGCGACAACGAGCTCATTCAGTACCTGCTCAGCAAGGGCACCGACGTGAAGGCCGTGAGCCGTCGTGGGCAGACCACCGCCGATATGGCCAACGGACCGGTGCAGCGCATTCCGCCGTTCCTGGACACGGTGGAGCTGCTGGTGAAGCTGGGGGCGAAGAACTCGAACAAGTGTAAGAGCTGCTGAGACTACGGCACGGCAACTACAGTCCGGGCACAGCCACCACGGTCTTGGCACTGCAACAACGGTCGGGGCACTGCAACAACAGTCGGGGCACTGCAACAACGGTCGGGGCTTCCGACCGTAGTGGCAGTGCCCCGACTGTTCGGCTTTACCTCGACTGTGGTTGCAGTACCCGGACCGTAGTAGTAGTTGCCCTGACCGTAGTGGCAGTGCCGTAGTTCAGTCGTCGTGATTCAGCTCATACTCCCGCTGCGCCGACATCCGTTCCTGTCCCTGCCGCTGGTCGCGCCGCTTGGCGGCGGCCATCGCTTTACCGTGGGTTCCGGACGTCTTGATCGCCGGCAGGGCAATCTTCTTTTCCAGCGCCGTGCTGCCGCAGGCCGGGCAGGCAGGTTCAGCCGAACCGCGCACGAGCGTCTCGAATTCGTGCTGGCAGGCCGTGCAGACAAAGTCGAACATCGGCATATTGGGCCGTCTCGCTGTGCTGGTGATAATCCCGATTCCCGATAAACGGAGAACCCCGATGCTGCGTTCGCGCTCCCCGTTGTTCGCGCTGGCTGCGCTCACTTCCATCCTCGCTACCGCCCCCCTCGCGGCGCAAGCGGCCGGTGGCGCTGCGCGCCAGACGGTCGTGGGCGAAGGGCAGCGCATCTCGCCCACACTGAGCCCCGGCATCCGCGTCGGCAACCTGCTGTGGGCCTCCGGCCAGCTCGGGACGAGCCCCACCGACACGACCATTGCCGGCCAGACGCAGCGTTCGCTCGAGAATCTCGAGAAGGTGTTCAAGGCCGCCGGCACGACCCTCGCCGCCGGCGCCACCAAGTGCACGGTGTTCCTCACCGACGTGAAGGACTTCGCGGGGATGAACGCGGTGTACTCGAAGTTCTTCCCGACCAATCCGCCCGCACGCTCGACCGTGGTGGTAGCGGCGCTCGTGGTGCCGGGGGGAAAGGTGGAGATCGAGTGCCAGGGAGTGGTGCCGTGAATCGCTGAACCGCGGTGACGGCGGAAGCTGTGACCGCGGAAGCCGAACGGCGGTAAAATCGAAAGTGGGTACAACGGCGACTTCGGTCCCCGTCGTACCCGCTTTCCATTTTACCGCCGTGCCAGCTTCCGCCGTTCAGCTTCCACGGTACCCGCCGTACTCAGTCCCGCGACGCCCCCCCAGCTCGCACCGGCCACGGCACTCCCTGCGCCCCCCGCTTCACCGCCTGCACGCCACGATACGCGAACTTCTGCAGCCGCTTCCCTTCGTACGTCTCGGTCGTGTAGATGTTGCCCTTGGAGTCGGTCGCGATGCTGTGCACCGCGAACCACTGGCCGGGCTGCCGACCGCCGTCGCCGAAGTACGTGAGGATTTCGAGGGACTGGCGGTCCATCACGTACACCCGTTCGTTCTTGCCGTCCGCCAGGTACAGGTACTTCTGTGCCGGGTCCTTCGAGAAGGCGATGTCCCACACCGAACCGTCGCCGCGGGTGTTCTGGGCGACGCGGACTTCCTTCACGAACTTGCCGTCCTTCTGGAAGACCTGGATGCGATCGTTCGGGCGATCGCACACGTACACCAGACCATCGTTCGTCGGCTCGGCGCAGTGCACCGGATTGCGGAACTGCTGGGCGAGCGGGGCCGAGGGGTCGTACGGGGGCATGCGGGCGTCGTCGGGCTTGTTGCCGTAGGCGCCCCAGAAGCGCTTGAGCTTGCCGGTGGGCATGTCGAGCACGGCGACGCGCTTGTTGCCGTAGCCGTCGGCCACGAACGCTTCCTGCGCTTTCACATCGAACGTGATCTTGGCCACGCGACCGAAGTGCGTGGAATCGTTGCTGTTCGCGGCCTGCTTCGGCACACCGATCTGCTGCAGGAACTTGCCGTCGTGCGTGAACTTGAGGATATGCGAATCGCCCACGCCGTTGCCGCCGATCCACACGTTGTCCTTGTCATCGATGGACACGCCGTGGTTGGACGAGGGCCACTCGTATCCCGCGCCCGGACCGCCCCACGCCTTCACGAGGTTGCCGGCCGGGTCGAACTCGAGAATCGGCGGGGCGGACTGGCAGCATTCGGCGATCGGCGGACTGGCGTTCATGCCGGTTTCCGTCCGCTGGTTCAGCGTCGAGTCGCCGCGGTGGATGATGAAGATGTGATCCTTGCTGTCCACCCCGACGCCGATCACCGAGCCCAGAATCCAATGGTTGGGCAGGGGCTTGGGCCACATCGGATCGACCTCGAACTTCGGGGCCTGCACCGTCTGCCGGTCAGTGGCGGTGAGGGTCGCCTGCGCCACGCCGAGGGCGGCGAGGGTCAGGCCAAGGAGGGTCCAGCGCGTCGTCGGTCGGACGATGGGCATCGAGGGGGCTCCCGGTGGGACGCGGGATATGGGGGAGCACCGGCCGGGTGGGGTGTGCGAGACCGGAGCGGATGGTAACTTCGACGCGTTGAAGTAACCCGCCTGCGCTTTCCTGTCCAGAGACGTGTTGGCCCTCTCCCGCCTGTGGCGCGCCCGCGAGCTGTCTCGTGCGGTGTCGCAACTCGTTCTTGCCGTGTTGTGTCTGCTCAGCGTGCCGTGGCCCCGGGCGTTCGCCCACGAGGTGCCGCGCCACGTGGGCGTTCGCGCGTTCGTCATCGCCGCTCCCGATCGCGTGCGACTGCTCGTGCAGATCCCGCTCGAGGCGGTGCGGGATGTGGACTGGCCGCTTCGCGCCAACGGATCGCTCGATGTCGCGCGCGCAGCCCCGTTCCTGCGTGACGCCGCCGCGCTGTGGATTCGCGATGGCGTGACCATGCGCGACGGCGGAGCCGCGCTCCCCGCGCCCACGCTGCTGGCGGTCCGTGCGTCGTTGCCCAGTGATCGGGCCTTCGAGCAGTGGCGATCGGCGCAGCAGGCGGTGCGCACGCAGCCGCTCGCCGAGTCCGTGGATATTCCGTTGCCGCAGCTCAGGCTCGAGGCCGAGCTCGAGGTGCCGGGGCACGTTGAGTTGGGCAATCTGGTGCTCGAGCCGCACTGGGCGCATCTCGGTGTCACGACGACCACGGTCCTCACCGCGGTCACGGAGAGCGGCGCCGAGCGTGTGTACACGTACGAGGGCGACCCGGGCGCCCTGCATCTCGATCCGCGCTGGTGGCACGCCGCGCTGCGCTTCGTGCGCGAAGGCGCGATGCACCTCTTCGGCGGTCTCGATCATCTGCTCTTCGTGCTCTGCCTCGTGTTGCCGGTGCGTCGCCTCGCACCACTCGTCGGTATCGTGACCGCGTTCACCGTGGCGCATTCGCTCACACTCGGGGCGGCGGCATTCGGACTCGCGCCCAGTGCGCTCTGGTTCCCGCCGCTGGTCGAGGTGCTCATTGCGGCGAGCATCGTGTGGATGGCGCTCGGCAACATCATTGGCGCGCGGGTGGAGCAGCGGTGGAAGGTCGCCTTCGGTTTTGGCCTCATTCACGGCTTCGGCTTTTCGGCAGCGCTGCGCGATCAGCTGCAGTTCGCCGGGAGTCATCTGCTCACATCACTCGCGGCGTTCAACATCGGCATTGAGGTCGCGCAGCTGATGGTGTTGTGCGCCCTGGTGCCCATGCTCAACTGGATCTTCGCGCGCGAGGTCCCCGAGCGCCTGGGGGTCATGGTGGCATCGGCGATCGTCGCGCACGAAGCGTGGCACTGGATGGGCGACCGGGCAGCCACCTTGCGCGAGTATAGCATCCGGATGCCGGCCTTCGACGCGGCATTTGCCGTGGCGGCGATTCGACTGGCCATGGCGGGATGTGTTGCGCTTGGTGTGATGTGGGCGCTCTCGGCGCTCGTCTCGCGACTGCAGCGACCGCGACGCGCGGTCGCCGAGGCCGCGCGAGCGGGGGCCCTGTTGCTCCTGGGGGCACTCTCGATCACGGCGCTGCCGCGCGGGGCACACGCGCAACCGCGCAGCACGGCGAGCGGGGTGTACACCGCCGAGCAGGCGCAGAAGGGACGCGAGGTCTTTCAGTCGTCGTGCCTCGGCTGCCACACCGTGGCGTCGCACAGCGGCCCCGCCTTTCAGCTCAAGTGGTTCGGCCGCCCGCTGGCCGAGCTGTACGACTATCTCAGCAACCTGATGCCCAAGAGCGCCCCTGGTACGCTCACCGAAGACGAGTACGTCTGGGTGACCGCGTACATCCTGCGCCTCAACGGCATGCCGGCCGGCAAGACGGAGCTCAATGCCGAACCGGCGTGGCTCAAGTCGGTGCGCGTCGATTCGTCGCGCACCGGCAAGCCGTCGAACCCCGCGGCGCATCACACGACGCTTCCCTCGTCGCATCCCTCCCCGGCAGTTCGCTAGTTCCTTCCCTCCTCAGGAGTTCGCATGCTCCGAAGTGGTACCACCAAACTCGCGGCACTCGCCGCCGTCAGCACGGTGCTGGCTGGCGTGCTGGTCACGCAGGTAAAGAGCACCACCGCGCAGGCCAAGCCGCTGGTGCGCGGCAACGCCTACGGCGAATGGCGCTACTGGGGCGCCGATCAGTGGAGCACGCGCTATTCGCCGCTCGATCAGATCAACGCGTCCAACTTCGACAAGCTGCAGGTCGCGTGGGAGTGGAAGGGCGGGGAGAAGTTCGGCGCGGATGAGTACTATCGGACGACGCCACTCTATGCGAATGGGCGCCTGTATACGGTGGTCTCCACCAAGCGGCATGTCGTGGCGCTCGACCCGGAGACGGGCAAGGAGCTGTGGTCGTACAAGGTCGAGGAAGGCATTCGCTGGCAGAAGGCGCCACGCCAGTTTGCGGGGCGCGGATTGTCGTACTGGAGCAACGGCACGAAGGAGCGTGTGCTGGTCACGACGCCCGGCTACCATCTCATCTCGCTCGACGCGAAGACCGGCAAGCCTGACGCCACGTTCGGCAAGAACGGCCAGATCGATCTGATGGAAGGCATCGGGTATCCCATGGTGAAGCTTGCCGTGGATGACTCAGGCCCGCTCATCATCTCCGATGCCGCTCCCTATCGCGAAGCGAAACCGGGCGAGACGTGGGATGCCGTGAAGAAGACCGGCGCCGATGGTTCGGTGGGCATTCTCGGGCAGATCGCCTCGAGCTCGCCGCCGATCGTCGTGGGTAACGTGCTCGTGGTCGGCAACAGCTCGATTCACGGCTACTACCCCATTCGCGCATCGAACCCGACGGGCACCATCCGCGGCATCGACATCGCCACGGGCAAGGTGCTCTGGAAGTTCAACCTCGTGCCGCAGCCCGGGGAGTACGGCGCCGATTCGTGGAAGAACGGCTCCAAGATCGGCACCAAGGGTGTGGGCAAGGTGGACGCGTGGGCGCCGTACAGCGCCGACGAGGCGCTCGGACTCGTCTATATCCCGGTCGGCATGCCGCTCATGGACGAGTACGGCGGCCATCGCCCGGGTGACAATCTCTTCGGCAATTCCCTCGTCGCCCTCGATGTGAAGACGGGCAAGCGGAAGTGGCACTTCCAGATGGTGCATCACGACATCTGGGACTACGACACGCCGATGGCCCCCAACCTGCTCGACGTCACGGTCAATGGTGCCAAGCGCAAGGTTGTCGCGGTCACGACCAAGCAAGGCTGGGTGTACACGTTTGATCGGGTGACCGGCCAGCCGATCTGGCCGATGCCCGAAACACCGGTGATGCCGAGTGGTGTGCCGGGTGAACAGTCCTCGCCCACCCAGCCCATTCCGAGCAAGCCGGCGCCCTACTCCCAGCAGGGGCTCGTGGAAGCCGATCTCATCGACTACACGCCGGCCATCAGGGACTCCGCGCTTGCGATGGCCAAGAAGTGCCGCATGGGACCGTACTTCATCCCGCCCGCCGCGGCCGACGGAAAGGACAAGTCGGGCTTCAAGTGCTCGTGGTACGCGCCGGGCGCGAGTGGTGGTGTGAATATCGACGGCGGCGCCGCCGCCGACCCGGAGACCGGCAAGCTGTTCGTCGCGTCCATCACCGGCATGAGCACGACCTCGTTGCGCAACGACCCGTGCTCGGAGTTCGACTACAGCTCGCCGGCCAACAACTGCGGCCTCCTGGGCGCACTGCCGGCGCCCGCGGGCTACAAGCCACCCGAAAATGTGGGCTTCACCGGTCGCTCGAATGGCTCCATGATCGGCGGCGTGTCGATCGTGAAGGTCAAGGAGTTTGGCGGCATCACCGCGTACGACATGAACAGCGGTGACAAGAGCTGGTGGATCCCGAACGCGGGCTTCTTCAAGCAGACGACGCGTGACAAGCTGTTCGACGGCGTGAAGCTCGCCGATCAGCCGGGCCGCGGTCAGGCGCAGGTGATCAACACCAAGACGCTCATGATCTACGGGACTGGCCGCAGTGGTGGGCTGCCGGGCGAGCCGCCCAAGCTCTTCGCGGTCGACAAGGCAACCGGCAAGACCGTGAGCTCCGTGCAGATCCCCGCCAAGACCACGGCGGTACCAATGACGTTCCTGCACAAGGGGCAGCAATACATCGTCTTCGCCGTCGGCGCTGAGGAGTCCGCCGCCCTCGTCGCCATGAAGCTACCCAAGTAGTCGACCCCTACACTGCGGGTGTGCGACGAAGGCCGCCGGGTGAGGGTGCTCCCATGCCAGATACGCTGCGCGTATCCGGCAAGGGATCACGCCCTCACCCGGCGGCCTTCGTCGCACCCCAACCCTCCGCCCGCGACGTCCTCCCGCCGTTCCTGGTGAGACCCACCCCAGGCGAGCGAAGCGATGCCGAACGCGAACGAGGGAGGGCGAGCCCCCGCGTGGTCGGGCCGCGCGGTGTCATCTCATTCGGGATGCGCCGAAGGCGTATCCCCGAATGTGATGAACCGTGCGGAACGATCACGCGGGGGCTCGCCCCGCGCACCAACCGCCAGAAGTCAGCGCTTCCGCTCGTACCGCTTCAACGCTTTCTGACCGACCTCGGCGCCGTAGATGTTGCCGGCGGCATCGACCGCGACGCCCTCGGCGCTCGACGTGCTGGGCGGGTTCTGCTCCGGATCCGGGATGAAACCCGTCACCTCCCCGGTGCGCGCGCTGCCGATGCGAATGCCGCGCGTCCATGCCTTGTGCGGCGGATTCACTGAACCACTCTCCGAATCGGCGACATAGATGTTGTCGGCCTTGTCGATCCAGATTCCACTCGGCCGGCTGAACTGATACCAGGTGTCGAGAATCTTGAAGTTGTTGTCGACGATCAGAATGCGATCGTTGCCGCGGTCGCCGATGAAGAGCCGACCCTTGGAGTCGAAGGCGAGCGCGTGCGGTTGATCGAGCTGCCCCTCGCCCTTGCCCCAACTGCCCCAAGTGCGCTTGAGGCCGCCCGTCTTGTTGAAGACCAGGATGCGTGCGTTGCTCCCGGCCGCTGAGGAGTGCCCCTCGGCCACGTAGATGTCGCCGTTGGGTGCCGTGACAATGGCGTTCGGTTGCCAGAAGTAAGCCGAGTCCTTGCCGCCACCCGGTCGGCCGAGCGACATGAGGTAGTCGCCCTTCGGACTGAACTTGTGGATCTGGTGCCCCTTGTCGGTGGGCACATTCGCACCGCGTCCGAGGGTGCAGGCGCAGTCCACCACCCAGATGTTGCCGTCCTTGTCCACGTGAATGCCGTGCGGCGAAAGAATCATCGCGGAGCCGAAGCTCTGCACCATGTTGCCGTCGGCGTCGAACTTCAGGACCGAGGGCAGGGTGGAGCCCAGACAGTTGTTCTGGCCGCACCGCTCCGCGACCCAGATACTCTTGCCGTCCTTGTCGATGGCGACCGCACTCGTGGAGCCCCACGTGCGACCAGGGGGCAGCTTGGCCCAGCCTTCGACGGTCCGATAGCTGTTGGGCTTGTCGTTGACGGCCGGCATCGTGGGCGACGACTGCGCCCCCGTCGAGAGAGCGGTGCCGAGTGTGAGCGCGGCGAATGCCGGAGCGAGGCGAAGGGCGGGACGACGCATGGCGCGGAGGCGGGAAGGGAGAGAGGCACGCCACGCCGGATCGCGGCGGTGGCTGCTGCCAAGTTGCAGTCCTGCCCACGGCCTCCGCCAGCCATCCGCCTGGCCCGCGCGTCGAGCCAGACGATCGGCCGCGCGTCGCCTACTGACCGGCGAGTGTGCCGGACGGGCGCGGGCGGTCGGCGCTTGCGCCCGTCATGACCGCCACCGCATCGCTCATCGAGATCGCGCTCGTGTCCACGAGCGCGATGCGCTGGCCGAGGCGCTGGATGTGAATGCGGTCGGCCAGTTCGAAGACGTGCGGCATGTTGTGGCTGATCAGGACCACACTCAATCCCCGGTCGCGCACGCGGCGAATCAGATCGAGGACCATGCCGCTCTCGCGCACGCCGAGGGCGGCGGTGGGTTCGTCGAGGATCACCACGTGCTGCGCGAACGCTGCGCTGCGGGCCACGGCGATGCCCTGGCGCTGGCCGCCGGAGAGCGTCTCCACCGGCTGCGTGAGGGAGCGGACGCGTATGCCAAGCGCGTCAAGCTGTGCGGCGGCCTCGCGCACCATGCGCGGACGGTCGATCCAGCGGAGCCACGAGCCCAGCGGGCCCGGTCTACGTAGCTCGCGACCGAGGAAGAGATTCTCGGCGATGGAGAGCGCCGGGGCGACCGCGAGGTCCTGATACACCGTTTCGATCCCCGCGGCTCGCGCATCGGCTGGGGAGCGAAAGGCAACCGGCACACCGTCGAGCCGCAGCACGCCGCTGTCGGGAATGAGCGCCCCCGAGAGCACCTTGATGAGCGATGACTTGCCGGCGCCATTGTCGCCGATGACGGCCAGAATCTCACCGGCACGCACTTCGAAGTCGCAGCCATCGAGCGCCACGACCGAGCCGTACGCTTTGCGCAGCGCGCTCGCCTCGAGCACGAGCGGGGCGCTCATCGGGCCCGCCGCGACGAGTGATCGAGCGACACGGCCAGGATCACCAGCACGCCCGTCACCAGGATCTGGTACACCGACGACACACCCATGAGCGTCAGGCCGTTGCGGAACACGCCCACGATGAGCGCGCCCACGAGCGAGCCAGGAATCACCCCGCGACCGCCAAAGAGGCTGGTTCCACCAAGCACCACGGCGGTCACGGTGTCGAGGTTCTCGGTCTGCCCCGCTTGCGGGTCCCCCACCCCCGTGCGCGCGATGCCAAGCAGCGCCGCGACGCCGTAGCAGCACCCGGCCAGCGTGTAGACCGCGAGCAGGACACGCGTGGTCGCGATGCCGGAGAGGCGCGCGGCCTCCGGTGCGTTGCCCGTCGCGTAAACATGGCGCCCTCCGGCCGTCTCGCGGAGCAGCCACCAGGCGAGCGCGTACAGCACGACCATCGCCACGGCGCCATAGGCAACCGGTGTGCGTCCGACGCGCACGGTCTCGCCCAGCACCGTCAGCAGCGGCGGCAGATCGGTCACGCTCTGCGAATGCGACACGAGCTGGGTGAGCGCGAACGCGATGTTCATCGTCCCCAGCGTGACGATGAAGGGGGGCAGCTTGACGCGCGTGATGAGCACGCCGTTGATGAACCCGGCGAGCGTCGTCACGGCCATCCCGGCCGCGATCGCTGCCGCCGGGGCGACGCCGCCGCGCGCGGCGAGCAGCGCCATCACCACGCCGCCGAGTGACATGACCATGCCGCAGGAGAGATCGATGCCGGCCGTGAGGATCACGAGCGTCTGCCCGATCGCCAGCACCCCCACCACCATGACCTGCTGCAGGATCAGCGAGAAATTCTCGCCGGTGAGGAATCGCGGGGATTGCAGCGCGAAGAACGTCGACGCAGCGAGCAGGGCCAGCAACGGTCCAAGCGTCGCCAGCTGACGGGCACGACCGTTCACGACGCGGGACTCACTTCGTGCCCCAGCACCGCTGGGCGCCTTCCGCCGGCGAGAGGCTCGTGACTCCGGCCATCGGCGTGCCCGCGACCAGGGCCACACCGGTGTCCGTGTACCCGCTGGGCTTCTTTCCCGACGCGACGAACGTCATGGCGGCCTCGACCCCCAACTCCGCCATGTGCAGCGGATACTGCTGCGCCGTGGCGGCGAGTTTGCCGTCGGCCACATCCTGCACCCCGCGGCAGCCCCCGTCGACGCTCAGCACCAGCACGTCCTTCTCCCGGCCGGCCTTCTTGAGCGCGTTCCACGCCCCCGCGCCGCTCGGCTCATTGATCGTGTACACCACGTTCACATCGGGGTGCTGCTGGAGGCAGTTCTCCATCACGGTCTGCGCCTTGGCCTGATCACCGATGCCATCGCCCATGCACACCACCTCGGGAGGCTGCGCGAGATCGTTGTGCGAGCGGTCGAAGCTCGTGAGGCCGAAGCCTTGCAGAAAGCCGTTGTGGCGCTGCGCGCCGGTCGGATTGCCCGGGATGAGATCGATCGTCACGATCCGCGCCGGCGTCGACCCCAATCGCGCCTTGGCATACGCGCCGATGAGCTCACCGGCCTTGTAGTTGTCGGTACCGAAAAAGGCGTCGGTGGCGTCGACCGGATCCGTGGGGCTGTCGAGGGCAATCACCAGCACGCCCGCGTCGCGCGCCTTCCTGATGGCCGGGATGATCGCCTTCGCGTCGCTCACCGCAATCAGCACGGCCTTCGCACCGGCCGCGACCTGATTCTCGAGTGCGGTCACCTGGCCGGCATTGTCACCGTCGTTTCGGCCGGCGCCCGCCACGATCGTGGCGCCCTTGGCCTTCGCCGCGGCCTCGGCCCCTTCCTTCATCTTCACGAAGAACGGGTTGGTTTCGGTTTTCGTGATGAGCCCGATGACCGGGCCGGTCTCGGCGGCTTTCCCGCAGGCAGCGAGCAGCAGGAGTGCGGCGGGGATGAGGCGGATGGCTGACATGCCCGATAATCAGCAAGCGCCGTCGCCATCGGGCAAGAACGGGCGCCGACGGCGGACGGTTGCGCGACGACCACCGAGCGGCGACCGTTGGGCCATGCGCGACATGACCACGGGCTCGATTCCCAAGCACATCGTCCGGCTGGCGCTCCCCATGGCGGCCGGCATGATCTTCCAGACGATGTACTATCTGGTGGACCTCTGGTTCGTGACACGACTGGGCGACGCCGCGGTGGCCGGCGTGAGCGCCGCTGGCAATGTGCAGATGATCGTCATGTCGGTCACGCAGGTGCTGGGAGTGGGCACCATGGCGCTCATCGCCAACGCGGTGGGGCGAAAGGATCAGGCGGATGCCAACCTGATCTTCAATCAGAGCACCGTCTGGGCGTTCGCCTGCGGCATTCTGGTGCTCGTCGCCGGCTTCGCGCTGGCACCGCTCTATCTCGGGACGGTGGGCGCCGACGAGGCGACGCGCGCCAATGGGCTCAGCTATCTCCGCTGGTATCTCCCGGGGCTTGGACTGCAGTTCGCCCTGGTGTCCATGGGCTCCGCACTGCGCGGAACGGGCATCGTCAAACCCACGATGCTCGTGCAGATCGTGACGGTCGTGATGAACATCATCCTGGCGCCGGTGCTGATCGCGGGCTGGGGGACCGGCAAGCCGCTCGGCGTGGCCGGCGCGGGCCTTGCGAGCACGCTCGCGATTGCCGTCGCGGTCACGATGATGTCGATCTACTTCGTGCGCCTCGAGCACTACGTGGGATTCAAGCGCGAGATGCTCACGTTCCGCACCGATATCATCGCCCGCATTCTGCGCATCGGCGTGCCGCCGGGTGCCGAGTTTGCGCTGATGTTCGTGCTCACCGGCGTGACGTATTTCGTGATTCGCGATTTCGGTTCGGCCTCACAGGCAGGCTATGGTATCGGCTCGCGCGTGATGCAGTCGATCTTCCTGCCTGCCATGGCAATTTCCTTCTCGGCCGCACCGCTCGCCGGACAGAACATGGGCGCGCGCCATCCACAGCGGGTGCGTGACACCTTCAAGTGGGCCGCCCTGATGGGCAGTGGGCTCATGCTCGTGCTTACCCTGATCTGTCAGTGGCGCCCCGAACTGTTCGTGCAGGGATTCACCGAAGAACCGGCCGTGCGCGATGTGGCGACCACGTTTCTCCGGACCATCTCGTGGAACTTCGTCGCCTCGGGATTGCTCTTCACCTGCAGCGGCATGTTCCAGGCGCTCGGGAACACGGTGCCCTCGCTGGTCAGCAGCGCCACGCGACTGCTGACCTATGCCATTCCCGCGCTCTGGCTCGCCTCTCGCCCCGGCTTTCAGCTCACGCATGTGTGGACGCTTTCCGTCGTCACGGTGGCGCTGCAGGCGGGCTTCACGTTCTGGCTCCTGCAGCGCGAGCTGCAGGAGCGCGCACCACTTCCTGCCTGAACGCACGCATGCGCGCTGTTCGCCTCGCACTCGCCGGCGGGCTGAGCTCGCTGGCCGCACTCTCGGCGGGATCACAAGCCGCGCCAGCGGCCTGTCCGTCGGCCGTGCCCAGCACCGCGGCCTGCTACAGCGGCCGCGATACCACCGGTGCCTACTACTGGGTGGTGATGCCGGCCACCTGGAACCACAAGCTCGTGGTGCACGCCCACGGCGGCCCGGAACTTGGCGCGCCCGACGCCAAGCGAACCGCCGATGATGTCACACGCTGGGCGATCTGGCCCACCTTGGGCTACGCGCTCGTCGCGACGTCCTACAAGCAGGGCGGGGTGGCCGTGCTGTCGGCTGCCGACGACGCGCGTCGCAGCCGCGACCTCTTTGTCGCCCAGTTCGGCGAACCCGTGCGCACGATTCTGCACGGACAGTCCTGGGGTGGCGGCGTCGCGGCACGTGCCGCCGAGCGGTTCAACGACGCAGGCCGTGGTGGGCGCCGCCCGTTCGATGGCGTGCTCCTCACGAGCGGCGTACTCGGTGGGGCGACCTATTCGTACGACTTCCGCATGGATCTGCGGGTCGTGTATCAGGCCGTCTGCGGCGACCATCCGCGCAGCGACGAGCCGACGTATCCGCTGTGGATGGGGCTCCCGCCCGGCGCAACGCTCACGCGCGCCCAACTTGCCGATCGCGTGGATGCGTGCACGGGCGTTCGTCAGCCAGCGGCCTCGCGCACGCCGGCGCAAGCCCAGCATCTCGCCAGCATTCTCGCGGCGGTGAAGATCCCGGAGCGCACACTCATCGCGCATCTCAATTGGGGCACGTGGCACTTTCAGGACATCGTGCAGAAGCACACCGGTGGCAAGAACCCGTTCTCCACCGTCGGGGTGACGTATCCGGGGGCCGTGGCCGGCGGTCCGCTCGATGCGCGCGTCCCTCGCTACACGGCCGACAGCGAGGCGGTGGCGCGCCTCGCCGCTGATGCCGATCCGCAGGGAATCCTCACGGTGCCGACGCTCACGATGCATGCGATCGACGATCCAACCGCGTTCGTGGAGCTCGAAGACACCTTTCGGCGCACGGTGGAGCGCGCCGGGCGCAGCGACTTGCTGCAGCAGCTCTTCACCAGCGACTCGGAGCATAGCTACCTCACCGACGCAGCCTACGTCACGGCGATCGCGGCGCTCGAACGCTGGATCGACGGTGGGCGGCGACCGTCGGTTTCGGAGATCGTGGCGTCGTGCCCGAAGGTCGCGGCCGCGTATGATCCAGCGACCGGCTGTCGCTTCCAGGGCGCGTTTCGGCCCCGTCCACTTACGGATCGGGTGCCGACGCGCGTCAAGCCGCTGCCGACCATTCGCGGCTCGCGCGGTCCGTAGTACCGCGCGCTCTTTCAACGCTCGCTCTGGTGTCGTGCGTGAACACAGTGCATAGTCGGATCACTCCCCCGTCGTTCCCACCTCTCCGTTCATCATGGGCCGTAGCCTGCTCGCCATCGCGACGGGGTTCGTCCTCATCGCCGCATGTACGCTGGGCACTGATTACGCCCTGCATGTCGCTGTTCCGTCGCTCTACGACGGCAATGGCGCCACGCAGAGCGCGCCGGTGTTGCTGCTCATGATGGCCTACGTCGCACTCTATGCCGTGGGCGGCTGCTACCTCTGTGCGCGACTGGCACCCTCGCGCCCCCGTGTGCACACCATTGTGCTCGGCCTGCTGGGTGTCGTGGCGACGACCTGGGCGAGCGTGCAGCACTGGGAGCTTCGTCCCGCCTGGTTCCACGTGCTCTCGATCGTGCTCGTGATGGTGTATGCGCTCATCGGCGGGCAGTTGCGCGTGATCGAACTGGAACAGCGTCCGGCGCGGCGACTCGGCGCGGCGCGGCCGGCGTGATGCGACGCACCGGTGTGACCGTTGCGACGACCCTCCTGTTGGCTGCGTGCGGCCGACAGCCGGCCACGGCAACCGAAGCCGTGACCCAGTTCTATACGGTGCTCGACGCCGTGGGCGTACATCGCGTGCCCGATGCCCCGCAGCTCAAGGCGCTGGCGCCCTATCTGGGCGATTCCCTTGCCCATGTCCTCGATCGCGCCCGCGTGCTGCGCGACTCGGCCGAAAAGTCGGCGCCCGGCGAGAAGCCGCCCTTTGCCGACGGAGACATCTTCAGTAGTCTCTTCGAAGGACGGACGGCCTCCGTGGTGAAGGACTCGGTGGCCCGCGGCGATACCACGCTCGTGGTTGTCCAGTTCACGAACGACACGCAGAAGCCCGCCCTGGATTGGAAGGATACGGTGGTGGTGGTGAAGCAGGGCGAACGGTTTCGGATCGCGGACATCCGCTATGGCACCGCGTGGGAGTTTGGCTTCCGCGGACGCCTGCTCGACCTGCTCACCACCCCGTAGACCGGCGACTACACCGTCGTGGTCCGCCAGCGGCCGGCGCGAAAGGCCACCGCACTGACCGCCGCCAGCAGTGAGTACGCGGCCAGCACACTCACGAATACCGCCTGCGGCCCCAGCGACGTGTAGCGCGCCAGCCCCCACGCCAGCGGCAGCTCGAAGATCCAGAACACGCCGATGTTGATGCGCGTGGGGGTTCGCGTGTCGCCCGCGCCGTTGAACGCCTGCGTGAGCACCATCCCGAAGGCGTAGAGCGGAAAGCCGAACGCCATGAGGCGGAGCCCGGGGACCGCCACATCGTGCACCGTCGCGTCGTGCGTGAAGAGGGCCACGATCGGCGTGGTGGCCGCCACGAACAGCACACCGACCGCGCCGAGGAAGGTCACGTTGTAGCGTGCTGCGGTCCACACGGCCTGCGTCGCACGCTCCGGATTGCGGGCGCCGAGCGCCTGTCCCACCATCGTCGCCGCGGCGTTCCCGAGCCCCCACGCCGGCAGCAGACAGAACATCACCATGCGCACGGCGATCGTGTAGCCGGCCATCGCCGCGCTGCCGAAGCCCGCCATGAGCCGGATGAGCACCATCCAGCTGAGGCTACCGACGAGCACCTGAAAGGTGGCGTTCACCGACAGGCGGAGCAGCGTGCGCATGGTCTCGAGCTCCAGCACGATGTGCTCCCGCAGTACGCGAAGGTGCCCCGCGCCGCGCACCAGAATGCGCAGCGCGAAGAGCAGGCCAACGCCGCGACCGATCGTCGTCGCCACGGCGGCACCGGTCACACCGAGCTCGGGGAATGGCCCGATGCCAAAGATCAGCATCGGCCCAAGGACGATATTGAGCCCATTCGCGAGCCAGAGGACGCGCATCGACACGGCCGCGTCGCCCGCGCCCCGGAACGCCGAGTTCACCACGAAGAGCAGAAACGCCGTGCCACTCCCACCGAGCATGACGCGCGTGAACGTCGTGCCCGTGGCAAGCACGTCCGGGGCGGCGCCCATCAGCGTGAGGAGCTCGGGCGCGAAAATCGCGCCAACGAGGCCCAGGACCGCCGAGGCCACGGCCCCGACGATCAACGCCTGGACGGCGGCCCGCGCGGCGCCGTTCGCATCCTTCTCGCCCACCCGTCGCGCGACCATGGCGCTTCCGCCGATCGCCAGCCCCATCGCGAGCGTGTAGACGATGATCATCATCGACTCCGTGAGGCCCACCGTCGCCACCGCACTCGCGCCGAGCCGGCTCACGAAGAACACATCCGACAGCGCGAAGAGGCTCTCCATGAGCATCTCCAACACCATCGGAATGGCCAGCAGCACGATCGCGCGACTGATCGAGCCGCTGGTGTAATCGTGACGCGTTCCACGCACCGCGTCGCGCACGTCGTGCCACCAGGGTCGACGTGCGCTCGCGCTGTCTTCAATCAGGCTGTCGGTCATGCCGGTCATATCGTCGCTCGCGAAAAAAGAAGCGCCCCACCGATGCTCGAAGCAGGGTGGGGCACTCATCGCGCGGCGCGACGGAGGTCGCTACCAGCTCACGGAGCCTGCTTCAAGAGACTTGGACTGTGAACCGAAGCGAGAGTCATCGAAGCACCGGAAACGCAGGGTCGCGAGGCGACGTGAGCAGCGTGGCCAGATCGGCCGACGTGAGAACTTGAATCAGGAACCGGCGCGACGCAAGCGGACCGAGCCGGACCCGGTTTCGATCCGCAGACGTCCGCGACCGTCGCCGATCGTCCCACGAAGTGTATTGCGCTCGACGCGCGTCGTGCGCACCGCGAAGTCGGTCGAGATGCCACCGCTGCCGGTTTCGATGTCCACCGATCCATCGTACCCGCCCGGCAGCGCGACCGTCACGCCGCCCGAGCCCGACTCGACACTCA
>JBDHVK010000082.1:0-17297 GCA_039809645.1 Gemmatimonas sp.
CACGTGCGGCGCATCAGTTCAGGGCACCCGCCACCACGATGGCCACGGCGATGAAGATCGCCGCGACGAACATGCCCACCGCGAGGTTCCCCTTCTTGAGCTCCTCGGCGAAGTCGACCTGCGGCGTGAGCAGGTCGATGATGCGGTACGACACGTACATCAACACCACGCCAAGGATCGCGTACAGGAAGTTCAGGCCGACGACCGACCAGTCCATCATGCCTCCGTGGCGCCGAGCAACTGACGCAGCACCGTTTCCAGTTGATGTTGGCCAAGCGGTTTTGTCAGCACCGCCGACGCGAGATCGAGGTCCGCCGCCTCGGGGACATAGCCGGACAGCGCAATGATCGGCGTGGCGGGGGTCAGCGCCCGAAGGTGCGGCAACGCCTCTGTGCCCGACATGCCGGGCATCGACAGATCGAGCACGATCGCGCGCAGGTCGTCGAGCCCGGCGCGCAGGCGGATCAGCGCGTCTTCGGCACTCTCGGCCACGACCGCCGACATGCCCAGACGCGCCACCTGACGCGCGAGCACGGTACGCACCATCGGCTCGTCGTCGACGATGAGCACACACCCGTGCAGAGGTGCCTGCGCCGCGGTGACCGCGCGTGGCCCCACCGGCTCCACCAGATCGGCCATGGGGAGTTGCACACTGAACGTGGTCCCGCCACCGGCGTTGGACATCACGGACCAGGTGCCGCCGGCCTCGCTGATGGTGTGAAACGCCGACGCCAACCCCAGACCGGTGCCCCGCCCCGGCTGCTTGGTGGTGAAGAACGGCTCGCCGATGCGCCGGAGCGTCTCTTCCGACATGCCGGCCCCGGTGTCGCGCACGGTGAGCAGGATCGCTTTCGCGCCATCCGCCTCGAGCGACACGCTCAACGCGGGCGCGCGCACGCCGATCATCGCGTCGCGCGCATTGAGACACAGGTTGAGCACCACCTGCTGCATGTCGCTCGCTGACGCCCGCACCATCGCGCGCGGCACGCGAATCGATTCGCTGATCGCGATGCCGCGATCGAATGTCTGCCGACAGATGTGGAGCGCCTCCCGTACGATGGGCACGAGGTCCACATGCGTCCCCGGATCCGGCGGATCTCCGCGCCCGAGCGCCAGCATGCGTCGCACCAGATCGGCTGCGCTGCGCGCGGCGCGCTCGGCATCACTCACGAGCGCCGCCAGTTCGCCGGTCGCGTCCTCCTGCGCCATCTGCAGGTTGGGCAGCACCACCGCCAGCATGTTGTTGAAGTTGTGTGCGATGCCGGCGGCCATGTCGCCCATGGCCTCGCGACGCTGCCGCGTGCGAAGGGCATCGGCCATCTGTCGTTCGGCCGTGATGTCGAGCATCACGCCCGTGTAGAAGATGCCGTCGGCTCCCGCGTCGGGTACGCCGAACAGTCGCATCCAGCGCACGCCGCCGTCCACATGCTCGAAGCAGATCTCGTGCTGGAACGGCCCGCGCGTCACGATCACCTGCGCGATCGCCTCCCGCAGCAGCGCCTGTTGCGATGGGGTGAGCCGTTCGAACAGGACGTTGGCATTCTCCCGCACTTCGCTGGGCTCCATGCCCAGCACTTCGCGAATCCGCCCGGCGACGAAGATGAGTCGGCTGTCCGATTCGGAGCGATGTCGATACTGGAAGACGATACCGGGCACCGCGTCGAGCACCCGCTGCGTTTGCATGCGACTGGCTTCGAGTGCCAGCTGCGTCGTGCGCGCGTGCGTGATGTCGGTGAACGTCGCGACGACCCCGCGAATGGTGTCCTCCCCCTGCTCACGCAGCGGATCGGCGCGGACCTCGAGCCAGGCGCGAGAGCCGTCCGGGCGGTGCACCGACAGCACCACCGGTCCCGCAGGCTGGCCGGTGCGTAACGCCACTTCCGAGGGGATATCACCCGGCGCCAGAGGCGTGTCGTCTTCGCGGGCGAGCCGCCAGCGGCTGTCGGTCGCCGCGCGCCCGGTCAGCTGTTCCACCGTCAGGCCGAGCACCCGCCCGGCGGCGGCATTCGCCGCCTTGATCGTGCCGTCCGGATTGTGAATGACGAGTCCTTCGGACATCGACCGAAAGACCGAGTCGTACGTCGCCTCCGACACACGCAGCGCCGCCTGGGCAATACTCACATCGCTGAACGAGATCACCACCTGCGCCACGGCGCCCGTTTCGTCCCGCTGCGGAATCGCCGAGGCCATGATCCACACGCGCTCCGGCGCGTCGCCCCGTCGCACGCCAATCACCACGCTCTGCTGCGCCTGGCCAGTCGCCAGTGCCCGAGGACCCGGATGATCCTCACCGCACAACGGGGTCCCGTCGGGGAAGATCGCGTCCCAGCGGGTGTCGTTCGTGGTGCGATCCACCATTTCGTCGGCCGTGACCCCAAGCAGCGTGTTTGCCTTCGCATTCGCGAACACGATGCGCGCAAAACGATCCTGGATCACCACCCCGACATCGAGGTCGTGCAGGGTACGGACCCAGTCGGGGGCCGCGACCGGCGGAAGTGAAGCCATGCGATGACAGTGGAGGGTGCGTCGAGGCGCGTCAATAGACCCATGAGGCACGCTTCACTGAATTACGCACGGCCGGGGACGCGCGTTTTGGAGCCCCGTCATATCGGGGACGCGCCGTCTGAAGCGCGTGCCTTACCCTGTCACCGCTGTTCGTCGTGTCCGCGAAACCCCAGTCGGGCGTTCACGGCGCGCCGCTCATCCGGCGTCATGTACGGCCAGTCGGCGATCTCCTGCGCCGTCCGCCCACAGCCGCGGCACCGCCCCTCGAGATCGAGTTGGCAGACCTTGATGCACGGGGACGTCGCGGGGAAGGACACGCCTCGAAAGGTGCGCACTCAGCCTCCGCCGCTCAACGGCTTCAGGCTACCGGTTCAGCTGATCGTCGTAACTCCGCTTCCCGCGCTTCATGTTGTACGCCCGCTGCATCTGATACTTCGCGTCACGCTCGTGCAGCTCACCCCGCTGGTAATGCGCCTCGAGCGCTTCCAGGTCAGCCAGCTGCCGCTGCAGCGCTGGCGCGTGTGCGGGATCCTCGAGCAGTGGGCTCGCGGCCAGCTGCTGCCGTGCTTCACGCATCGTGCGGCGCGCGCCGTCTGCGTCGCCCTGCCGCTGGGCGCGTGCGGCGTCTTCCCGGAACCTGGCCGTGCGCGCCAGCAGGACGGCAGCCTCCACCTCCGGCACGACGAGTGTCTGCATCGCCGCCGTGGCGGCAATCGGCAGCGTCAGTTCCCGATGCTCCACGCCATCCGCCGTGATCACATCCGACCGCACCATCAGCGTGGCCAGCGTCACGATGGCCTCCGGCTCCTGTCCCGCCGTGACCGCGGCTGGCACCAGCAGCTCGAACAGCAGCGGCTTGGGCTCGCTCGCGTAGAGATCGCCGAGATCGAAGCGAAGCGTCGCACCGTGGACCGAGACCGGCCAATCGGAGTGCACCATCAGCATTTCCACCGACGGTTCGAGCGCCAGCGTCGCCGTGACACCCTGCGCCGCCACGGACAGCAGGTTCCCCAACTCCTCCGCAAAGACATCCTGCGACTGATCCGGCCGCTCGACGTACCAGGCATTCCCGCCACCGGCATCGGCCATCGCCCGCAGCAGGGTGTCATCATAGCCGTCTCCGACGCCCACCGTGCTGGTGGTGATCCCCTGCTCGCGGGCCGTGCGCGCCAGGCCAATGAGCAAGGCCGGGTCGGTGATCCCTTCGTTCGCATGCCCATCGGTGAGCAGGACGACGCGTCGGCTGCTGCCCGGTCCAGTGAGCAGCGCGGCCGCATCGGCCATCTGTTGGCGACCGCGCAGCCAGCCGCCACTGAGGTTCGTACTACCACGCGGTTCGATCAGTCGCAGCAGCGAGGCCAAGCCGCCGTGCCGCTGCACCGGCGCGACGGCGCCGATTTCCTCGACCGCACCGTCGAACGCCACCGCCCCCACTACATCCTGTGGATGCAATCGCTCCACCACCCGCGCGGCCGCCTCGCGTACCGATGCCAGCGGCAAGCCGTGCATCGACCCGCTGCGATCCAGGACGAGCGACAGGCCGATCGGCGGTCGCGCCGAGCCGGTTGGCACATCGCCGGTCAGCGTCAGCAGGACCCGCACGACCCGTCCGCTTGCGCCGTGATGCGCCTGATGATCGATGGACATCGATGTCTGCATGACAATCTCCCAAGTGCAGGTGATCCCGTGAACTCCTGAGGGATGCGTGCAATCTCCTGGGAGGGTCTGACAGCGCCGCGCAGCTGGCACTGTCAGCGCCACGACGTACCTTCGGGGTATGTCTGGGTCCGTGGAAACATTGCCGCCGGAGAATGCCGGCGATCCCAAGCTGCAGCGCTGGGTCGATCTCGTCACCGCCCTCCTCGCGCGCCGTCGTGCCGTCACCTTCGACGAGCTGGTCGCCGACGTGCCGGCATACGCATGGCCCCCCATCGACGGCGCATCGCTCTCGGCGGAGCAGATGGCGGCCAACCGGCAACGGCGCGACAGCACCAAGCGCACCTTCGAACGCGACAAGGACGAGCTGCGCACCTTCGGCTTCCCCATCGAAACCGAGGCCGATTCGTTCGGCAACAGCGAAGGCGCCTACCTGATGCGGCGGCAGGAGTTCTATCTGCCGTTTCTCGCGCTCGTCGCGCCGGGCAAGGGAAACGAACCGCTCAGGCAGCTCCCGCCCGACTCCGCCGCCTACCGTTCCAAGCGCACGGCCGATTCGAGCTATGGCTCACTCGCCATGCTCGGCTTCGAGCCCGATGAACTGCAAGCCGTGGTCGATGCCGCCGCGTGTGCGCGCGAGCTCGGCGACAATACGCTCGCCCTCGAAGCCACGCGTGCGCTGCGCAAGCTCGCCTTCGATCTGCCCGTGGGCAGTACCGACGGACAGGCCACACCCACACTGCGCGCCGACGCGGCCCGGCACGATGCCGCCCTCTTTCAGACGCTCGCCACCGCCGTGCAGCGACGCAAGACGGTCACCATGCGCTATCACGCCATGGGCCGTGACGAAGAGCGTGACCGCACGATCGATCCGTGGGGGCTCTTCTTCCTGAGCGGGCACTGGTACTGCGTGGCCCGAGATCATGACGCCAACGCCCTGCGCAACTTCCGCCTCAATCGCATCGCGCGGGCGCGGGTCAACTCGGCCCGGCCGCAATCGCCCGACTTCACCGTCCCGCCGGATTTCCGGCTGCGGACCCACGCCGCCTCCAAGGAGGCGTGGGAGCTCGGCGACGATACGCCGCTCGACGTGGTCGTGCGTTTCCGCTCGAGCGAGGGGGGGGCCGAGAGCGAGAGCCACCGACGCCACCTCGCCGTGCGTCGCGAGGCGCCCTTCATCCGTTGGCTGCTCTCGTTCGGGGGCGACGCTATTCCCGAGTCACCCGCGCAGATCGTGGAGAGTCTCCGGACCGCGCTCGATCGGGTGGCGGAAAGCCTCGATCGCGCCGAAACGCGGGCGAACGCCATGGGGGATGCGCTCCAGTCGCCGCCGGCGCCGCCACCCCGGCCCGCCCCCAGGCCCGCGCGGTTCACCGACACCGCCGTGGCGCAGCTGCGACGGCTGCTCGAAGTGTTGCCGCACCTCGCCGGTGGCGACGATGTCCCCATCGATGAACTGCTGCAGCGCACGGGGCTGCCGTATGAAACCTTGCGCGACGACGTCTACGCGCTCATCTGCCGCTATGACGTGCCGGCAGGGTTCGTGGAGGGCGTGCAGCTCTATCTCACGAGCGAACACGTGTCTGCCGTGACGCAGGCCTTTCAGCGCCCGATGCGTCTCGTGGCCACCGAAGTGTGTGCCATCGCGCTTGGTCTCTCGGTACTCGCCCGTCTGCGGCCACCCGACGAACGAGGCGTCATCGAGCGCACGAAGGCCCGGCTTCGTGCGGTCATGGCCGACATCGGCAACGATCCGCTGATCGAAGGCATCGCCGCCACCCTGCACGATGGCGGCACGCTCAACACGCTCTACGCCGTGCGCACCGCCATCGAGGCGCGTCAGGTGCTGCAGATCGTCTATCGCAAACCCGACGCGGCCAGCGCCGAGCCGCGCGAGATCGAGCCGTATGCGCTCGTGTCGAGCGGGGCACGGCTGTATGTCGTTGCACAGTGCCGTCGCGCCGCCGCCTTGCGACTCTTCCGCGTCGATCGCATCGAGACCGCCGCCGCCAGCGGAGAAACCTTCACGGTGCCCGGCTCCTTCTCGGTGGATGACGTCCTCGCGCGCGGCAAGGCGTTTCTGCAGGCGCAGCATGACCTGCTGGTGGTGCGCTATGCGCCGAGCATCGCCCGCTGGATCGCTGAACGTGAAGGGGTGCTCTGCGAGGCGGATGGGTCGCTCACGCTGTCGCACCCGCTCGCCGATTCCGCGTGGGCCATGCGGCACGTGCTGCAGTATGCTGGCGACGCGGAGCTGCTGGCGCCGGCGTCGCTGCGGGTGCGGATGCGCGAACGCCTCGCGCACATGCGCGAGGCGTTGACGAGCGAGCAGCCCACCGGGTGAGCGGCGTCAGATCACCGGCTTGAGCGCGAGCACACCCTTTACCACCTCCGCGCCGCGCTGCAGCGACGTCACCAGCGCGTGCGGCGAAAAGGGCGCATCCACCAGCTCGGTGGCCCAGCGCACATCGCCGTCGCGCACGAACACATAGCCGTAGCTGAGGTAGGTGCCGTTCAGCCGGTTCATCAACTCGAACAGATTCCCGCCAACCTCGTCCACCGGCATCACCCGCGACAGCACGCGCACCACACCGGCATCGGGCTCCGCCGTCACGCGGAACGGCACCCCATCGACTTCGAGCAGGTACACGTCGCCGTCCCGACGCACATCGTCGTCGGCCGCCGCCATGCACGCTTCCTCCACGTTGCCCTCGATCGCTCGCGCCTGCACGCCTTCCAGGGATATCGGCGGCGGCTCGGCGGGAATGCCAAGCCCGGGCAGCAGAATCGTGGGCCCGTCGGTGGCGAAGGCGTAGTACTGCAACAGCGACGGATGCCGCACGTGAAAAACCGTCGCCAGCGTGCGAACCACGAGCAGCGCCGCGTCGGCGTGCGGTACCGGCGCTGGCCACTGCATCGTCCAACTCGGCGAGCCCTCGTCGGCGTCGGCCTCGGCCTCGCTCTCGCGTTCACTGTCGCGATCGCCGTCGTCCGTCGGTTCGCTGAACCCATCGAGTCCGAGCGCCGTGGCCTCATCAATCGGGCGCAATGTGGGCGGCTGCCACCCGAGCGCCCGCATCGCCTGCTCATCGCGGGCGGAGAGCCCGGCGTGCCGCTCGAGGTAGCTGTCGGTAACCGCTTCGAGCTTCAGTCCCCACGAGCCCTGCAGCGCGAGCTGCACGAAGCGATGCGCCTTCGGCTCCGACAGAATCAGAAACTGATCCGGCCCGAGCAGGGGCACATGCTGCGCCAGCCGATCGGCGAACTCGCGCCACTCGGCACTCAGACGCGTCCCCTTTGCCGGCGACGACGATCGCGCGTTTGACCTTCTCATCCAACCTCCCCCATGGGGCGTTCGCCGGCCCGCTCCACGCTCTCATCGCGCGTCGCGGCCTTCGTACTGAAGGGTCGGCAGCTGAATCTCCCCTCGCTGTCGGGGTTCTCCCGGCAGCGTGACCGGTATTGGTGTTCCGGCCTGTCCCGCGACGTGCCGCTATTTCGGTTGCGGCACCACACGCAGATACGGGGTCAACTCCTGCCATCCCTCCGGATACAACTGCTTGGCTTCCTCGTTCGATACCGATCCCGCAATGATCACCGAGTCTCCCGGGTTCCAGTTCGCCGGCGTCGCCACCCGATGCGACGTCGTGAGCTGCAGGGAATCAACGGCCCGCAGGATCTCGTCGAAATTGCGACCCGTGGTCATCGGATAGATCAGAATCAGCTTGATCTTCTTGTCGGGACCAATCACGTAGACGGTACGAACCGTCTGATTATCCGCTGCCGTTCGTCCCTCGCAGCTGTCGCCGGCCTCTTCCGGAAGCATGTCGTACAGCTTCGACACGACGAGGTCGGTGTCGCCGATCATCGGGAAGTGCGGCGTGGCGCCCTGCGTGCGCGCGATGTCCACCACCCACGCATCATGACGATCCACCGGATCGACGCTCAGGCCGATCACCTTCACTCCGCGCTTTGCGAACTCCGGCTCGAGGCGCGCCACCTGGCCCAGCTCGGTCGTGCACACCGGCGTGAAGTCTTTCGGATGCGAGAAGATGATCCCCCACGCGTCGCCGAGCCACTCGTGGAAGCGAATGGGGCCGATGGTGGTCTGTGCGGTGAAGTCGGGAGCGAGTTGGCCGATACGCATGACGAAGGAGTAGAGGGTTGAAGGAAATGTACGCGCATGCAGATGTCGACGCAGTAACTCACAAACCCCAAACTCCGAACCTCAAACTCCAAACCCCAAACTGATCAGTTTGGGGTTTGGAGTTTGAGGTCAGGAGTTTGGCGTTCGGCGCGATTCTTACATCGCCGGCGCCATCAGATCCTGCAGCGCCTTCTTGAGCAGGTCCGCCTTCTTGCTGTCACAGCCCTTGGCCGCATCGGCCGCCGCGATGGCCGCGGTGAGCGCCGTGTTGCGCGCGGCACCCGTCGCCTTCTCCGCCGCCGCGATCTGCGTGCGCAGCGTGCTCACCTGGCACGACTTCCGCTCGAGCTGATCGGTGTACGCCTTCGCCAACGGGAAGCTGGGCGGCCACTGGATCTTCGGCTGACCCTGCGCGTTGAGCTGGTCCCACTTCACCGTCTTCGCGGCATCGATCTCGTTCTGCGAGATGTACTGGCTCGGCGTCAGGTCCACCACGTCCATGCCACGCGCGATTTCGGAGCTGATGATCTGGCCGTTGTACCAGTACACCGACCACGACCCACCGCTCACCATGCGGGTCGCGTCGATCGGGCCGCGATCGAAGCTTGCGATCTCCTTCGGATGCGCACCATCCGTCCAGTCGAACACCGAGATGCCACCCTGGTACCAGCTCTGCACCATGATGTCGCGCCCCGGAATCGGAATCAGCGAGCCGTTGTGCGCCACGCAGTTTTCCTTGTCGGTCTGGTACGACGGCAGCTTGTAGTAGTTCTGGAACACCAGCTTCTTGTTCACGATCTTGAAGATCGCGTCGGCGCCCCACTCCATCTTGTCGCCGGCACGGCACTTCGGACCGCCACCACCACCCCACTCGTCCGAGAACAGGAGCTGCGTGCCGTCGTTGTTGAACGTCGCCGAGTGCCAGTAGGCGAAGTTCGAGTCGGCCACGGCATCGAGACGCACCGGGTTCACCGGGTTGCTGATGTCGAGCAGCAGACCGTGCCCTTCGCACGCGCCGCCGGCCAGGCCGAGCGACGGGTACACCGTGATGTCATGGCACTGCGACCGCTCGCTCAGCGGCGCGTTCGGATTCGGCGGGCCACCGGCCGCGTTCGCGAACATGCGGTTCACCGCCGTCTGCAGCAGCGGACGCGCCGCCGCCGAGTCGGCCGCGCTCGGCGCCGTGGCGCCATGCGACTTCGCGAGGCTGTCGAGCATCGGGCGCACGATCTGCGGCGGCGCCAGCATTTCCGCACCGCTCTGCGGGTTCTTCACCACGAAGCCGTTGCGCGCCTTCGCGTCGGCGATCTGCTGCGCCTGGGCCGCCTTGTCGGCATCCGACAGGCCGTGCGTCGGGTTGGCCGTGAGGCCGGCAAAGATGTTCGCGCGATTCACCACCGCGGCCGCCTTCGGATTGGCGAGCGGTACCTTGATGATCTCGATGCGCAGGCGCGACGAGTTCGGGTCGGAGCCCGCCACATCGCCCGCGCATCCCGCGAGCTCGTCCGCCGAGCGGATGCCCGACGACCCCGAGACGTAGATGTAGACGTTCTCCTTGTCCTTCGGATCTTCGAGCACCGTGTGCGTGTGCGAGCCGCGGCACGTCTGCACGTTGGCGAGGAGCTTGGGCTCCTTGATGTTCGAGATGTCGAAGATGCGCACGCCACGCATGCGCTCCTTGCTCACCGCCTCACGCACGCCCCCCGGCTTGCAGTCCACGCGACCGTTCTGCGCCTCGGCCGACATGAACATCAGGTTCTTGTACACCGACACGTCGTTCTGCGACGCCGGGCACTCGTACGCGACGACCAGTTCCGGCTTCGACGGGTTCGAGATGTCCCACACCACCGGGCCGTTGTAGTTGCCCTGAATGACGTACTTGCCGGTGAAGGCGAGATCGGAGTTGGTGATCCCCAGGAACCCGTTCGGCGACTTCGCCTCGGCGAGGATCTTCATGTTCGACACGGCCTTTTCGGCATCGAACAGACCGGCCTTGAGGTTGTTACGCGGATCCGCCGCCGGATTCACCGAGGGCGTCGGTGCGGTCTTCGGCTTCGACGACGAGCACGCCGCGGCGACAAGCGCCAGCGACGTCGCCGCCAACAAACGTGAGCTGAATGAGGTCATGACTGAGGGAAAAAGTTGGTGGGACGGAGCGGCCAAGGTTACTGCGGTGGAATCCAGCCTTGCTCAAGCATCATCGTCATCATGCGCTTGATCTCGGTGCTTTGATCGACTTCAACATCATTCGCGAACTTGAACACCGTTTCGTCCTGCCCGGCGCCGTCGTTCTTGAAGAGATCCTTCACCATCGTGACCGCGCCGCGATGGTGCTGGATCATGTAGGTGAGAAACAGCTTGTCGTAGTCCGCGCCGCGTGCCGCGTCGAGCGCCTTGAGCTGCTCGGCGTTCAGCATGCCGGGCATCTTCATCTGCCCCTGCGCGTTCATCTCCATGCCCCCCATGTCGTGCCCCATCATCGACATGTCATGGCCCGCCATCCCGGCCATGCCAGGCATCGTCACGTTGCCGGCGGTGTCCACCACCGGCGCCTTCTGGTTGCGATCCTGCAACCACGTCTGCATCAGCTTGATTTCGTCGGTCTGCGCATTGATGATGCGCGCCGTGAGCCGCTGCACCGCGGGGCTCGCGCCGTGCGACACCGCCCAGCGCGAGATCGTGATGGCCTGCGCGTGATGGTGAATCATGCCCGACATGAAGTCGATGTCGGCCTTCGTGTACGGATAGCGCAGGCTGTCGGCCTTGGCGCGGGCGATCGCGCCGGCCTCGCCGGTCTGGAATCGGGGATCCTTGGGAGCACCGCGCCCCGCACTCGCGCAGGCGCCAAGGGCCAACAGGCCAGCGCCAAGCAGGGGGGCCCGGAGCAGCAGCTTCACTCGCATGACACGCTCGGGGAAAATGGGCGAAAGCACTACGCTATAGATGCGGGGGGCGCTGCGGAAGAATCTCCGACGCCCCTGGCGAGCTCAGCCTTAGCTGTTGTGCACCAGATACGCCTCGACCGACAGCAGGTGCTTCTCGCCAGCCATCCGGACGAGCGCGACCAGCCGCTCCATCTTCGTGACCTCCTCCAGCTGCTCGTTCACGAACCACTGCAGGAAATCCTGGGCGAGGTAGTCGTTCTCGCCCGCCGCGAGGTCCATCAGCGCCTTGATCTGACCGGTCACCTCGATCTCCCACGCCAGCGCCGCCGCGACCGCCGCCTCGGCCGTCGGGAAGGTGTGCACCGGCTGCTTCACTGCCGGGATCGCCAGCGTCGCGCCGGTGTCCACGACGTACTTGAGCAGCTTCTCGGCGTGCTCCTTCTCCTCCTCGGCCTGCTTGAAGAACAGCTTCGACAGCTGCTGCAGATGCATCCGATGGAAGTGCGCCCCGATCTGGTAGTACTGCAGGCTCGCGCCCAACTCGTTTCCGATCTGGGCATTGATGGCCGCGGCCAGGGTGTCGCTGATCAAAACCGGCATGTCAATTCTCCTTGGTGTCGAGGATGAGACACCCGAACGCTAGTGGCGGTTTAAGCTTCAGGCCATGACCAACCGCGACGACGCCTTCACCCTCTTCGATCTCCGGGTCGAGGTGATCGCCACCGATCGTCCCATGGTGTGCAACCACCCGGCCGGCAGCTGGTTTACCCTCCGCGGTGAGAACCTCGAGTTCCCCGCCGGCCAGACGTTCCCGCTCTACCCGCTGGCGGCCTTGCTCCCGCTGCTCCCCGCCAAGCAGCGCCCCACGCATCCGAACGACTGGATGACCACCGATGCCGAGATCGCCTGCCCCGACCCCCACTGCGGCGGGCGTTTCCGTATCACGCGCATCGGCACCACGGTCTTTCATCACGGCGACGTGACGCTGGTGCCGCTCCCGCCCGCCGCCGACCTGGATGCCGACCTCGACGGCAGCGAGCCCGGCTGAGATGTCCGTCGTTCCCGTTCGCCTGCTCAACAACGGCGCCCATGTCTCGCGGCTGATCAAGGGCGGCTGGCAGCTCGCCGGCGGCCACGGCACCATCGAACGCACGGCCGCGCTCGCCGACATGCAGTCCTTCGCCGAAGCCGGCATCACCGCCTTCGACTGCGCCGACATCTACACCGGCGTGGAATCGCTGATCGGCGAGTTCCTCCGGGGTTGGCACGCCCGCTACGGCCGCGAACGCCCGATTCGCGTACACACGAAGTGCGTCCCCGATCGCGATGTGCTCGCCACGATCAGCCGCGCCGATATCGTGCGCCTCATAGACCGCTCGCTGTCGCGGTTGGGGCTCGAACAGCTCGATCTCGTGCAGTTCCACTGGTGGGACTACGCCCATCCCCGCTGGCTCGACGCGGCGGTGTGGTTGCAGGAACTGGCGGACGAAGGGAAGATCGCCGGTGTCGGCCTTACGAACTTCGACACCGTGCGGGTGCAGGCCATGCACGACGCCGGGGTGCGCCTCGTGAGCCATCAGGTGCAGATCTCCCTGCTCGATCGCCGCGCCCTCGGCAGTATGGCCGCGTTCTGCGCGCAGCACGACGTGGCGCTCTTCTCCTACGGCACGCTCGCCGGTGGCTTCTTCCACGAACGCTGGCTCGGTGCCGCCGAGCCGCGAGACCCGCTGGAGAATCGCAGTCTCACAAAGTACAAGCTCATCATCGACGAGTTCGGCGGCTGGGACGCGTTTCAGGCGCTCCTGCAGACCCTGTCGCGAATCGCGCAGTCACATCACACGACCATCGGCGCCATCGCGATTCGCACTGTCCTGGACGAGTCCGCCGTGACGAGTGTGATCGTCGGCGCGCGACACGCGGGGCATCTCCCGCACACGCTCTCCGTTCTGGACATCTCGTTGTCCGCCGAAGATCGCGCAGCGATCCAGGCGCATCTCATGTCGGCGAAAGGCCCAGCCGGCGAAGTCTACGCTCTCGAGCGCGACCCAACCGGCGTACACGCCGGGATCATGAAGTACAACCTGAACAAAGGCAGTTGATCGGGTTTCAGAAGTCGGAGCCCCGATCGGGTTTCGCAACTCGGGCTCGCCGTCTGATGTCGGTTGCGGAAATCGGGACTCGGCATTCTGGCATCTGGGCAGAGGGCCGAGCCCTGACTTCCGCAACCGACATCTGACGGCGAGATAGATTTCCGATGCCCGATCAAGCTCCGAAATCCGAAGCCTGATCAACTCCGTCTGGCGTCACCAGCGCGACGCGCTGAAGCGCATCGCTGCTCGCGCTGGCGATGTACGCGCTCTGCGCGCCTCGCTCATCCAGCGCGCGCCGCAGCTGCGTCAACTCGCCGCACTGATACCGGTTGCACAGGCTCGAGCGGAGTTCGCGTCGCAACGTGCATCCCAGTCGTGCATGAAAGACGCACGAGCCCTCGTAGTGCACCTCCGGAAGCGCCGCGACGTAGAGCGCCTCGATCGCATTCGCATCCTCGCCCGACACGCCCAGCGTGACGCGCTGTGAGCGCACGCGCATCAACGAGTCCGCCTTGAGAAAGGCACGGGTGCCGCCAGAGGTACAGCAGTCTCCACGACAGGTCGAGCAGCCGCCGAGCACCATGTACCCCGGGAGCCCGTCATCGCGGCTCATGATCTCGCCCGCGTCGGCGCGCTCGCTGGTGGCATGCGCACGCATCGCCTCGAGATGGTCGCGCGGCGGTTCCGCAAACGCGTCGGCGATCACGCCGCGCAGATGCGCCAGAAACGCCTCGCGCGCGCTGTTGGGGAGCGGAACGAGCGCGCGCGTATTGGCCGGAACCATCACCACCGGCACCGACGCATCGATGTCGTTCGCCAACGCGTGACGCGCCGCGATCTGCTCGGCTTCGGCCTGCATGCGCACATTGCGTGCGCGCTGGGCCGCGATCGGGCCGAGGGTGTTGGACATCGCGCAAGCTACCGCAACGCTCAGCGCGAGAACACCGCCCCGTGCGGAATCCCCTTCGCCGAGCCGCCGTGCGGCCACGTCTTGTTGTCCATGAAGAATCCTGGCTGCCTGGCGCCCGCTTCACGGAAGCGCGTGTCGAGCGCCAACTGCCCCGTCTGCTCGTTGAAGGTGAGCATCACCACGCGGTGCTGCATCCCGGCGTACCCCGTGACGACGATGCGCTGATGATTGGGCTCCACGCTCAACCAATGGGGCACCTCGTCCTTGCCGAGCGCCACGCGCGACACTTCACGCGGGTGCATCGGGTCGCTGATGTCGAGACTCACCACCGCGCTCCATGCCGGCACCGTGACCACGTAGTAGTGGCCCACGATGCTCGGAATCGCGCAATACGTCTTGGGCTTCTGCGGGAAGCTCGCCACCAGTTTGGCCGTGGGCGTCGGCGTGTCGAGCCCGCGCACATGATACAACCCGCAGTTGAACGTGCTCACCAGCAACGACTTGCCATCGGGCAGGAGTCGCGGCTCCGCCGTCAGCGCACCTTCGTTGCCCCGTGGCCCGTTCGGCAGCTTGAAGGTGGTGAGCAGCGACAGGTCCGACAGCTTCCACAACTGCACGTCGTTGATCTGCTCCGTGCCATCCATGTCGGTCGTCGTGGTGAACACCCGATCGATCGCCGGCATGATCGCGGCCGAGTACGGACGCACGCGCGGGTCCACGCCGGGTACGTTCGCCGTGGCCGTGCGCACCACGGCGCCGCTGTTCGTGAGTTCGGCGAGCCCACCCGGCAACATCTTCCCGTTCGCATGGCGCATCTGGAACGTCGCCAGCACGTGGCCGTTCGGCAGCCGCAGGAAGCTGTGCGGGTGCATCATCCCCTGCACATCACCGAACTGTTGCGCAATCGTGGGCGTCGCGGGCCGCGACACATCGAAGATGAACGTCTTGCCGCTATCGAAACCGTTCGCGAACAGCCGCCCGTCGTTCGCCAGTGCATGCTCGGTGTGATGCGGCCCGTTGTTGCGACCCGGTACCGGCACCGTGGTCACCAGCTTGCCATACGACGGCGACTGCGGCTGCACATCCACCACCGCCAGAAAGTCGGGCTTCGTCGTGTCGGCCGACGCGGTCCACAGATACAGGTACCGACTGGGCGCGGTCTGTACCGGCGGCGTCTGGGCCGGCGTCGTGCTGAAGGCCGCGCCGATGAGTGCCAGCACTGACGTGAAACGAACGCGACGGATCACCATCTCCACACCGCTCCAGGCGAAGGATCGCCTAAGCTAGATCCGCACGCGCGCGCCGTCCATCAGCGCCTGAGGCGTTCGCCACGCCACCCGCAATTCCGAAAGCACGCGTCCATCGCTGGCCAGTTGCTCCACCGCCTCCACCTCGACGCCGCCTGCGCGTGCATAGAATCCGCGTGCCGACGCATTGTCGGTGAAGACCCACAGGTACACGCCCGCCTCAGGCGCATGCAGCGCGCACCACGAGGCAACTTCCTGCAGCAGGCGGCGCCCGAGTCCTGAACCCTGGTACGCCGGCAGCACATGCAGGTTGTCCACGAGCGTGCCCCAGTGTGCGTCTTCACGCGGCCGCACGAAGACGAACCCCGCCGGCTCGCTCGCCGACCGCACGATCCAGCCGTGCCCCACGCCGTCGGTCAACTTTTCGCGCCACACCGCGGTGCGTTCCGAGAGCAGATCACCGTCGAGGTAGTCGTCACCCAGAATGCCGCGATAGGCCCGCCGCCAGCTCGTCGCATGGAGCGTCGCAATCGTGTCGAGATCCGCCGTCGTGATCGGGTGAAGCATCACGTCGCTCACTTCGCGCCGAGCTCCCGGTACCATGCCGTCATCGCCCGCTCCACACTTGGCCTGGCCGCCATCCAGTCACCGAGCGTCGTCGGCACCGCATACGCCGCCGCCACCTCCGCCGCCGGCTTCCCCGCCGCGTGACCCGTGCGCGCGGCGCCCTCGAGACTCTCGAGCAGGCCGATGTACGTGCGCATGCCATCGGCCTCGATCCGCGCCCCATGGCCCGGCACGAGCCGCGCGCCCTTCACCTCGAGCCGTTTGGCCAGCGTGCGCACGCTCGCCGCCAGCGTGGTCGGCGTCGCATCCACGAAGTTGGGGAACATCCTGTACCACACGAGGTCACCGCTCCACGTGAGCCCCGCGTCCTCGTCGTGCACCGCCAGATCACTGCTCGTATGCCCCGTGAGCGGCTCGAGTGTGAGCACGCGATTCCCCAGATCGATGCGCGACACGCCACTCGTGGGCGCCACGATCACATCCGCCAGCGCGCGCTCGAGCGCCACATCCTTGACCGGTGCCACCGGCCCGCCACCCAGCGCCTGCGCACGCGTCGGCACCGTCGCATGAATGCGCGGCATGGCCCCACCATTCGCAAACCCGGCCACGCCCGACGCGTGGTCCACGTGGTAATGCGTGAGCACCACATGCGAGGGCCAGCGCCCCGTCAGCGCACGCGCCTGCTGCGCGAGCCACTCCGCCCCCGCCGTTCGGTAGAACCCCTCCACGACCACCACGCCGCTGCGCCCCGCGATGATGCCGCCATTCGCAAACGTCGTCCGATCCCCACCGAGCGGCGTCGAGATCAGCGCCCACGCGTCCGCACCGATCGCCTCCAGCCGCGCGAACGGCGCCGTCGTCACCGTGGGATCCTGGGGCGCCGTCCAGGCAACACGCTGCCGTCGCGGAGCGCAGGCGGCGTTGAGGAGCAGATGCGCAGCGCAGCCTGCGCTGACGCGGAGGAAGGATCTGCGGGAGGGCATTGGGGGAAAGTAACTGCGTATACGTGGGGCGCATACGTGGGGCGCATACGTGACGCGCATACATGAAGCGCCACCGCGGTACGTATGCGTTACACGTGTGCGCCCTACGTATGCGCCGTTCGTATGCGCCCTACGTATGCGCCCCACGTATGCGCCCCACGTATGCGCCCCACATCTACGCAGTTCCTCAATAAGTCCCCCGATCCCTCTCCCGAACCCGCCGCTCCGCCAGCTCCCAGTCCACAACCGGCGCCACGCCGACATCGTCCAGCGCCAGCGACGCACGCGCCCGCTCCACGACCGGCGC
>JBDHVK010000083.1:0-17130 GCA_039809645.1 Gemmatimonas sp.
TGGCCCGGCCCGTCGCGCAGTGGAACTGCCGCCCGGCACACCGAAGCGGGCCCCGGGCTCGAGGACGTGCCCTGGCCTGAGGCCTAGCGAGACAAAAACATTGCGGGGATAACGGGGAAACGGGGAAACCCTGCCAAGCGGACGATCCCCCGTTCCCCCGTTCACCCCGCAGCGCTTTTCCTCTTCCGCCACACAAAGAAAAACGCCCCGGCCAGCAAGCTGACCGGAGCGTTTGAAGAGCCACAGATCGGGATTGAACCGATGACCGCCCGATTACGAATCGGGTGCTCTACCACTGAGCTACTGTGGCGACGTGCGCGGAGCAAGTTACACCGCTCCGTGAACTTCGTGTACTGCGACATCCTGCATGCTCTGGCGCGGACTCGAACCGCGACGCCTTGCGGCACCGCCCCCTCAAGACGGCGTGTCTACCAATTTCACCACCAGAGCGAGGGGTCCCGGCTTGCACCAGGATCCTACCACCTGCGAACCGCACCTGCGAACCAACCGAGCCGTACTACTGACGGGAGCGACGGGGCTCGAACCCGCGACCTCTCGAGTGACAGTCGAGTGCTCTAACCAAACTGAGCTACGCCCCCCAACCACACCTGCACCTACATCCTGCCAGTAGCTCCAACGGGAATCGAACCCGTCTCTCGACCTTGAAAGGGTCGCGTCCTAACCGATAGACGATGGAGCCGTTTTCCCGTGGTCCAACTGGCCAACATAGCGGTAACGGGATTCGAACCCGTGTTCCAGCCTTGAGAGGGCTGTGTCCTAGTCCCCTAGACGATACCGCCAAGATCGTACAGGCCCGGAGGGAATCGAACCCCCAACCGCCGGTTTTGGAGACCGGTGCTCTACCAATTGAGCTACGGACCTCCAGAGATCCTTGCAGATCTCCGAGTGACTCAGGGTGACCGACGGGAATCGAACCCGCAACCCCCGGAACCACAATCCGGTGCTCTAACCGATTGAGCTACGGCCACCATGCACTCCGGAAAATTCCTACGGAGACACCCATGGTAACCGGTCAGCGCCCGGACTTCAAGCGGGGGGCGAGCTCATCTTTCGATGACCTCGCCCAAGCCCACTCAATCCTTCGCGCGATCGAGATACTCCCCCGTCGTCGGGTTCACGCGGATGCGCGTTCCCTGCTCGATGAACTCCGGCACGTTCACCACGATGCCGTTCTCGAGCTTCGCCGGCTTCGACGACGCCGTCTTCGTGGCGCCACGCACCACCGGTGCCGTGTCCACGATCTCGAACACGAGCGAGTTCGGGAGCTCGATGCCGATCGGACGCCCGTTGTACCATTCGGCCAGAATCTTCATGCCCGGCTGCATCCACGGCGCCGAATCACCAAGCGTCTCTTCGTCCAGCTCGAGCTGGTCGTAGTTCTCGATGTTCATGAAGTGGTACGTGTCGCCGCCCTGGTACAGGAACTCCAGTTCGTGCGTTTCCATGTCCGCCTTCGTGATCGTGTCGGCGGCGCGGAAGCGATGCTCGAAGCTCGACCCCGTGCGGAGGTTCTTGAGCTTCGCCTGCACCATCGCGCGCAGGTTGCCCGGCGTGTGGTGACGGAACTCCAGCACTCGGCACGGATCGCCCTCGAAGACGAGCACCATGCCGCGACGGATCTGCGTTGCGGTGACGGCCATATGATCAGACCTGCGAACAGGGAAACAGACGGGAGCCGGCGGATCGCTGCGCAAGGCGCAACCAGTGGCCGGATTCGGTACAGCCTCGAAAAATAGACGAGCTAAGCCTCGAAGGGAAGGCCATTTACCACTCGCCGACCGGCGCCGCTCAGATCCCCAGCTTCCGCCGCAGCTCCGAGCTCCCCGCCGGCCGCGCCGGCGTCCTCGGGTCCCGCCGCTCGGCGCCGATCTTGATGTCCAGCATCCGTCGGTCCGGCGCGAACGCCGGCGGGGACACCCGGCTCGTCTCAGCGCGCTCGCCGTAATGCTTGGCCAGCCCCATGGCGATCCCTTCGAACGCCGCCAGCATCTCCGCCGGCCCTTCGAAGCGCACGCGCATCGTCTCGAGATCGATGAGCTCCACATCGAACTCGGCATACGGAATGCCCGGGATCAGCGTGTCGAGGACGGTCGGCGCCAGACGGGTGATCTGCATCAGCACGCTGCGCGCCGAGGTGTGCCCCTTGAGCAGGCCGCTGTACTCCGTGAGCACCAGCGGTACCAGCTTGGCGGCCACGAACTGGTAGACCTCGTGAACCGGCCGTCGTCGCACGTCGGCGATCGCCTCGATGAACGCCATCACCCGCCCCGGCGCACCCGCCAGGCGCCCGACATCCCGAAGATGCTCGGACGATGACGCACGCACCGCGGCCAGTTCGGTAGACCCGAACTCCGCCTGGACCAGGTCCTCCAGCAGCACCAGAATCGAACGCATCGGGAAAAGCTAATTCGTCCCAGAATGGCCCGCCCAACCGGCGATCGCCACCGACAGCGGCGCCCAGACGGTGGAGGCGACGATCCGTGATCCATCGGGGTTGGGATGAATGCCGTCGGCCTGATTGAGCCGGGCCACGCCCGCGACGCCGGTCAGCAGGAACGGCCAGAGCGGTGCCTTCGTGGTCGTCGCGGCGCGCGTATAAGCGGCGTGAAAGCGCGTGGTGTAGTCACGCCCGAGATTCGTCGGCGCTTCCATCTGCACGAGAGCGACCTCCGCCTCGGGGCGCTGCGCCCGAACGATGCCCACCAGCTTCACCAGGTTGGCATAGGTGGAGTCGGGATCGACCCCTCGCAGCCCGTCGTTCGCGCCCACCTCGAGCACGACGAGTCGCGCCGGCTGGTCGAGGACCCAGGCCGCCCGACGGACGGCACCCGCCGACGTCTCGCCGCTCAGCCCCGCGTTCACGATCTTCACGCGATACCCTGCGGAATCGGCCTTCGCCTGCAGCAGCGCCGGATACGCCTGCGCCGGATCAAGCCCCAACCCGGCGGTGAGGCTGGTCCCGAGGATCACGACGCGGGGAACTCCCGCTGCGGCGGCCCCACCCGTTGATTGCGAGACGCTGTCGCCGCTTCGGGGTACGACGGCCGCCGCCGTCGCCGCAGCGGAATCCTTTCCGACAGCGGCTCCGTTTGATGAACGATCGGCGGTGCCCGAGCCGCAGGCCATGAGGCCGACGGCCCACGCCATGTATGCCCCGCATCTGACCCGCACCCGACTCTGCATGCTTGTTGCCCGTGGATTGACCAAGGAATACGTGAGCGGCACCCAGCGCCTGACGGTGCTGCAGGACGTGTCCTTCAACGTCCCGGCCGGCGCCTTCGTGTCCATCGTGGGACCGTCCGGCAGCGGCAAGACGACGCTGCTCGGGCTGCTCGCCGGACTCGATACCCCGAGCGCCGGCTCGGTGTCCCTCGACGGCGTGGATTTTTCGCGCCTCGATGAAGACGCCCGCGCCCGGCTTCGGGGAGAGAAAGTTGGGTTCGTGTTCCAGAGCTTTCAATTGATTCCCACGCTCACCGCCCTCGAAAATGTGCAGGTGCCGCTCGAGTTGAGTGGCGCAGCGAGCACCGCCGAAGCCGCGACGCGCGCCCGCGACCTCCTGACCCGCGTCGGGCTCGGCGATCGTACGCATCATTTTCCGCAGCAGCTTTCCGGCGGTGAACAGCAGCGGGTGGCACTGGCCCGGGCGTTCGTGAACGACCCGCGCATCCTCTTTGCCGACGAACCCACCGGAAATCTCGACGGCACAACGGGCGAGCGCATCGTGGAGCTGCTGCAGTCGCTCAATCGTGAGCGGGGCTGCACGATCGTGCTCGTGACGCACGATCCGGGGCTGGCCGCCCGCACGCAACGCACCATCCGTTTGCGTGACGGAGTGATCGTGGAAGATATCCGCCACGACGCCGAGCCTGTGCCCGCATGACCACGCAGGCGTTGCTCCGTCTCGCGTGGCGGGAAAGCCGCACGGCGCGCCGTCGCCTCGCGCTGTACATGTCGTCCATCGCCTTTGGCGTGGCGGCGCTCGTGGCCATCGATTCCTTCGCCGGCAATGTGACGCGCTCCATTCGCGAGCAGTCGCGCACGCTGCTGGGCGGCGATCTGGCGATGTCGTCCCGCGCCGTGATGCCGGCGGTCGTCGACACGGTGCTCGACTCGCTCGCGACCCAGCAGGTGCGCGCGGCCCGGGTGACGACGTTCGCGTCGATGGCGCTGGCGGAACCATCCGGCGGGACTCGACTCGTACAGGTACGCGCCGTCTCGCCTGGCTATCCGTTCTATGGTGCCATCGAGACGGTGCCGGCCGCGGCCTGGGCGCGCGTGCATGAGGACACGGTGGTCTTCGTCGACGCGTCGCTGCTGGTGGCGCTCGACGCGAAGGTGGGCGACGTGGTGCGCCTCGGACAGCAGGCGTTCACGATCGGCGGCACCCTCGGCAATGTGCCCGGCGACGCCGGCATTGCCTCCGTGATCGGCCCGCGCGTGTACATGTCGGACAAGTGGATCGCGCGGACGGGGCTGCTGCGTTTCGGCAGCCGCGCCGAGTACGAGGTGGTCCTGCAGCTGCCCCCTGCCCTCGCCGAGCGGTCGCCGGCGCGCGCGCTCAAGTACGCGCTCTGGAAACGCGTCGACGCCGAGTCATTCGCGCGCGACTCGGTACGTCGGGCGCGCGACGGCGAACGGCGCAATGCGGCCGGCGGCGACGAGGAACCCGACACGACCGCCGCGACCGATCGCGCCACGTCCACCGCGGTTGCCGCAGTGGGTACGCCCACCGATTCCGCCGCCGCCTCGGCGGCGCCAGTACCGACGCAAGCGGCAGCGCCGGCGGCGCCCCGCGCGCGCATCAGTGTACGCACCGTCGCCGACACCGAGCGCGACTTCACGCAGGCCGTCGCGCAGCTCGCCGACTTTCTCAGCATCATCGGCCTCATTGCCCTGTTGCTCGGGGGCATCGGCGTGGCCTCGGGCGTCAACGCGTTTGTGAGCGCCAAGATCGACACCGTGGCTGTGCTGCGCTGTCTCGGTGCCACCAGCCGCCAGGTGCTGGCGCTCTACCTCGTGCAGGCGGTGGCGATGGGACTCCTCGGTGCGAGTGCCGGCGTCGTGCTGGGCGTGGGGGTGCAGTTCCTGCTGCCTCGCGTCATGGGCGACTTCCTGCCGGTCGATGTGACCATCGCCCTCGAGCCGCTGCCGCTGCTCCTCGGGCTCGCGACGGGCGTTTGGGTGGCGCTCGTGTTCGCGCTGCGTCCGCTGCTGGCGCTCCGTCGCGTGTCTCCGCTGCAGGCCATCCGCCGCAACGCCGATCCGGCCGCCCTCCCCAGCGAGTGGCGCGATCCCGCCCGGCTCACGGTGGATCTGTTGCTCGTCGCGAGCGTGCTCGGCATCGTGCTCTCACGGGTGGAAGGGTGGCGCAATGGTTTTGCCATGGCCGGTGGCATCGTGGGAGTCGTGCTGGTGCTCTGGCTGGCCGCCACCGCCCTCATTGCGGTCGCGCGTCGCAGCCCGCGTCCGAGCTGGCCATTCCCGCTCCGGCAGGGCGTCGCCAATCTGCACCGCCCCGCCAACCAGACGCGTGCGGTGACGCTCGCGCTGGGATTTGGCGCGTTCCTGCTCAGCACGGTCTACCTCGTGCAGGCGAACCTGCTGCGCCGCGTGCAGACCACGGCGGAGGGCAGCGCCGGCAACCTGCTCTTCTTCGACGTGCAGGATGATCAGGCGGCACCGCTCGATTCGCTGCTCCGGGCACGCAAGCACCCGATCGTGCAGCAAACGCCCATCGTCACGATGCGCGTGGAATCGATCAACAATCGCTCCGTCACCGCGCTCGCGGCCGACACCACGGTGCGTCGTGCGGGGTGGACACTGCGTCGCGAGTATCGTTCGACGTATCGCGATACGATGCAGGGATCGGAGACGCTTGTGCAGGGGAAGTGGTTCCCCGACTCGGCGACGCGCGCCGCCGCACGCGCGTCCAACCCCGACGCGCCGTTCCTGGTGTCGCTCGAACAGGGTGTCGCGCGCGACATGGCCGTCACAATCGGCGACACCATCACGTGGAACGTGCAGGGCGTCCCGGTGCGCACGATCGTGCACAACACCCGCACGGTGAACTTCGCGCGCTTCGAGGCGAACTTCTTCGTGGTCTTCGAACCGGCGGCACTCCGTCGCGCGCCGCAGCAATTCGTGATCGTTTCGAACGTGCCGGCCGGTACGGCAATGGCCGAGGTCCAGCGCGATGTGGTGCGACGCTTTCCGAACGTGTCGAGCCTCGACCTCACGCTGGTGCGGCAGACCATCGGCTCGATCGTGGATCGCGTGACGCTGGCGATCCGTTTCCTTGGCCTCTTCTCGCTGGCGATGGGCGTCCCCGTCCTCTTCAGCGCGGTTGCCGCCACCCGCCGCGCGCGCCTCCGAGAAGGCGTGTTGCTGCGTACGCTGGGCGCAACGCGCCGTCAGGTCGCGCGCGTGTTGCTTGCCGAGTACGGTGCGCTCGGTGCGCTCGGCGCGCTCACCGGCATGGTGTTGAGCTTCGGCAGTGCGTGGGCGATCACGCACTTCGTGTTCGACGATCCGTTCGATCCGGCCATCGGGCCCACGATCGTGATCGCCGTGGGGCTGCTACTGCTCACGATGACCATTGGCGTACTCACCAGCCGCGACGTCTACCGGGAGACGCCCATGATGGCGATCCGCGAGCCGGGCTGACCGCCGCGAGCGCTGACCCGCGCCGCTCGCGGGTCAGCGCGAGATCACACCGCCCGCGACCGCTGCGCCATTCTTGACGGCGACCCACACGCGGGCGCCGGCCACTCCGCGCAATTCCGCCGGCAGGGGAACCCGCTTCGCGCCACTGCCGTCGGTGAGACGGAGTGTGCCGCCCTCCTCGAGCAGGCCGTCGTAGGCGGGCACACCGTGCGAGGCGCGCACGATGTAATCGTTCACCACCACATCGCGCGGCGTCACCGCCACGCCGTGCACAACCACTTCGGCGCCGACCAGCTTTGACAGGCCAGTGGTCGCCATGCCGCTCAGCGCGATGGTCTGATCGCCGGCCTTGAGCGCCACCTGACGCGCCGGCTCGCTCCCCACGAGCGTCAGCACTCCGCGCACTGAATCGGCGCGCGCGCGCCCGCCCGCGGTTCCCGCCATCTGGGCCGCGATGGCCCGCGCCATGGAGTCACCGCGCGCCTGCGCACGCCGCGACATTTCCGTCCCGGCATCGGTGCCCACCGGTCCATCGCTACCGGGGACGACCAGCGTGCCCTCACCGCTTCCGGCCGCCGTCGGCTCGGCCAATCGCGGCAACGAGTCGAAGACAATGGGCGGCTTGTTGACACTGGCCACCAGCGAATCGGGGTGCAGCGCCAGCGTATCGAAACCGACGACATCGCCCTTGAGGGCCACGCGATCGTCATCCGCTGCACCGCAGGCACCAGCCGACACGGTGGCGCTCAGCACCACGACAGCCAAGCGCAGGCGCTCGGCGCGGGGGAAGGTGAAGGGGCGCATATCTCGCCAACCTAGGACTTTTCCCGGACCCGTCAACCAGTCACAGCCTGGGAACAGCCGTGACGCACATCCACCGCGCACGGCGCGCCGGCGCGCTCGACCGATCATATTGCCACACGGGTGCAGCGCGCGTGTGGGCCGCGGGGAACGACGGTGTCATCGCGGCCGATGGCGGACACGGCTGCTGCGTGGCACCACGAGTGTGACGCCGCGTGCACACTCGTCACAGTACCGGCACACGACGTTCACTCGGGTGACCTCCCTATCCACGGGGCGTCAACCATGGCATGGCAGATACGGACGCAACACGGGGTATGGGTTTGGACGACGATTCACCGGCGCTCGGCGACTGGACACACGACAACGATCGCGGGCTGTCGCTCGCGGCCGATGGCGCGTGGGCGGAAGCGGCGGCGGCGTTTCAGGCTGCGGCCGACGCGCTCGCCCAGGATCTGCCGTTGCGCTCCGCCACCCATGAGCCGCTGGCACTCGTGCTCGGCAACTTGGCGCACGCGCACTTCAAGTCGGGCCGAATGGACGAGGCGCTGCAACACGCGCAGCGCACCTGCGCCCTGCGCGTGGCGATTGCCGGCGAGGACGGCATGCCCGTGGCGCGCGCGCGCATGGACCTCGCCGTGATGCTGGCGACGTGCGGCCGCGGCGAGGAAGCGATGATGCTCGTGCAGCGCGCGATCGCCGCGATCGAGCATCGCGTTGGCGACGAGGACGCACGGCTGGCCATCGTCCTCGAGAATGCCGCACGCATTGCGCTGGCGCTCGGCTCACCCGCCAATGCCGAGCCGTTGCTGCTTCGCCTCCACGCGCTGTTGCACGCACACGGCCTCTCCACCGGACGCGCCGACAAGCTGCTCGCCAAGGTCGCCGAGGTGCGCGATCAACAACGGGTGGTCACGCGCACCCCGACGCCGGTCATCCCGCCGGTGCCCCCGACGGCGATACCGACGCGAACGCCCATGCGAACGCCCGCGCGAACGCCCACGCTGACGCCGAGTCAGGGTGTCATGCTGCAACGCGTCGCGGAAACCATCGAAACGCGCCGGCTGACCCTCGACGATCTCGAGCCGCTCGACGAACCGGAGCCGACGCCGACGCCGCCCACGGTCCTCGCGTTCGACACGCCGGGCTCGAGCGACGCGCTGGATGCGCGCGAGTACGCGCACGCCAGCATCGACACCCACGCGCCGTGGGAGGAAGAGGAGCTGGTCATCGAGCGGCCACCCATCGCCGAGCCGGTGCTGGCACCGCGCCATCACGCGGCGGGCGGAGTCTTCCGCGACCTCGACGGCGGTCCGACGATCGCGGTGCCAACGCCGAATCGCGGCGTGCAGATCATCGAAACACCCGCCCGGGGCGCGCGCGCCGTGCCGACCGCGCCGGGACGAACCGCAGCACACGCGGAGCCGCGTCGTGCGCCGATCGCCGAGTCGCCGGCGACGCGATCCACGACCGCTGATGCGCCCGCGGCCAAGTCCGGCGTCTACCTGCCGATGATCCTCGGGTCGGTCGCTGCGGTGGCGGCGGGCGCCGTCGCCGTGTGGTGGTTCGTGTTGCGCTGAACGTCCGCGCGCCGGTTGGGCAGCGTGGTCACGCCACTCAGTTCTTGTGACGGAACGTGATCCGACCGCGGGTGAGATCGTAGGGCGACACTTCCACGGTCACGCGATCGCCAGCCAGCACACGGATACGATTGCGTCGCATGTTGCCGGCGAGGGTGGTTAGGACTTCGTGACCGCTCGGCACGGTGACCCGAAACGTCGCGTTTGGCAGCACCTCGGTTACTGTCCCTTCGAGTTCGATCGCGTCCTGCTTCCCCATGTCTGTGCAGATCCTGTGCAATCGGTGACCTCGGCCCGGACCAAGTTCCGGCCAAGACCCCCGGAAATTATCGCTCGCCTGGCGAGTTCAGCCAGCAACGCGTCCGTGCCCAGCCCGTGATGATCCTCCGATGAGTCGTTCCATTTTGCTGGTGGGTCCCGGGTGGCTCGGTGCCCCGACTGCGGCGCTCCTCGCCACGCAGGGCGCGCAGGTGTACACACTGCATCGCTCCGAGTCGAGTGCGCCCGCCGGTTGTACGTCGGTCACCGGTCATCTCGAAACGGCCGCGCATGACGACGCCGTGCTCGCCGCGTTGCCGCGCACGGTGGACCATCTCGTCGTGTGCGTTTCGCCGTCGCGCGCGCGGGGGGACGACTACGGGCTCTACCCGGCCGCCGCGGAAGGCGCGACCGCGCTCGCCGACGTACTCGGGTGCCGGTCGCTGCTGTGGGTCTCGAGCACGGGCGTGTACGACCGGCAGGACGGCAGCATCGTCACCGAGCAGACGCCGGTGCGGCCGACCAACGTGCGGGTGCAGGCTCTGGCCGACGCCGAGATGTACATCGCGCGGGCGGCCAATCCGCGGGTGCCACGGATTGCGCGCATTCTGCGCGCCGCGGGGCTCTATGGCCCGGGGCGCGATCCGGCCGCGCGTTTCATCAGCGGCGCGACGCCTCCGGATATCTGGTGCAACTTTGCCTGGCGCGACGACGTGCGGGATGCGATTGCGCATCTGCTGGCCACCCCGCCAGAGGCCGCCGTCGAGACGTTCAACTGCGCCGACGGTCATCCGGTACAGGCCGGAGAAATCACCCGAGCGCTCACCGGGCGCGCGCCCGATCCGCTGGCGGCATCCGAGGCCGAGGGACCGGTTCGCGCCGGGCGGAGCAATCAGCGCATCATGGTGGACGCGCTCCGGGCCACCGGATGGGCGCCAAGCATGCCAACGGTGTTCGACGGGCTGCGCGCCCTCGGCCATCGGATCGCGTAGGGCGAGACCGTGTCCGCGCCTCTGCCCTACGGGCCCCAGTCGGCAGCCATCCGCGCCTTCCTGGTACAGTTCGCCGGGCTGAGTGCCGACGACCGCGCCCGCGTTGTTGCGGCCCACGCCTCACAGGCCGAAACGCGTGCCTGGATGTCCGCGGAGCGACTGCTCGCGGAAACCGTGGCGCGCAGCGATCGCGACGCCTATCGCGATGCCCTGAGCGGGCCGCTGCTGCAGCTGGTACGCCGACCCGGCGTCGCGACACCGTCCACCGATGAGGAAGCGCTCGACGCGCTTGATCCGGTGGCCGAAGCGGCACTGGCCGCCCTGCTCGCGCTGCTGGTGCAGGACCTGCTCGCGCCGGACGTGGTGCGCACGCTGTGCGCGCCGTTCGACGGCGTGCTGTCCTCCACCGGTGCCCTCGACTAGCTGACGGTGTCCGTGCGCGGCTCGGCCGCGAGCTGGAAGCGCGGAATGACGGCGAGGAAGCTCGATCCGTCGTCGCGGACGAAGCGATACGTGCCTTCCATCCAGCCGTTCGGGGCCTTGAGCACGCAGAAGCTGCGATACTCGTGCACCTGTCCGGGGAGCAGATGCGGCTGCTCGCCCACGACCCCTTCGCCCTCGACCACCGTGTCGCCCACCGCTTCGTCATGAATCAGCCATCGGCGCGTGCGCAGTTGCGCGGCCTGCTCGCCGACGTTCTCGATGCGGATGTGATAGGCGAACACGAACTGCCCCAGCAGGGGGTTCGAGCGCTCGCGCAAATACGACGGGCGCACCGTGATGCGGATGCCCGACGTGAGGCGATAGTAGAATGGCACCCGTTCAGCGTGCATCAGAACGGCCTCGGCTCGCTGGCGATGTAGCGGTCGGCGCTGGGAGCGTGATCGTCACCGGCTGACTCTCCGCCCCCACACGATTCACCGAGCTGACAGTGGCGGCGCTGGCCGCCACATCGCGCGGCAGCGTCCACCGGTCCGTCGTTCCCGGTAATACCATGGTAATCCATGCCGAGTCGGTTCGCAGCCTCACCACCCACTGCCAGGGGATCGGCTGGCCGGAGGTCCCGAGCCGCAGCTGCCAACCGGCGCCGGCCCGCTCGGCCAGCGGCGACGGTCGGGGAGGCGCTGGCGCACGAAGCCACGGCGTGGCCGGCACAAGCGCGGGCTCGGCATACGGACCCGTGGTCAGCACCTCGTTCATCCCGGCCTGGTCCTTCAGGAACGAGTTCATGCTGAAGTGCACGTTCCCGGTCGCCCCGTCCTGCAGACGCGTCAGACGGATCTGTTCGAGCAATTCGCTCACGGGAAAGGCCGTCGAGCCCCGCCCGCCTGCGAGCGAGGTGAAGTTGCCCGGCCACAGGTGGCGCGCCTGCACGTTTTCCGACGCCCACCAGTTGAGCAGCACCGGATACGACTGCTGTGGCCGGGTGGTCGGCCAGTAGAGCTGCGGCGTGAAGTAATCCACCCACCCTTCCCGCAGCCACTTGCGGGCATCCGCGTAGAGCTTCTCGTACGCGTCGAGACCGCGCACCGATTCCGGATATCCGGGTCGCCAAATACCGAACGGGCTGATCCCGAAGCGCACCCACGGCTTGGTCTGGTGAATGCCGTCATGCAGCGCCTCCACCAGCAGGTTCACGTTCTCCCGACGCCAGTCGGCGCGCGTGAGCTTTCCGCCGCCCTTCTTGTAGCGCAGCCAGCTTCGATCGTCCGGGAACGGAATGGGGCGTCCCCGCCGTGTGGTCTCGGGATACGGATAGAAGTAGTCGTCGATGTGCACGCCATCGATGTCGTACCGCTTCACCACATCGAGCACGACCTTGAGCGTGCGCGCACGCACCGTGGGTTCGCCCGGATCCATCCACTGATAACGCGCGTAGGGCTTCACGACCGCCGGGTTCGTCTTGGCGATGTGATTGGCGGCGTATGGCGAGCGCCCATCCGTATTCCGTGCACGGTACGGATTGAACCAGGCGTGCAGCTCGAGATTGCGCGCATGAGCCTCGCGCACGGCAAACTCCAGCGGGTCCCAGTAGGGATCCGGCTTCTTGCCCTGCGTGCCGGTGAGATACTCCGACCACGGTTCGATCGTGGACGCGTAGAAGGCATCGCCAGACGGGCGCACCTGAAAGATCACGGCGTTGAGCCGCAGCGCCGCCGCCCGATCGAGGAGTGCGATGAGCTCCGCCTGCTGCTCCGCCGTCGTGAGCGAGCGCTTGGACGGCCAATCCATGTTGCCCACGGTCGCGACCCACACCCCACGGAATTCACGGGGCAGCGGCGGCGCCTCGGCCGGCACCAGCGGACGCGCCGGCGGCGCCGCCGATCGCGAGGGGCGGGGCGCGGAGCGCGGCGTCGGGCGCGGCGTCGGGCGCGCGTCGGGCGGAACGGCGGCAATCACCGAGTCGCGCGGTGCCGCTGACGGCACGTCGGGCGCGGTGGCCGGCTTGGGCCCATGACAGGCCAAGGTGACGGCCGCGAATGTCGCGGCCGTGAGGCGTACCCGCCGCCTCGCGAGCCGCGAGGTATTCACGCTGGTACCGCCACGTCGGCGCGTTCGGCCTGCATCGCGGCGAGGACGTTGCCGGCACGGCGCGCCGCTTCGGCAATGCGCTCGCCCGACTGAATGAACGAAATGCGGAAGAATCCTTCTCCACCGGCGCCAAAACCGGAGCCCGGCATGGCGATCACCCCCTGCTCTTCACGCAGACGATCGCAGAACGCCGCGCTCGCGAGCCCCTCCGGCAGCGGAATCCAGAGGTACATCGTGGCGCGCGGCAACTCGCAGTGAAAGCCGTTGGCGCGGAATGCCGCCACCGCGGCATCACGCCGCTCCTTGAATACGGCCAGGTTCTGCGGCACGAACTCCGCCCAGCTTTCGATGGCGGCGACGCCCGCCTTCTGAATGCCCATGAACTGCCCGGTGTCGGTGAACGACTTCACCTTGGTCAGCGCGCCGGCGATCTCCGGCTTCGCGACCGCCCAGGCACAACGCCAGCCGGTCATGTTGTACGTCTTCGACAACGAGTGGAATTCGATGGCCACCTCACGTGCGCCATCGATTTCGAAAATGCTTGGCGGCACGTAGCCGTCGAAGCCCATTTCCGAATACGCGTTGTCGTACACCAGCAGGATGTCACGTTCCCGGCAGGTCTTCACCACCCGCTCGAGATAGTCCCGCGGCGCAATGGCCGCCGTGGGATTGTTCGGATAGTTGAGGTACACCACCCGTGTGCGCGCCATCACGTCGGCCGGAATCTCGTCGAGCTCGACGAGAAAGTTCGTGCGCGGTCGAAGCGCGTACACATACGGCGTGGCGTCACTCATGAGTGTGCCGCCGAGATACGCCTGATAGGCCGGGTCGGGAATGATCGCCGCATCGCCCGCGCCGAGGTAGGCAAAGGCAATGTGCGCGAGCCCTTCCTTGCTGCCGAGCAGCGGCACGATCTCGCTCATCGGATCGACGCGCTGCCCGAAGCGGGTCTGCATCCACGCGCTGATGGCTTCGCGAAACGGCACATGGCCGAGCGCGAAACCATAGCGTGACATGGCGGGCTCCGCCGCCGCTTCCTGCAGCGCCGTGATCGCACGCGCTGGCGGTGGCAGGTCGGCGTCACCGGCCCCGAGGTCGATCACATCGACGCCGGCGGCGATGAGCGCCTTCTTGCGCGCCGGGATGTGCGCGAGCGGGTACACCGGAAACTGCGAGAAGCGGGCGGAGAATCGGGGCATGCGAGCAGGCGTTCAGGGCGCGGGCGGATTGAACGCACCATGCTGCGTTTCAATCCAGCTCTGGTGGTACTTCGGGTCTTCGATGGAGAGTGCCGCCTTGGCCACCTTGAGCGGGCGGAAGCTGTCCATCATGACGGCGAGCTCGTTGGTGTGCGTTGCCCCGATGCTCGCTTCGGCCCGTCCCGGATGGGGCCCGTGCGGCAGGCCATCGGGGTGCCACGTGATGGAGCCGTACTCGATGCCCTTACGGCTCATGAACTCGCTGGAGGCGTAAAAGAGCACCTCGTCGGAGTCCACGTTGCTGTGGTTGTACGGCGCCGGAATCGCCTGCGGATCGAAGTCGTACGGCCGCGGGCAGAACGAGCAGATGACGAAGCCATCGCCCTGGAACGTCTGATGCACCGGAGGCGGCTGATGAATGCGCCCCACGATGGGCTCGAAGTCGTGGATGTTGAACGCCCAGGGATAGAAGTAACCGTCCCATCCGACCACATCGAACGGATGGTGATCGAGCACCAGCTCGTGCAAGCCGTTGTACTGCTTGACGATGATCGGGAACTCGCCCTTTTCGTCCACCGGTGTGAGCGACGTGGGGCACCGGATGTCGCGCTCCGAATAGGGCGCGCCCTCGAGCAGCTGTCCGAATTCGTTGCGATACCGCTTGGGCGTGCGGATGTGCCCCGCACTCTCCATCACCAGGAATTTGCTCGCCCCCTTCTCGGGATCGAGACGCCAGCGATGCGTGATGTTGCGGTGGATGACCACGTAGTCGCCCGGCTGGTATGGCAGGTTGCCGTAGACCGACTCGAGCACGCCATGCCCCTCCACCACGTACACCACTTCATCCGCCTGCGAGTTGCGGTAGAAGTGCGCGTCCTGCTGGTCGGGCTCCACCCAGAGCATCGCGATGTCGCTGTTGAAGAGCAGCGGCACGCGATCGAGGGTGGGCGACCCGCCCTTCACCGCGCGCGAGGTGAGGAAGTGCCGATGCCGGAGCGACGTATCGGTGTCTTCCTCCCACTCGACGTCGCGCACCTTGCGGGCGCGCAGCACCGTGGTGGGTGGATGAATGTGATACAGCAGCGACGACGTCCCCACGAAGCCTTCGTGCCCCATCAGCTCTTCGGCGTAGAGGCCGCCATCGGGGCGCCGGAAGACGATGTGCCGCTTGCGCGGCACCTCGCCCATCACGTGATACATCGGCATCTCAGAGATTCCCTCGCAGCGCCTGCTCGCGCTCGATGCTTTCGAACAGGGCCTTGAAGTTGCCCTTGCCGAAGCTCTTGGCGCCCTTGCGCTGAATGATCTCGTAGAAGAGCGTGGGGCGATCCTCCACCGGCTTGGTGAAGATCTGCAGCAGGTAGCCGTCGGGATCGCGGTCCACGAGAATACCGAGCTTCGCGAGTTCCTCCACCGGCTCATCGATCGTGCCGACGCGCCCTTGCAGTTCCTCGTAGTACGTCGTGGGCACGGTGAGGAATTCCACCCCGCGATCCTTGAGCGTCTGCACCGTGGTCAGGATGTCGTCGGTGGCAAGCGCCAGATGTTGCGCGCCCGGGCCCTGATAGAAGTCGAGATACTCCTCGATCTGCGACTTCTTCTTGCCACTCGCTGGCTCATTGATGGGGAACTTGATCTTGTCGTTCCCGTTGGCCATGACCTTCGACATGAGCGACGAGTACTCGGTGCTGATGTCGGTGTCGTCGAACGTGATGAGGTTGCGGAACCCCATCACATCGGCATAGTAGCCGACCCACCGGTTCATCTGCCCCAGTTCCACGTTGCCAACGCAGTGGTCGACATACTTGAGCCCCACGTCGGCCGGCTGATAGTGCGGCGTGACCGGCACGAAGCCCGGCAGGAACACGCCCTTGTAGTTGCGGCGCTCGACGAGACTGTGAATGGTGTCGCCGTAGGTGCCGATCGCGGCGATGACGACCTCGCCGTCCGCATCCTGGTGCACTTCGGGCGGATGAACCGCGATCGCGCCACGCGAGAGCGCCGTCTCATAGGCGAGCCGCGCGTCGTCGACCCAGAGCGCATAGTCCTTCACTCCGTCACCGTGCTGGTGCACATGCGCGGCGATGGGCGAGTCGGGGGAGAGTGCCGTCGTCAGGACGAGGCGGATCTTCCCCTGCTGCATGAGATAGCTGGCGCGATCGCGCGTGCCCGTTTCCGGGCCGCGATAGGCGACAAGGCGATAGCCCCACGCGCTGCGATAGTAGTGGCTGGCTTGCTTGGCATTCCCGACGAAGAACTCGACGTAGTCGGTGCCATTGATCGGAAAGGCATCCTGCTCGATGCCGGTCTCGGGGGCGGTCAACGTGGCCATGGGCACACCTGAGGTAGGAAGTTGTGGGAGGAGATACACCGTGAAGCGCGCGGTGACACCACAACCCTCAGATGTGCGAACGCGGAAGCGCGCCAATCCAGGCGCGCTCCCGCTGGTCCTCCGAGACGGCAGAGAAGATCATACCGACAATCTAGTGCGATTCTCGCCGAGCGGCTCCCGGAAGTCCACCGCCCGGTTACTGCTTGGCGATGATCTGATCCTTGATTTTGTCGTACAGCGCCTGCGTCAGGATCTTCTTCTGAACGAGCTGCGCCTTGTTGGCATACGGACGGCCGCCGATGATCTTGGCCGAGAAGGCCTTGCCGATCCCCGGGATCGCTTCGAGTTCAGCCGCGGTGGCCGAATTGATGTCGATCTGCTTGGCCGCGGGCGCCGCGGTCGGCTCGGCCGCCGGAGCGGCGGCGGGCGCGGGCGCCGGCTTCGCGGCCGGCTTGGGCTTGGGCTGGGCGCCGAGCGTGGCGGCCGTCAGCACCAACAGGGTAGCCAGCGAGCGGACAGGGGTGAGACGCATACCGGGACTCCTGAGAGGATGACGGGCGGGAGCCGAGGTGGGACTACCCGGAAAGCTCGGGTCGGTTCCGGAAATACGCCAGCGCCTCGGGGTTGGCGAGCGCGTCCACGTTCTTCACCGGCCGGCCGTGGATCGCCTCACGCACGGCGAGCTCAGTAATCTTGCCGCTGATGGTCCGCGGAATATCCGGGACGGCCACGATGATCTTCGGCACGTG
>JBDHVK010000084.1:0-16712 GCA_039809645.1 Gemmatimonas sp.
CGATGGACGAAGTGCACGCCCTCGCGGCGACCGGCGCTCCCGCAGGCACCATGGTGCTCGCGAGCGCGCAGGACGCCGGTCGTGGCCGCGGTGGACGTCCGTGGCTCTCGGAGCCCGATGCAGGCCTCTGGTTCACCGTGCTTGAACGTCCCGACGACGCGCGCGCGCTCGAAGTGCTGGCCCTGCGCGTGGGGCTGTCGCTGGCCGACGCGCTCACCCCGCTCGTCTCGGCGCCGATTGGACTCAAGTGGCCCAACGACCTGCTGGTCGCACGCGCCAAGCTCGCGGGCATCCTGATCGAAGTGCGCTGGCGCGACGGTCGTCCCGAGTGGGTGGCGATCGGGGTCGGCATCAATCGGCGCGTGCCCGACGACTTCCCGCTCGCGGCCGCGGTGCGCGCCGACGTCTCACGCGACACACTGCTGCTGGCATCCGTGCCGGCCGTGCGGGCGGCCGCACGCGGCCTGGGCGCGCTGACCGACGCCGAGTGCCAGGCCTGGGCGTCCCGCGATGCGGCCGTGGGCCGCCCGGTGCGCGAGCCCCTCGCCGGGGTGGTGCAGGGAATCACCCCGCAGGGCGCGGTCTGTATTCGGGCCGACGACGGCCGCCTGCGCGCGATCAGTTCCGGGTCGCTCGTTTTTGCGGACTAGCGCGCCAAACTGGCACACGGAGCGGGTGGCCGGCAGGCATTCCGGCAGCGGATCTGCCAAGCTGGCAAACGCGTAAAGTCTTTGAATACATAAGGTTACGCGAACTTCGCGACCCTTGACGGCTCGCCTCGACGCCCCTAGGTTTGTCGCATTAGCACTCGCTGGACCTGAGTGCTAATTGTCAATCCCGTTCAATCCCTGACACCAGCAGGAGATCAGTACCTATGGCCACCCAGAGTGCCGCGAAGGTCGCGCCGCTGGCCGATCGCGTCGTCGTGAAGCCGCTCGAAGAAGCGGAGCAGATGCGCGGTGGGCTCTACATCCCGGACACCGCGAAGGAAAAGCCCCAGCAGGGCACCATCGTCGCCGTGGGCCCGGGGCGCTTCGAGAAGGACACGCGCATCCCGATGGATGTGAAGGTCGGCGACAAGATCCTGTACGGGAAGTACAGCGGCACCGAAGTCACGATTGAGGGCGAGCAGCTGCTCATCCTGCGCGAGTCGGATGTGCTCGCGGTGATCAACTGAGACAGACCCCTTAACGCACTGAGCAACCATGGCTGCCAAGGAACTGCATTTCAACACGGAAGCTCGCGCGGCGCTGAAGCGCGGCGTCGATCAGCTGGCCGAAGCGGTGAAGGTCACCCTCGGCCCCAAGGGCCGCAACGTCGTCATCGACAAGAAGTTCGGCGCCCCGACCGTGACCAAGGACGGCGTGACCGTCGCGAAGGAAATCGAGCTCGCTGATCCCATCGAGAACATGGGCGCGCAGATGGTGAAGGAAGTCGCGACCAAGACGTCGGATCTCGCCGGCGACGGCACCACCACCGCCACCGTGCTCGCCCAGGCCATCTTCCGCGAAGGCCTCAAGAACGTCACCGCCGGCTCGAACCCGATGGCGCTCAAGCGCGGCATCGACAAGGCCGTCGCGACGATCGTCGACGAGCTCAAGAAGATCTCCGTCCCGACTACGGGCAAGAAGGAGATCGCGCAGGTCGGTACCATCTCGGCGAACAACGATCCCGAGATCGGCAACCTCATCGCGGAAGCGATGGAGAAGGTCGGCAAGGACGGCGTCATCACCGTCGAAGAGGCCAAGGGCCTCGAGACCACGTTGGAGACGGTCGACGGTATGCAGTTCGACCGCGGCTACCTCTCGCCGTACTTCGTCACCGATCCGGAGAAGATGGAGGCGGTCCTCGAGAACGCCCTCATCCTCATCCACGACAAGAAGATCTCGGCCATGAAGGACCTCCTCCCGGTCCTCGAGAAGGTGGCGCAGCTCGGCAAGCCCCTCCTCATCATCGCTGAAGACGTCGAGGGCGAGGCGCTCGCCACGCTCGTCGTGAACAAGCTCCGCGGCACGCTCCGCATCGTCGCCGTCAAGGCGCCGGGCTTCGGCGATCGTCGCAAGGCGATGCTGCAGGACATCGCGACGCTCACGAAGGGCCAGGTCATCTCCGATGAAGTCGGCTTCAAGCTCGAGAACGCGGTCCTCACCGACCTCGGCTCGGCCAAGCGCATCGTGATCGACAAGGACAACACGACGATCATCGACGGCGCCGGCGACCAGAAGGACATCGAAGGCCGCGTGAAGGAGATCCGCGCCGCCATCGACAAGAGCACGTCGGACTACGATCGGGAGAAGCTCCAGGAGCGCCTCGCGAAGCTCGCCGGCGGCGTGGCCGTCATCAACGTCGGCGCCGCGACCGAAGCCGAAATGAAGGAGAAGAAGGCCCGCGTCGAAGACGCGCTGCACGCCACGCGTGCGGCGGTCGAAGAGGGCATCGTCCCGGGCGGCGGTGTCGCCCTGGTCCGCGCCCAGCACGTGCTCAAGGACGTGAAGACGTCCGAGCGCGACGAGCAGATCGGTGTCGACATCATCCGTCGCGCCATCGAGGAGCCGCTCCGCATGATCGTCCAGAACGCCGGCGGTGAAGGCTCCATCGTGATCGAGAAGATCCGCACGGCCAAGGAGACGTCCTTCGGCTACAACGCCCTCACCGACACGTACGAAGACCTCGTGCAGGCCGGTGTCATCGACCCGACCAAGGTCACCCGTACCGCGCTCCAGAACTCGGCCTCGATCGCCGGTCTGCTCCTCACGACCGAAGCGCTCATCGTCGAGAAGAAGGAAGACAAGCCGGCCGCGCCGGCTGGCGGCCCGGGCATGGGCGGCATGTACTAAGCCACCCGGCTTGGCAGCACACGGCGGGCGCTCCTCACGGGGCGCCCGCTTTCTGTTCACCCCATCGGCGCGTGCGGTTCGCGCTGGGGCGCCGCCCACAGCGCGTCGCGCCGCCACCCGGCACGTGCCAGCGCCTCCCGCGCACTCGCCAGCGCCACCGCCGGCGTGTTGTTCGTCTCGCTGAGATGCGCCAGCATCACGCCGCGCAGCCCGTCGTGGGCAACCTCGCTGAGCACGCGCGCGGAATGCGAGTTCGACAGGTGCCCGTGGCCGCCCCGAATGCGCTGCTTGAGCATCCAGGGATACGGCCCGTTGGCCAGCAGGTCGGGGCAGTGATTCGACTCGAGCACCAGCAGGTCGCAGTGCGCGAGAAAGGCGGGCAGCGTATCGGGCACATCGCCGCAATCGAGCACCACCCCGACGCGGGCCCCACTCGCCTCATCGGTGAGCACGTACGCCCGGCAGTCCGCGGCGTCGTGCGGCACCGCGCAGTGCGTCACCGCGAAACCGCCCACCCGATGCACCACGGCGGTGATCGGCGCCACGTGCAGCGGCCGCCGACCGGTGGTTGGTTCGATCGCATCGAGCGTCTCGGTGGTCGCGTGCACCGGCCATCCCCAGCGCGCGCTCGCAACCGCTACCCCACAGGCGTGATCCACGTGTTCGTGGGTCAGCAGCACCGCCGCAATCTCCTCGGGTGCCCGCGATGCCGCCGTGAGGCGCTTGTGCAGCGCGCGCGCCGAGAACCCACAGTCGACCAGCACGGTCCCCTGTGATCCATCGATCACCAGGGCGTTGCCACGGCTGCCGCTCCCGAGGACGGTGACGCGAACCATCAGTCCAGTGTACTCGCGGGCGCCGCGTTGTGCGCGAAACGGTCTATCGAGGCCACCGCGGGTCGGCGCAGGCCACCGCATGGACCGATTGCCACCACGCCTTGGTCGCGTCGGTGAGGGCGACACCGCGTCGCGCCATCATGCGCGTGGCGGTGTCCACGAACTTGCGGGCGTCGAACGTATCGTACGGCGCCGTGCAGCCCCACGAGAACGGCGCGACCGCCTTGGGCGGCATGCGGTCGTACAGGTTGGCACCCGCGCCCAGCACGCAGCCGGTGGTGAGGCGTGACCCGATCCCGGTCTTCACGTGATCGCCGAACAGCGTCCCGAGGAACTGTTGTCGTGTGTCGCGCACGCCTTCCGGCGTCCAGAGCGCCACGCTGCCGTACGTGTTCTTGAGATTGCTGGTGAGGGTCCCGGCACCAAGGTTCACCCAGCGTCCGAGCACGGAGTGCCCCACGAAGCCATCATGCCCCTTGTTCGCATGGCCCAGCAGGATCGACGCACTCAGTTCGCCGTGCACCCGGCACATCTCACCGATGCTCGACCCCGCGATGCGATCGGTGGTGATGGTGGAATCGGCGCCCACGTACACCGGCCCGATCACGCGCGTGAAGGCCTGCACCTGCGCCCGACGGCGAAGCAGCACCGGGCCGGTGGTCGTATCGAAGAAACTCATCGGCTCGATCGTGGCGCCTTCCTCGGCCCACACGCCGTAGTCACCGGTGATGACCACGCCGTCGGCACGCTCCACCCGCGATGCGCCCAGACTCCTGGCGAGGACCGGAATGTCGCGCAGCAGCAGCGGCGTCAGATGCGCCACGAGATCCCACACCGCGTCCAGCCACACCCCATCGACGCTCATCATCATGCCCGAGGCGGGCACCACTTCCTCGAGCGCGAAGGCCTCACTGGCCAGCTGGGTGGCTGGCACCGGCTCCGCGAGTCGCGCAGCCGCCACCCGGCCACCGATCAGGATGGCCGACGCGGTCGAGAGCCGCGCATCGAGCATCGGCAGCGCCCGCGCATTCACCAGCCACGTGCCCGCTGCCAGCTCTCCATCGCTGGCTGGCGGGCTGTCGAACTCCGTGAACCCGTGCAGATGCGGGGCACTGAGAAAGCCGGTGGCTGGCATTCCCAGCACGTGCGCCCAGCGCTCGCGCACGAGCACCGCGCCCGCCCGCACCTCGCTCACAGGTCGCGTGGTCGCGAAGGGCTCGAAACGCCGGGCCACAGCGTCGTCGTACAGGATCACGGGGGGCATCAGCGGGAGCGCGGAAGGAGTCGAGGCGAAACAACCGCCACAAATATCACCGCTCGCGGACCTCGGCGGGGAGCGCGTCGAGCAGGGTCTTGAGGTCGGCGGCCTTGGCGCGGGTGGTCACGAGCGTCAGGCCGTCCCTCGCCACCACGACGAGGTCGTCCACTCCGTACAGCACCACCTGCGTGCCGTCGGCGTGCACCACGTTGCCATGCGCCTGCAGCGCGAACGACGGGCCGAGCATCGCATTGCCGCTGTCGTCGAGCTGACGCACGCGATGCAGCGCCGCCCACGTGCCCACGTCGTCCCAGCCGAACGCGCCGGCCAGCACCAGCACGCGCTGGCTGCGCTCGAGAACCCCGACATCGATCGCGATCGACGTCACCGTCGCGAAGAACGCCCCGAGGTCATCCCCGGCGGCCTCGAGCGCCGGTTGCACTTCAGGAGTCAGCGCCGCGATCTCGTCGAGCAGGTCGCCCACTCGCCAGGCAAAGATCCCGGAGTTCCACAGGTAGCCGTCGTGCACCATCTGCCTCGCCTTCTCGACGCTCGGCTTCTCCACGAAACGGGCCACCCGCCGGACGCCGTCGCCGACCGCCTCGCCAGGATGGATGTAGCCGAAACCGGGGTCCGGACGGCTCGGAACAATGCCCACCGTCACCAGGGCCTGGCGGTCGAAGGCGACCTGCGCCGCCCGATCGAGGGTGGCGCGGAACGCCGGCACGTCGCCGATCGACCAATCCGCATGGGTGCACACCATGACCGCGTCGCGTCCGTCGCGCGCCGCGATGGTGCGCGCCGCCCATGCAAGCGCGGCGCACGTCCCGGCCGGGCGTGGCTCGGCCACGACGTTCGCCGCCGGAAGCGACGGTTCCATGGCCACGATGCGATCCCGGAGCGACGCGTTGGTCAGCACCAGGGTGCGCTCCGGCGGCGCCGACGGGCGAAGCCGGTCGAGCGTGTCGCGCAGCATCGGCTGTTCGCTCACCAGCGGCAGCAGCTGCTTGGGCTGCTCCGGTGTCGAAAGCGGCCAGAATCGCGAGCCGACACCGCCGGCCAGCACGACGTTCCAACGAATCATGTCAGTCGGGGCAACGCTCCGTCGGCGCGCTCAGCAGTGGCAGCGGCGGCGGAGGCAATGTGATCATGAACCCGCGCCAGGAGGCGTCGCGGGCTGAACGGTTTGGTCATAACCTCAGACGCGCCAAGCGCCTCGACGTCCCGCAGCTGCGCTTCCTGGCCGGCGGCCGTCAGGACAATGCACGGAAGGCGAGCCCACCGCGCATCGCTCCGCAGGCGGCGAAGGATGTCGGCGCCGGACATCCCCGGCAGCATCAGGTCGAGCACGACCAGCGCGATCGAGGGCTCCTGCTCCAGATGGCGGAACGCCTCCGGGGCGTCCTCGGCCAGGAGCACCTGCAGGCCGTCCTGTTCGAGACGGGTCCGGATGATCATGCCGATGTGCGGTTCGTCGTCCACCACCAGAATCAGGTGGGGCGATGGCAACGGGTCATGCACCCGCGTGGCTCACACCAGGGCCGCGATCTGGGCGCGATGTCGGCGCAGTTCGTAGAGCAGCGCGGCCAGGTTTGCCGTGGGCTGCAGCAGCACCAGCAGGTAGGCGTCGGCCGACAGCGCGCTCACGACGATGGGACCGCGCTCGTGCTCCAGCACCAGCAGTCCGAAGTTGCCACGATCGGATGAGCGACCCAGGTCGCCCGCCGCGAGCACCAACGGCGGTACCAGGGCAGCCAGTCCCTCGGCGTCGAAGGCGGCGCTCGTGGCGCCATCGATCAGCAGCCCATCGCGTCCGAGTACGATGGCGGCATCCACGCCCTCCCGCCTGCGGAGGACACTGACAAGATCGCGAATGGTGGGCATGGCGGAACGCTGCCCCCGCTCCGGGGTGAAGTCAAGCGAGGATCGATGGCCGAACCGCTTGCCCGGACACGAGTTGAGCGGTAACCTCCGGTGTTGGATCACGTCGCATCACTTCCGGTTTCCCATGGGGATGTCCCTGCCAGTCAGCCTGTTCGGCGCGCCCCGCCTTGCGCGGCGCGCCCTGTCGTTTTCGGCCCTCGCGGCTCTGCTGGGATCCGCGACCGCGTGCGACAACACCAATCCGTATCGCTCCGTGGCCACCAGCGAGAACGTCGAGCGCCAGACGCCGGTGTTCGCACTCACCGGGTCACCGTCGTCGTATCCCACCGCGTATCAGTTCACGAGCGAGTCGCTCGTGCGTCCGCAGGTGCTGGCGAGCGGTTCGGTGAACTTCGATGTCGCCTTCGATCTGACGGCCGACAACAAGGTCATCCTGTATCCGGTCAGGCAACTGGTGCCGCAGCCCCCCGGCGGTTCGCCCACGGTGGGGCTGCTCAAGGTGTCGTCCGCGTTCGATGCCATCGCCCGCGCGCCCGACAAGGGCTACACCAACGATTCCACGCTGATCGTGAGCCCGAAGGAAGTCGTCCTCGTGAAGTTGGCCGGCTCCGGCTGCATCTATGGCGATCCCTACTACGCCAAGCTGCAGATCGACACGATCATTCCCTCCGAGCGCCGCATGATTCTGCGCACGTTGGTGAATCTCAACTGCGGATACCGCGACCTGACCGTCGGCGTCCCGAAAAACTGATTCGCGACGCCACCGTCGCGCCCCTCCATCGCGTCCATGCACGACATACGCCTTCTCCGTGACCAGCTCGATCACCTCCGCGACGGCATGCGTCGTCGGGGCAAGCTCGCCGAACTGCAGCCGCTCCTCGATCGCGCCGAAGCGCTCGAAGCCGGTCGTCGGTCGGCGATCACGGAACTCGAGGCGCAGCAGGCCCGCCGCAACAAGCTGACGCAGGAAGTCGGGCAGAAGCGCAAGGCCGGCGAGGACGCCACGGCGCTCATGGCCGAAGCGCGCGCCGTGGGCGACAGCATCGCCGAGCTGGAAGCGAAGCGCGGCGAAGCCGAGGCGGCGGTGCAGGCGATGCTCTACGAGCTGCCGAACATCCCGCTGCCCGAGGTGCCCGAGGGCGACGAGTCGCACAACACGGTCGTCTCGAGCTGGGGGACGCCCCGCGAGGATGGCGCGGCGCTCATGCCGCACTGGGACAAGGGCGCCGAGCTCGGGATCCTCGATCTCGCGCGCGGCGCGAAGATCAGCGGCTCGGGGTTCATCGTGTATCGCAATGCCGGCGCGAAGCTCATTCGCGCCCTCATGAACATGATGCTCGATCTGCACACCGAGCAGCATGGGTATGAGGAGTGCTGGGTGCCGCTCGTCGTGAACCGGCAAACCATGACCGGCACCGGGCAGCTCCCCAAGTTCGAAGACGACATGTACGGCATCCCGTCGGACGAGCTGTTTCTCATTCCGACGGCGGAAGTCCCGGTCACGAATCTCTATCGCGACGAGATCCTCGAACTCGCGGACCTCCCCAAGGGGCTTTGCGCGTACAGTGCGTGCTTCCGTCGCGAAGCCGGCTCGGCGGGCAAGGACACCCGTGGCCTGCTGCGCGTCCATCAGTTCGACAAGGTCGAGCTGGTGCGCTACGCCACGCCCGAAACGTCACGGCAGGAGCTCGAGCTGCTCACCGGGCACGCCGAGAAGGTGCTGCAGCTGTTGGAGCTGCCGTATCGTCGGCTGCTGCTCGCCGCTGGCGACACCGGCTTCTCGAGCGCGATGACGTACGACCTCGAAGTGTTTGCGCCGGCCGTGGGCAAGTGGCTCGAGGTTTCGAGCTGCTCGGTCTTCACGGAGTTTCAGGCGCGCCGCGCCAATATCCGCTATCGTCCTGCGCCGGGGGAAAAGCCGCGCTTCGTGCATACGCTGAACGGCTCGGCGCTCGCGTTCTCCCGGATCATCGCCAGCATCATCGAGCAGCATCAGCAGCCCGACGGCTCCGTGCGACTTCCGGAGGCGCTGCAGCCGTATTTCGGCAAAGCAGTGCTCCGCTGAGCGATCGCCCATCCTGACGCCCCGCACCATGCGACGTCGCCGTTGGCCGGTGTTCGTGATGGTGCTCGGGGTCCTCGGGGTGCTGACCTGGTACGTCGCCTACACGCAATCGGTGGTGCGTGAACTGCGGCGAGCCGGCGCGCTGCAGGGGCGGATGTATTCGCGGCTCTATGAGGCGCTGCGAGATCCCGACATCGATGCCGATCCCACCGTGGTGCTGCTCGATCTGTCGAAGCAGGTCCGCGAGTCGGGGCTTCCGATGGTGTTCACCGACACGCTCGATCGCGTCACGCTCACTGCCAACATTCCCCCCGAGATCGAGGCCGACTCGGTGCGGATGCGCGCCTACATCCACGAGATGGATGCGGCCAATCCGCCCATCGTGCAGCCGATCGTGGGCGCTGTCCACCTCGGCGACTCCGTCATCGTCCGACAGTTGCGCTACATCCCGCTCTTGCAGGCGGCCGGCATCCTCCTCCTCGTGGGCTTTGGCGTGTACGCGCTCGTCGAGCGGGGGCGCGCCGAGCGCGAGAAGGTGTGGGCCGGCATGGCCCGCGAGGCGGCGCATCAACTGGGCACGCCCCTCTCGGCCATCGCCGGTTGGCTTGAGCTGTTGAGCGACACCGTGAGCAGTGGCGCGTCGCTACGCGCCATCGAAGCCATGGGACAGGATCTGTCCCGCCTGGAGCGGGTGTCCCATCGGTTCGAGCGCATCGGCCGACCGCCACGCGATGAACAGGTGGATGCGGCGGCGCTCGTCGATCGCCTCGCTGCCTACTTCGCCGCTCGTGCCCCGACGCTCGCGCGCACCGTCATCATTCGTGCCGAGCACACCGAGGGGCCGATCATGGTGCGGGGCGATCAGGTGCTGCTCGAGTGGGTGCTCGAAGTCCTCATCAAGAACGCGATCGACGCGCTGGGCGGCCGAAGCGGCGAGGTCGTGGTCAGCGCCACCCCCTTGCCCGAGGGAGGGGTGCGGGTGCGCGTGCAGGATGATGGGCCGGGCGTCCCCCGCGCACTGCGGAAGCGGATCTTCGACGCCGGATTCACCACCAAGGATCGCGGCTGGGGCATCGGGCTGTCGCTCGCCCGCCGCATCGTCGAGGAAAATCACAACGGCAAGCTCGTGCTCGCCGACACCGACCGGGGGGCGGCCTTCGACGTTATCTTGCACGGATGACTTCGATGGGATGGGCAGGATCGTTGTTCGACGCCGTACCGCAAAAACCGGCGCTCGATGTGGGTTCGCTGACCCGCGGCTTGAATGCCGGGCAGCATGAAGCCGTCATGCATGATGACGGGCCGGCGCTCGTGCTCGCCGGTGCCGGATCCGGCAAGACGCGCGTGCTCACGACGCGCATCGCGCGACTCATTGGCGACCGGGGGGTGGCGCCGCACGAAGTCCTGGCGGTGACCTTCACCAACAAGGCCGCCGGCGAAATGAAGGAGCGCATCGCCAGGTTCCTCGGGCATGAGCCCAAGGGCATGTGGTGTGGCACCTTCCACGCCCTCGGCGCGCGCCTGCTGCGCGGCGCTGCCCCCATCGTGGGGCGCGAGCAGAACTTCACCATCTACGACGAAGACGACACGTTGGGCGCGGTGAAGCGTGTCATGGAGCGGCGCCGCCTCTCCACCACGCAGTTCGCCCCCAAGGCGGTGTGGAGCGCCATCTCGAGCGCCAAGAATGCACTCGTGAGCCCTTCCGAGTATGCGCGGACGGCGCGCGATACCTTCGCCACCGCGGTCGCCGGTGTCTACACCGATCTCGAGCAGGCGTTGCAGCAGGCCAACGCCGTCACCTTCGACGACCTGCTCGTGCTGCCCGTCCGCGCCCTCGAGACCGATGAGCATCTGCGCGGGCACTACCAGCGGCGGTTCCGGTACATCCTCGTCGACGAGTATCAGGACACGAATGCGGCACAGTATCGCTTCGTCCAACTCATGGGCGGCCTGTACCGCAACGTGATGGTGGTGGGCGACGATGACCAGTCCATCTACGGCTGGCGCGGCGCCGACATTCGCAACATCCTCGACTTCGAGCGCGACTTCCCGGGCGCCCGCGTCGTGCGCCTCGAGGAGAACTATCGCTCCACGCCCAACGTGCTCGCCCTGGCCAATGCGGTCATCGCGGAGAACACCGAGCGGCGCGGCAAGACGCTGCGCGCAACGCGCCCCGCCGGCGAACCGGTCACCATCGTCGAGGCGCTGGATGAGCGCGACGAGGCCGACTTCATCGCCGACACGATCGTCACGCGGCTCGCCAAGTCCGACCTGTCGCGCCGCGATTGCGCCGTGCTCTATCGCACCAACGCGCAATCGCGCGCCATCGAAGACGCGTTCCGGAGGCGCAACATCCCGTATCGTCTCGTCGGCGCGGTGCGCTTCTATGATCGCCGCGAAATTCGCGATCTCATGGCGTACCTCAAGCTGGTCGCCAATCCCGCCGACGATGAAGCGTTTCGGCGCGCCGTGAACGTCCCCAAGCGCGGGCTGGGCGAAGCCACCATCGCCCTGCTCGCGGAGCGCGCGCAGGCGGAGGGGCAGTCCATGCTCACGGTGGCATCGCGCCTGGATGTGCTCGCCGAAATGCGCCCCGCGGCGCGGACCGCACTGGGAGACTTCGTCGGGCTGGTGCAACGCCTGCGCACCGCGGCCGTCGACGCCGCCGTGGATGAATTGCTGCGCGACCTCGTCGAAGCCACCCGCTACGCCGAGCACCTGCGGGCCGAGGGGCCCGAAGGCATCGAGCGCCTCGAGAACGTGCGCGAAATGATTGCCGGCGCCGCCGAAGTGGTGGCCGACGAGGGTGGGGAAGTGGGGCTGACGCCACTCGATCACTTCCTGCAGTCATCCACGCTCGTGGCCGGCGTCGACAAACTCGATCCGAACGCCGACGCCGTCGTCTGCATGACCATGCACAACGCCAAGGGGCTCGAGTTTCCTCTCGTGTTCGTGTCCGGGCTCGAAGACGGGCTCTTCCCGCTCATGCGGGCGTCCGAGGATCCGAGCCAGCTCGAGGAAGAGCGGCGTCTCTTCTACGTGGGCATCACGCGCGCCGAGGAAAAGCTCTACATCACGAGTGCGGAACAGCGTCGTCGAAATGGCGAGCTCATGATCTCCATGCCCTCGCGATTCCTCAAAAACATCCTTCCCTCGCTCGCTGAGCGCGGCAAGACGGCGCGCGCCAGGGCCGAAGGGCGCGGAGCCTTCGGAGGTGGCTTTGGCGGCGGATATGGCAGCCGCCGAGACGACGACGGGGGGTGGGGCAAGAGCTCGTGGAGTGGCGGCGGCCGCGCCGGCAGCAGCACGGGCAGCGGTGGCAAGCGAGCCGCGGGTAACTATGGATCGGCCGGCTACGGGAGTAGCGCTGGGCGTGACATTCCGTTCGGCAAGGCGCCGGTGGGGGGCTTCAGCAAGCCCAATCGGCGCGACGAGTTGCCGACGCCGGAAGACGAATCGCAGGACACCCCGAGTTTCCGCCCCGGCGAGCGCGTGAAGCACGCGAAGTTCGGCACTGGCACGATCGCCGAACTCACCGGCAGTGGGCGTGACCTGAAGGTGCGCATTGACTTTGATGATGAAGAGATCGGGCGCAAGACGCTCGTCTTGGCGCAGGCGAAGCTCGAACGAGGATGGGAGTGATGTCGGTAACGCCGGATGATGTGCGTCATGTGGCCGCCCTGGCGCGGCTCGGACTCGATGAAGCCCACCTGCCGTCGCTCGTTCGCGAGCTGAACGGCATCCTCACGCATATGGACGTGTTGCAGCGCGTGGATATCAGCGCCGTGCCGCTCACGCCGCCCGAGGCCGCGGCACCGTTGCGCGATGACGCCAGCGCGCCCATGCCACTTGCCCGTGCGCGCGAAGCATTCGCGCCCGCCGCGCGCGACGGATTCTTCCTGGTGCCACGACTGGCCACGCACGGCGACCTCGGCGCCTCGGAGGAGGCATGAGCCTCGACGCACTCAGACAGCACACCCTCGCCGATGCCTGGACGCGTTTCGACGCGGTACAGGCGGGGCCGGAGGGGCTCAACGCGTTTCTCTCCATCGATCGCACCGGTGAGCACGCGACGGGTCGTACCGCGGCCGCTGGCGCCCTGGCGGGCATACCCGTCGCGGTGAAGGACAACCTGGCCACGCACGGCTTGCCCACCACCTGCGGCTCCAAGGTCCTCGAGGGCTACATCAGCCCCTTCGAGGCCACGGCAGTGCGCAAGCTCCGCGAAGCCGGCGCCGTCGTTATCGGCAAGACGAACCTCGACGAGTTCGCCATGGGCTCGTCCACCGAGAACAGCGCCTACGGCCCCACGAAGAACCCCATCGATCCAACGCGCGTGCCCGGCGGCTCGAGCGGTGGATCCGCCGTCGCCGTCGCGAGTGGGGTGGTGCGCATCGCGCTCGGTTCCGAGACGGGCGGCTCTGTGCGCCAACCGGCCGCGTTCTGTGGCATCGTCGGCATCAAGCCCACGTATGGGCGCGTCAGCCGCTACGGACTCGTGGCCTATGCCTCCTCGCTCGACCACGTCGGCGTCTTTGGTGCCTCCGTACCGGAGGCGGCGCTCGGTCTCGAGGTGATCGCCGGTCATGATCCCTTCGACAGCACGAGCGCCGATCGCGCCGTGCCGCGCATGCAGCCGCAGCTCGACGGCGATCGTCCGCTCACCGGGCTCGTGATCGGCAAGCCGCGCGAGTACTTCCCGGCGTCGCTTGATGCCCGGATCGCGGCGCACTGCGAGCGCGCGCTCGATCGCTATCGCGCACTGGGGGCCGAGGTTCGCGACGTGTCGCTGCCAAGCACCGATCTGGCAATTCCGGTCTACTACATCCTCGCGCCGGCCGAAGCGTCGAGCAATCTCGCGCGCTACGACGGGGTCCGGTACGGCGTGCGCGGCGCGGGGCACGACCTGCGCACCATGTACGAGGCCACGCGCTCACACGGATTCGGCAGCGAAGTGACGCGGCGCATCCTGCTCGGCACCTACGTGCTCAGTGCTGGGTACTACGACGCCTACTACCGTCGCGCGCAGGCCGTGCGTTCGCTCATCACGCAGGAGTTCGCGCAGGTCTTCGCGAGCGGCGTCGATCTGCTCTTCACGCCAACCGCGCCTTCGCCGGCCTTCCGCATTGGCGCGGTCTCCGACCCGTACGAGATGTACCTCAGCGACATCTTCACCGTGACCGCCAACCTCGCCGGCATTCCGGCCATGTCGCTCCCCATCGGGCGCCTCGATGGTCTCCCGGTTGGTGGGCAGCTCATGGCTCCGCACTTCGCCGAGCCCACCATGGTGCGCGCGGCCGCGGCCCTGGAGCAGGCACTCGGCGTGGAGGCCCACCAGTGAGTGCCACGAACTGGGAGCTGGTGATCGGCCTCGAGGTCCATTGTCAGCTCAAGACCCGCAGCAAGATCTTCTGCGGCTGCGCCACATCCTTCGGCGATGCGCCCAACGCGAATACGTGCCCGGTGTGCCTGGGGCTGCCGGGCGCACTGCCGGTGCTGAACGCGCACGCCGTCGAGTTGGCCACGCGGGCGTCGCTCGCACTGGGCTGCACCGTGCACGAGGCATCGGTCTTCGCGCGCAAGAACTACTTCTATCCCGACCTGCCGAAGGGTTATCAGATTTCGCAGTTCGATCGGCCGTTGGCGACCGATGGGGCCGTCGTCATCGGGTCGCGCCCCGATGGCACTCCGCACGCGATCCGGGTGCACCGCGTGCACATGGAGGAGGATGCGGGGAAGTCGGTCCATGACCGCTTCGCGGACTGGTCGGCCATCGACTTGAACCGAGCGGGCACGCCGCTCGTCGAGATCGTGTCCGAGCCGGACATCCGATCGGCCGCCGAAGCCGGCGCCTACGCGCGCCGCATGAAACAGATCCTCGAATACGCGGACGTCTCTGACGCCAACATGGAGGAGGGGTCACTCCGCGTCGATGTCAACATCTCGATTCGCCCGCGCGGCAGCGAAACGCTCGGGACCAAGACGGAGATCAAGAACGTCAATTCATTCTCCGCCGTCGAGAAGGCCGTGGAGATCGAGTTCGCGCGGCAGGTCGAGGTGCTGGAAGCCGGCGGTACCATCGAGCAGCAGACCATGCTGTACGATGACAAGAAGAATCAGGTCCGGCCGGCGCGGAGCAAGGAAGGCAGCCACGACTATCGCTACTTCCCCGAGCCCGACTTGCCACCGCTGCGGCTCACCGCGGACTACATCGCCGCGCAGCAGGCCGCCCTGCCGGAGTTGCCAAACGCCAAGCGCGCCCGGTTTGCGGCGCAGTACGGACTGGGCGACGGGGAAGTCGAGCAGCTGGTCGCGTCACGCGCCCTCGCCGATCGCTATGAAGCCATCGTGGCCGCAAGCGGTGATCCGCGTCGTGCCGCCAATTGGCTCCTGGGGACGGTGCTCGCCGCCATCAACGCGAGCGGTGTGGCGCTCGATGCGCATCCGGTGAGCGTCGCACGGCTCGGCGCGCTCATCAAGCTCGAAGCTGCCGGCGACGTCTCCAACACGGCGGCCCGTCAGCTCTTCACGATGCTCGAGCAGGAGGATGCGGAACCACTCGAACTCGCCACGCGCGCCGGTCTGCTGCAGGTCAAGGACGACAGCGCCCTCGTGGACTGGATCGACGCCGTCTTCGCCGAGAATCCGGCCGAAGCCGCGCGCTTCGTCGGGGGCGAGAAGAAGCTGCAGGGCGTGCTGGTCGGACTTGTGATGAAGAAGTCGGGTGGCGCCGCCGACCCCAGAAAGGTCAACCAGCTGCTCGCGTCACGCGCGGGGTAGGCGCGGCAGGAACAACGGCGTGTCGAGCGAGGCCGCGTGCGTCAGCGGCGTCACCGGCATGCCGAACATGCGATCGGCCTCGAGCGCCGCCCGGACGTCGCCACCCTGGCGGCGCGCCGTGCGGCGCACCTTTTTCGCCTGCCGCAACGGCTCGTCACCCGAGGGGTCAAAGCGGAACGGTTCGCTGTGATCCCACTGCTGAAACAGGTCCACGATGTAGTCGAAGGAGCGGGCGAGATATCGTCCGACTTCGGCGTCACTCAGATCCCAGCGGCTGTTCTCCGAAATCAGCTGGAAAATCCGCTGCCAGGATTCCGTGTCGGTCACGTACACCATGCCGCGAAAGATGCGGCGATTGGTCGGGGTGCCGAACAGGGTCGGGCTCAGGATGCGATCGAGATGCTGATCGGCGGCCGAGTGGTCGAGGAAGAGCAGTTCACGCGCCTTGCGCGGCCACGGATCGCCGATGTGCGTGTCGATGCGGCTCTCCCAGTAGCTGTGGCCGAGCGCCGTGGTGCTCGAGGTGACCGCCAGCTGCCGGGGAACGAAGAAGTTGTGCGCCACCACGTCAGCGGCGAGATGCGACAGATAGCCGAGGGCGAACGCGCGCAGCGCCGGCGGCTTCGCTTCGTCGTGGATTTCGAGCCCGACCCGCCACGAATGACAATGACGGCCGACTTCGGCGTACTTCTTCGCGATGCTGGTGTCGGCGGCGATCGATCCGTACAGGAAGTTGGCGGGAAACGCCGCCAGCAGTTCGGCGATGCTGCCCGGAAGCAACCCGAGATTGCGAAGGATCGCTTCACCCAGAAAGACGTGCGTCCCTGGGGTCCATGCCCAGACACTTCGGGGGAACGCCACCACGCCGACTCCCACCAGCAGCAGCGACAGCCACCGCGACCAGTGGGGACGTTTAGTCGCGTTCCGCATCCGGCGCCGCTGCGTCGTCGACGCGATCATCCACCGGGCGGTGCCCGCGGCGCCGCCGCCGGACGCGCCGCCGCCCGCCGATCAGCCCCGCGGCGAGCGCCTGCGCGCCGACTCGCACGCCG
>JBDHVK010000085.1:0-16472 GCA_039809645.1 Gemmatimonas sp.
CGGAGCAATCCGCCGCAACACTGCCAAACTCTCCGGCGAACACCCCAGCGCTCCCGGATAGCCCAGGAGCTCAGGGATCACGTCCAGGAACACGCCGAGCGGGCGGCGCTGGTCGGTCTCGCGACATTCGAGATGCACCTCTCGATACCCCTCGATCTGCGCAACCTTGCACAGCTCCGTGAGCACGCGCGTCTTGCCGATCCCTGGCGGTCCGTGCAGCAGGATCGCGCTCCCGTCGTGCCAGCGCGCGCGCCGCAGCGCGAGCGTCAGATCCGCGAGCTCCTGTTGCCGACCCACGAAGTGCCGCTCGGTGATCGCGAGCGAGGGGCGCCGCTTCGCGCTCGGGTCGGTGAATCGCTTGCGGAGCTGCGTCGCCGGCAGGCGAATGTCGCCCGCGTTGGGGCCGAGCTCGGCGAGGTAGCGATCGAGAATCGCCACCGCTTCCGCCTTCGATCCGTTCAGCATCGCGCATTCGGCCATCGTCAGCGTGGCGTCTTCATTCAGCGGATCGAACGGCAGCAACCAGCGGGAGATCACTTCCGCGCCGCTCCAGTCGGCCCGCTCCCGACGTCCGCGCAACTGCTCGACCAGCACGCGCCGAATGTCGGCGTGCACCGACGCCCGCGTCTGATCGAGCCACTCCTCCAGCTCCTCGCTGGCGGGCACGAACCCGGGGACGAAGGGCCCCAGCGGCTCGACACCGCGAATGATGTCGCGCTCGAACAGCGGGATCGTGCGGTCGACGCAGAACATCGGCAACAGCTGCTCGCGGTCGAGCTGCACCTTCTCGCCTTCCATGGCCACGTTGAGCCCCATGGTGCGCAGCTTGTACAGCAACTGCCGAAGGTTGCCGCGGCGTCGCTCGTCTTCGTGCCGCGGCCACAGCTCGCGCAACAGGGTCTCGCGAGGCACCGCCAGCCCGGGCGTGTAGACCAGGCGCAGGACCAGCGGGAACAGCATCCCCGCCTGCAGTCCGAGCTGGTGGTAGCCGAGCTGCAGGCGGGCGGCGCCCAGCGTCTGCATGCGCAGCAACGGAAGCCCCTCGCGGTGCGCGAGCGCGGGCTCACGCGGACCAGGATGGGGAGCGAACGTGTGGGCGACCGTCTTCGGGCGCATCCGGGAGCGAGAGCGGGCCATGATCTGTCGGGAGCGAGGGAGACCACCGGGGAACCAGCCGCGGTGCCTCGAAACTCCCGGGCCGCGTCACCGCGGCGTCATTTCAATCTTACGCCCTCCGCCCGGCGCCCCGCAGCATCACCGCACCGGCATGACGACGAACGGGGCGCCTCTCGCATGAGAAGCGCCCCGTTTCACCGCCGCCGAGTACGTCAGGGCAGCTCGATCAGCGATTCCTTCGGGATGCCGTCGGCCTCCGCCTGGAAGTTCACCACGAGCCGGTGGCGCAACACGGCCTTCGCCACGCTGCGAATGTCGTCGATGTCAGGCATCGCGCGGCCATCCATCGCCGCCCGCGCCTTCGCGCCGAGGATCAGATACTGCGACGCACGCGGACCGGCGCCCCACGACACGTACTGCTTCACCTTGGCCGACGCCTCCGGATTCTCCGGACGCGTCGCGCGCACGACACTCACCGCGTAGGTCACGAGGCTCGGCGGCGCCGGCAGTCGGCGCACGAGGCGCTGCAGCTCCTGGAGCTGCTCGCCCGTGAGCACGGGCGTGATGACCCCTTCCTTGTCGCCGGTGGTCGAGAGCACGATCTGCTCCTCCTCCGCGCGCGTCGGATAGCCGATGTTGAGCTCGAACATGAATCGGTCGAGCTGCGCTTCCGGCAGCGAGTACGTGCCTTCCTGCTCGACCGGATTCTGCGTGGCGAGCACGAAGAACGGGCGGGGCAGGTCGTACGTCTGGCCGGCCACGGTGACCGTACGCTCCTGCATGGCCTGCAGCAGCGCGGCCTGCGTCTTTGGCGGCGCGCGATTGATTTCGTCGGCGAGCACCATGTTGCCGAAGACGGGGCCCGGCGCGAAGCGGAAGGCGCGACGCCCGGTGCCGCTCTCCTCTTCCATCAGCTCGGTGCCGGTGATGTCGCTCGGCATGAGGTCGGGCGTGAATTGCACGCGCGAGAAGGAGAGATCGAGCGTCTGCGCCACCGTCTGCACGAGCAGCGTCTTGGCCAGACCAGGCACACCGATCAGCACCGCGTGGCCACCGGCAAGCAACGCGGTGACGAGATCGTCGACGATATGCGCCTGACCGACGATGCGTTGCGCGATCATTTTCGCGAGGTCTTTGCGCGCCTGCGCAAGACGCTCCAGCATCTCAAGGTCGTTCACGGCGGGAGATGAAGTCACAAAGGGCCGGGCACAGGGTCAGAGGGCGGGCGCCGCAGCGGCGCGTCCGCAAACACTAACGGACGCCCTCGGGCGTCCGTTGCCGATCAGATGGAAATGTACGCGTGAAGCACCGGCGGCGCCGCGTGGGCGCTCAGGGCAGGGCAAATTCCACGCGCTGCTGGACCGGGAAATTCTCGCTGTGCAGTTGCGCCACGAGCGTAAATCGGCCGCGCGACGTCGGCGTCCACCGCTCGGCGTAGACAATCGCGTCGTGCGCATCGAGGAGGCGATTCTGCATGGCCGAGGTGAACATGCGATCCTTGCTCCACTTCCACACTTCGCGCCCCTGCGCGTCGAGCACGGTGAAGTCGTGCGTCTGTCCGTCGGGGAAGGCGAGCTCGACCCGCTTGCGCGAGTCGTTGGTCACCTCGATGGCGAAGCGGACGGTCCCTTGCGCCGTGTCGACCATGACGTGGGACGTCACCCCTCTGTCCGCGCCCGTCTTGGGACGGACGCTGGCGACCGGGTTCGGCGTGCGGGGACCGCAGGCGAACACCAGGATGGCCGCGGCCACCAACGGAACAGTGATGCGTGAAAGCATCAGGGGAAATGGGGTGTGGAACGGGTGGTATCGGCGCCGAGCCAATCCATAACGCCGACATGGAGTTGGACGATCAACGGTCACAATTCGATACGAGGCCACGTTATCAACGGATGAGCGGGCTGTCAAGCACTGATTTACGGGCTAAGTGATAGTGGGGGTTGGATTTTCCTCGCGTTTCGCGGATGCGGTATTTGTTCGGTTTCGGTCAAAAAGTTCGCTTGCGAAAAATTTCACAAGCGGGTAGCTTCCGCCCCCGAATGGCAGAAAAGCCACACCAGCCGGCGCGTGATTCCAAGCCAACGGGCGAGGTCAGTCCGTGGGCCCTCGCGGGCCTCGGGATGCAGTTGTGTGTGGCCATCATCGTCTTCGTCTATGCCGGCAACTGGCTCGACCGTCGGCTGGACACCGCGCCGCTCTTTCTGCTGGGCGGCGTATTCGTAGGAGGTGGAGGCGTGTTCTACTCGAGCTACCGGCGCCTGATGGCGACGAGCAACGAGACGCCGCCATCGCAGGATTCGGATCACGACTCGCACCCGCCCGCATGACCAACGCGCAGCAACCGGCGGCACCGAATCGGATCCGGGGCTTCGCGCTCGCCGTGTTGGCGTTTGCGGCGGCACAGGCGGTACTCGTGCTCGCGACGTCGTTCGTGTTGCAGCGGTTCGTGTGGACCGATGTCGCATCCGGCGCTGCCATTCAGGCGAGCGCCTGGCTCGCGATGGCGGTGCAGGTGGTGACGTTTGCGATCGCGCGACTGGTCGCGCGGCAGCAAGTCGTTGCGGCGTGGGGGCTCGGCGTGGTGCTGCGGTTCGCCGTGGTCGCCTTCTGGGCCTTTCTGGGGATCAAGGCGTTTGGCCTCGTGTCGGGGCCGGCGCTGCTGTCGCTGGTGCTTTTCTTCTTCGTCTCGACTGTCATCGAGCCGATTTTTCTGAACGTTGGTTAACCGCCCCTCTCGGATGCAGTCGATGCTCCGTTCGCTTTCCCGATCGCTCACGCGGTCGTTTGCCATGATCGCCGGATTTGCCGTGCTCACCGCTGCGCCGCTGTCGCTGCGCGCGCAGGAGCACGAGGGTGCCGTCGCCGCCGAGCACAGCGTGCCGCAGGTCGAAGGCCCGGTCGACATCATCACGCCGCACATCACCGACAGTCATCATCTCGAGATCCCGTGGCCGAACGCGCACCTGGCCAAGGAAGTCGAGTTGCCGCGGTGGGCGCCGATCCACATCGGATCCATGGAAGTGGACATCTCGCCCACGAAGCACGTCGTGTTCATGGGTCTGGCCGCCCTGATCGTCGCGCTGGTGCTCATCATCGCATCGAACACGTCCAAGCGGCAGCACGACACGATCGGCCACACGAAGGGCTTCGCCGGCGCGATCGAGGCGATGGCGCTCTATCTCCGCAATGAAGTGGTCCTGCCGAATGTCGGCCACCACGGCGAAGCGTTCGTGCCGTTCGCGCTGACGCTGTTCTTCTTCATTCTGGTGATGAATCTCTTCGGCATGCTGCCGTGGGGCGCCACCGCGACCGGCAACGTGTCGGTGACCGCCACGCTGGCCATCATCACCGCCATCGTCGTCGAAGTGGCCGGCATTCGCGCCAACGGGCTCGGCTACCTCAGCACGATCTTCTACTGGAACAAGGAGCTCCCCCTCGTCATGCGCGTCGTCATGTTCTTCGTGATGTCGCCGGTCGAAATGGTGGGCAAGATCTCCAAGCCGTTCGCGCTCACGATCCGTCTGTTCGCGAACATGACCGCCGGGCACATCGTGCTGCTCGCGCTCATGGGGCTCATCTTCACCTTCAAGAGCTGGGTGATCACGCCGGTGCCGGTCCTCATGGCCACCGCGATCAGCATGCTCGAACTGTTCGTCGCCTTCCTGCAGGCCTTCATCTTCACGCTGCTCGCCAGCGTGTTCATTGGCCAGATCCGGGAAGCGCACCACTAGGCCGCTTGGCCGCTGTCGTTGCAGGACACCGCCGCGCCACTCCCGTGCGTCGGTGCCAGTAGCCGGTCGAGCGACCGGCGAAACCCGTTGAGTCCTGGCGCTCGCCTCGCTCACTGACGGGACATGCGGACCGGAGTGTCCGTCGGGAGCGCAGCATCTCAACGACTACGTACTCGGAGTAATACGATGGAAATCATGGGTCTCCTCCAGGCCGCCGCTCCGGTGGTGCAGGATCCGAAGGGCATGGCGATGGTCGGTGCTGGTATCGCCGCTGCCGGCGGCGTGATCGGTGCGGGCATGGGCATCGGCCGCATTGGCGGCTCGGCCGTGGAAGGCATGGCGCGTCAGCCGGAAGTCGCGGGCAAGATCCAGACGGCCGCGCTCATCCTGGCCGCCCTCATCGAAGGCGCCGCGCTGTTCGGCGTCGTGATCGGCTTCCAGATCCAGAGCAAGATCACGTTCTGATGTGTTCGCGCGTGGGGCATCGGCGCGCCATCGCCGATGCCCCGCCGCACCCTCTATTCTTCGTGGACTCTTCCATGCTCGCATATCTCCGTCGCACCGGCCGCCGCCTCGGCGCCGTTGCCGCTGCCCTGATGGTCACCGCCGCACCGGCGTTCGCCTCTGAGGGCGGCTCGGGCGGCAGTCTGCTGGACCCGAACGTCGGCGTGATGTTCTGGACGCTGATCATCTTCGTGCTGCTCTTCACCGTGCTCGCGAAGTTCGCGTTCAAGCCGCTCTTCGCCGCCGTCGAGGCGCGCGAGAAGGCGCTCGAGGACGCCATTGCCGGCGCCAAGCGCGATCGCGCCGAAACCGAGCAGCTCCTCGCGCAGCAGCGCGCGCAGCTCGAGCAGGCCCGCAGCGATGCGCAGCAGATCATCGCCGAGAGCCGCGCGACGGCCGAGAAGATGCGCAGCGACATGCTGGCGCAGACGAAGCACCAGCAGGAAGAGATGATCGAGCAGGCCCGCCGCGCCATCGAAGGCGAGAAGGCCGCCGCCATCGCCGACCTGCGCAAGGAAGCGGTTGACCTCGCGATCGCCGGTGCCTCGCGCGTGATCGAACAGAACCTCGATTCGGCGGGCAACCGCCAGATCGTCGAGTCCTTCCTCGCCTCGCTCAGCAGCACCAAGGGGAACGGCTGATGTCGGCCGGAGTGCAGGGCGAGTCCGTCGCCCGCAACTACGCCGAGACGCTGCTGACGCTCGCCCGCAAGGCGAACGATGCGGCTGGCTGGGGTGCCATGATCCGCCAGGTCGCCGATGCGATCATGGCCGACACGACGCTCGCGCAGTTCCTCGAGTCGCCGCGCATCGCCGGCGAACAGAAGGCCATCGTCCTCGGCAAGGCGCTCGGCGACCGCGTGCCGCAGCTCTTCCTGCGATTCCTGCAGCAGCTGGTGAAGAATCGCCGCCAGGCGCTGCTGCCGCAGATCGCCTCGGAATACGAGACGCTGCTCGACGCCTCGCAGGGCATCGTGCACGCCAAGGTCACGGTTGCCAAGCCGGCGAGCGAGGCCGAGATCGGCTCGATCGCCGCGCAGCTGTCGACGGTGGTCGGCAAGCAGGTGGTGCCGCATGTCGCCGTCGACCCGGCCATCCTTGGCGGAATCGTGGTGCGGATGGGAGATACCGTCATGGACGGTTCGGTTCGCCGGAAGTTGTCGATGCTCCGTCGCCGGATGAGCACGGGTCGCTGAGCTCCCGGGCCACGCGCCCGCTGACGTGACGCTGGCCTCCTGGGTATCGTCCTAGGAGGCCAGTCTCTTTTCCGCCCTATTCACGAGTCGATCAATGAGCGGTCGCGTCGAAGTCCGTCACGTTCCGAAGCCCTGGGGGCATGAGACCATCTGGGCGCACACGGATCGCTATGTCGGAAAGATCCTGCACGTCACCGCCGGGCAGGCGCTGTCGGTGCAGTATCACGAGCGCAAGGACGAGACAGTCTACCTGCTGCAGGGCGAGATGAAGTACTGGGTGCAACTGCCGGGCGACACCGAGCTCCGCGACCAGCGCCTCACCACCGGCCAGAGTTTTCGCATCACGCCGGGTACGATTCACTACATCGAGGCCGTCACCGACTGCGACATTCTCGAAGCCAGCACGCCTGAGCTCGACGACGTGGTGCGCATCAAGGACCGGTACGGCCGCGAAGGCACCAGCAACCCCTGAGTCGCAGTCCGCGGTCGAACCAAACGGCGACGCCCCTCCCGAGGGGCGTCGCCGTTCTGCATCTTGGGGAGATCCTTCCTCCGTGGCTCGCGGACCCTGAACCGACCACTCCCAACTCGGAACCCCATGAAGGTCATCATCCCGCTCGCCGGAAAGGGCACGCGGCTTCGCCCGCACACGCATGTCGTTCCCAAGCCGATGCTCAAGGTCGCGGGGCGACCGGTCATGAGCTACGTGATGGACGACGTGCAGAAGCTCGGCAACATCGAGCAGGTCGTGTACATCACGGGCCATCTCAAGGAGAAGGTCGAGGCGTACGCGAAGGGCGCGTATCCGATCCCGAGCGTGTTCGTGGAGCAGGCGGTGCAGGACGGTACGGCCGGCGCGGTGGCGCTTGCCAAGCCGTACATCGACGCGCCGGTACTGATCATCTTCGTCGACACGATCTTCGATGCCGACCTCAGCATCGTGAAGGACAGCACCGACGACGGCATCATCTGGACCAAGGAAGTCGAGGACTATCAGCGCTTTGGCGTGGTGGTGACCGATGCCAACGGTCACATGACCAGGATCGTCGAGAAGCCGAAGGAGCCGATCTCCAAGCGCGCGAATATCGGTCTCTACTACATCCGGAACTGGCAGCTGCTCCTCGAAGGCATCGCGCACGTGCTCACAACGCCGCCCAACAAGGGCGAGTGGTATCTCACCGACGCCTTTCAGTACATGATCGACAAGGGCGCCAAGATCAAAGTCGTGGACGTCGAGGGGTGGTACGATGCGGGTCAGCTGGAGACGCTGCTCGATACGAATCGGGTGATGCTGGAGAAGGGGCGAGCCCGGAAGCCGGCACAGCTCGGCGAGGGGGCCACCATCGTGGAGCCGGTCTACATCGAGGACGGCTGCACCATCGAGCACGCGACGGTGGGTCCCAACGTCTCGCTCGGCGCCGGCAGCCTGGTGCGGCACAGCACCGTGCGCGACACGGTGGCCGGAGAGAAGGTGACCATCACGAACAGTGCGTTGCACGACTGCTTCCTCGGTGACAGCGTCGTGGTGGACGGTGTGAAGGGACGCATGACGATCGGTGATCACTCCGAGATGCGGGGGGACGCATGAGCGAACTCTCCCGCCGTGATCTGCTGACGGGGGCGGCCGCGGCGGCGGCGGCAGCCATCACGGCGTCGCCGGCACGTCTGTTGGCGGCGACCGACGACTGGCGCGTGGACCTCGCGCCACCCGTGGCTGCGGGCAATGGTTCCATGTTGGGCGTGCCGTTCGAGAAGCACGACAAGGTGCGCTTCGCCATCGTGGGCACGGGGCTCCGCGGTCGCAGCGTGCTCAGCGAATTGCTGGCGATCGAGGGCACCGAGATTGTGGCGGTGGCGGACATCGTGAAGGACAAGGCCGAGCGTGCCGCAGCGATGTGTGTGAAGGCTGGACGCAAGGCGCCGGAGCTCTACACCGACGGCGAGCGAGACTACGAGCGCCTCGTGAAGCGCGATGACATCGACTTCGTGTATACCGCCACGCCCTGGCCCTTCCACACGCCCGTGGTTCTGGCGGCGATGCGCGCCGGAAAGCACGCGGCGAGCGAAGTGCCGATCGCGATGAGCCTCGACGATTGCTGGGAACTCGTCGAGACATCGGAGAAGACGCGCAAGCACTGCCTCATGATGGAGAACTGCTGCTACGGCAACAGTGAACTCACGGTGCTGCGCATGGTGCGCGAAGGCGTGTTCGGTACGCTGCTCCACGCCGAGGCGGCGTATCTGCACGACCTGCGCGAGATCCTGTTCGAGAATCGCGACGAAGGCCTCTGGCGCCGCCTGCCGCACACGCAGCGCAACGCGAACTTCTACCCCACGCATGGGCTCGGGCCCGTCGCGCAGTACCTCGGCATTCATCGCGGCGACAAGTTCGAGTACATGGTCTCGATGTCGAGTGGCGAGGCCGGGCTCAGCGAGTGGCGCGAGGCGCATGAGCCGAAGGACAGCCCCAAGTGGAAGGAGAAGTACGTCGCCGGTGACATGAACTCGTCGCTGATCAAGACGGCGAAAGGGCGCACGATCCTGCTGCAGCACGATGTGGTGAATCCGCGTCCGTACTCGCGCCTGAACAACCTGCAGGGCTCCAAGGCGATCTTCAACGACTATCCGCCGCGCCTGTACATCGATGGGGCCGCTGGTGGTGAGAAGTGGACGCCACTCTCCGAGTTCAAGGCGAAGTACGAGCACCCGCTCTGGACCGCCATCGGCGATCAGGCGAAGAACGGCGGCCACGGCGGCATGGACTTCGTGATGGCCTATCGGTTGGTGCAGTGTCTGCGGCAGGGGCTGGCGCCGGACTTCGACGTGTACGACGCGGCGGCGTGGAGTGTGCCGTTTGCCCTGAGCGAGCTCTCGCTCAGGAAGGATTCCGCGCCTGTGAAGTTCCCCGACTTCACACGCGGCGCCTGGCGCTCGTCCACCGCCCCGCAGGGGCCCAGTCATATCGCTGCCCCATGATTCGTACTGCCGCCATCCTCGCTGCCGGGCTCGGCTCGCGCATGCGCCGTGCCGATGACACGGCGCAGCTCGACGAAACACAAGCGAAGGTGGCGGCGAGTGGCGTGAAGGGGATGATTCCGATCAAGCGCCCGTTTCTCGAGTATGTGATATCGGCGTTGGCGGACGCCGGTATCGAACGGGTGGTGCTCGTGATCGGCCCCACGCATGATGTGCTTCGCGAGCATTTCACGAGCGCTGTCACCACGCATCGCGTCCGTCTCGAGTTCGCGGTTCAGCCGGAGCCCATCGGCACGGCGAACGCGGTGGTCGTGGCGGCAGAGCATATCGGCGACGATCCCTTTCTGGTACTGAATGCCGACAACTACTATCCGGTGGAGGCCTACCGGTTGTTGGCGGCGGAAGACACCGCTGGTACCATTGCGTTCGATCGTCAGGCGCTGGTCGAGAGCGGCAATATCGACCCGGAGCGGGTGCGCGCCTTCGCGGTGCTGAGTGTGAATCCCTCCGGCATGCTCACCAGTATCGTGGAGAAGCCGGGCGAGGCGCTCGATCTGGAGAGTGACGCGGCTCGCTGGGTGGGGATGAACCTGTGGGCGATCACGCCGGCGCTGGTGGAGGCGTGCCGGCATGTCCCGCGAAGCGTACGCGGCGAAGTGGAACTTCCCGAAGCCGTCGGTATGGCGGTGCGGGAGGGCGTGCCGGTTCGCGCGGTGCGATTGGCGGCGCCGGTGCTGGACCTGAGCCGTCGAACGGATATCGCGGGCGTGGTGTCGCGGCTCGCGTCGATCGAGCCGCACCTGTGATCAGCCCGACGCTGGTCCGTCTGCCGCTCGCGAGTGCGGGATTCGCTCCGGCCGTGCGCGACGCCTACCGGGCGCTCGCCGGCGAGGCGCATGGCGCGCTCGACGACGCCGGCGTTCCCGCCACCGAGCGACGCACATGGATCGTGCCGGGCCGCATCGAAGTACTCGGCAAGCATGTGGACTACGCCGGTGGCCGCTCACTGCTGTGCACGGTGGAGCGCGGAATTGCCGTCGTGGCGCGCCTGCGCGACGACCGCACGGTGGTCTTGCGCGACGCGCGCCGGCGCGAGGCGCTGCAGTTGTCGCTCGTGCAGCCGTCGAAGGGCAGCATCCCCTGGGCGGTCTATCCGCGCACGGTGATCAATCGACTCGTGCGCAACTTCGGTGAGGGTGTGCAGGGGATGGATGTGGCGTTGGCGAGCAACCTGCCGCCGGCCGCCGGTGTGTCGAGTTCGAGCGCGCTCACGGTGGGTCTCACCCTCGCCTTCACCGCGATCTCGAGTCTCGACGAACATCCGTTGTGGCATCAGGCCATTGTCGATCGTGCGGCGCTCGCCGGCTATGTGGGGGCGCTCGAGAACGGCAACGACTACGGAGTCCTCGGTGGCGAGAAGGGCGTCGGGACGCTGGGTGGGGCGCAGGACCAGACCGCCATCCTCTGCAGTGATCAGGGTCGCCTCGACGTGTTCTCGTGGGCGCCGGTCCGATACGAGCGCAGTGCGCCCTGGCCGGCCGACCATGCGTTCGTGGTTGGTGTGAGCGGCGTGGTGGCCGCCAAGACGGGCGCCGCCAGGGAGCGCTACAATCGCGTGGCCCGCACCGCGCATCGCATCGTGGACGCGTGGAACCAGCACGGAGGACCGCCGGCGCGCACGCTGCGCGAGGCGTTCCTCGCGGCTTCCGGCGGTACGACACCCGACGACGTCCCCGACGCGTTGCGCGCCGCGGTCAACGCCGCTGGAGGCGCCGACTTCTCCACCGCGCATCTCAATGCGCGTCTCGATCAGTTCTTCGAGGAGACATTCGTGCTGGTGCCATCGGCCGCGGATGCCCTCGATCGGGGCGACATCGCGGCGTTCGGCGCCCTTGTCGATCGCTCGCAGGCCGGCGCCGAACGGGCGCTCGAGAATCAGATCGCCGAAACGGTGCATCTGCAGCGATACGCCCGCGACCTCGGCGCCGACGCCGCCAGTGCCTTCGGTGCCGGCTTCGGGGGCAGCGTCTGGGCGATGATCCGAACCGAGGACGCCGACAAGTTCGCTGCCCGCTGGCGCGAGAAGTACCTCCGCACCCATCCGAGTGCCTCGCAGCGCGCTCTGTTCTTCGTCACCCGCCCGTCGCCGCCGGCGTTCGAGGTCCTTCCCGACTAGCGCTCGCGATCCGGTGATGACCGTGTCGACGTTGCCAGCGCGACCACCAGCCGAAGTACGCGCTCGAGTCCCACGTCGGCGTGCTCGTCGGAGTACCACTCGGCGTCGGTATGCGCGCCGCCGCCGGTGCCACCGGCACCAATGGCGAGGGCCGGAATGCCGCGAGCGAGGGGGACGTTTGCGTCGGTGGAGGCGATTGCTGCGCGTGGGGCACGGCCAACGCGTTCGGTGCACGCGGTGGCGAGGCGCACGAGGGCGTGATCGGGCGGAAGTGAGCCCGCCGGTCGCTCCCCGAGCGCCGTGAGGGAGACTGACAGGCCGGTGGCGTTCGCGTGGGCGAGGCGCACCAGCTCCTGCTGCACGCGCGTCAGCGCCAACTCCGAAGACGACCGCAGGTCGACGTCAATCCATCCTTCGCGCGGGATCGCCGTGAGGCACTCGCCGCCGTGCATGCGGGTCACTTGCACCGTCGTACGTTCGTGCTGACGGCGTTGCGCTTCCGCGTGCAGCGCCCCGATCGCGGTGAGGAGACCGCCGAGCGCGTGCAGCGGATTGGCGACCTGCTGCTGCACCCAGCTGTGTCCGCCAGGACCGCGCAGCGCAATGCGGAGACGGCGCGAGCCAACCGCGTGGTGGATGATCGCCTCATCACCAGGACCGTCGATCGCGATCGCGGCGCAGGGCGTCACCCCTGACTCGGCGGCGCGGTCGAACCAGTAACGCGCGCCGCGCAGGTTGCCTTCCCCCTCTTCGCCCACCGTCGCCACCAGATGCACCGGGCGCTGGAGTCGCTGCCGAATGGACGGCGCCTGCAGCGCGTGCGCCAGCGACAGCAGGACCGCGAGCCCGCGACCGTTGTCGCCGATGCCGGCGCCGCGCACGTGCAACCCCGTGCGATGCATCGGCGTGGGCATGCCCGACGCATAGACCGTGTCGAGATGGGCAAGACACACCAGCGGTGCGCTGGCGTGCGGGGACGTACCCGGCGGCTCCACCACGGCACAGACATTCCCCACGGCGTCACGGGTCACGCCGAGCCCGGTAATGTGCCCGAGGCGCCGTTGCAGGTGATCGGCCCGACCGCTTTCCTTTCCGGTGGGGGCGGGCACGTCGGCCAGCGCCACCTGCTCGTCGAGCACCCACGACCGCCGTTTGCGCCACACGCGGAACAGCGTGGCCTGCCATTCCGGATCGGCTCCCCGCATCAACTCAGATGTCATCGCACACTCCACCCAAGCCCTGGCGACCATCGCGGAATGTGCTCGCGCTCTCGGCGGTGAGCCTGCTCACCGACGCCTCGAGCGAGATCATCGCCCCGCTGCTGCCGCTCTTCTTGGTGGGGACGCTGGGCACGTCGGTACAGATGGTCGGAGTGATCGAGGGGGCCGCCGAGGCGGTGGCGTCGCTGCTCAAACTCGCCAGCGGATGGTGGTCAGACCGCGTGTCGCGGCGCAAGCCGCTGATCGTGGCCGGCTACACCATCGCGTCGCTGGTCCGTCCCCTGGTCGCCGTGGCGCAGTCTGGCGGGCAGGTCCTCATGATCCGTCTCACGGACCGCGTCGGCAAGGGGATTCGCGGCGCGCCGCGCGATGCGCTCATCGCCGAGTCCACCAAACCGGCCCATCGCGGACGGGCATTCGGTTTCCATCGGGCCTCGGACCACGCGGGCGCCGTGATCGGGCCGCTGATCGCACTTGCCTGTCTGAACTGGTGGCAGCTGCCGGTGCGGCAGGTGTTCTGGGTCGCGGCTGTGCCTGGCGTGCTCGCTGTGTTGGTCGCGCTGGTCTTCGTGACCGATTCCGTACCGCGCCGCGAGTACACCCACGCGCCGGTGGCTGCATCCGCACCCCGGGAGCGGCTTCCACGCCGGTTCTGGAGCGTCGTGATGCCCGTCGTGCTCTTCACGCTGGGCAATTCGACCGATGCATTCCTGCTGCTCCGCGCCGGCCAGCTGGGCGTGCCGACGCCGCTGATCCCGCTCCTCTGGGTGGCGCTTCATGTGGTCAAGAGCGCGTCGAGCACGCCCGGCGGCGCGTTGAGTGATCGGATCGGCCGCAAGCCGCTGATCGTGAGCGGGTGGTTGCTGTACGCTCTCGTGTACGCCGGCTTCGCGCTCGCGAGCACCACCTGGCATGCGTGGGCGCTTTTCGCGATCTACGGGGTGGTCTTCGGCCTGACCGAGGGGACCGAGAAGGCACTGATCGCCGATGTGGTCAGTCCGCCGCAGCGCGGCACTGCCTTTGGCTGGTATCAGGGTCTCATCGGCGCCGCGGCATTGCCCGCCAGTGTGCTCTTTGGCGCCGTCTGGGAGCATTGGAGTTCGGCGACGGCGTTTGGCGTGGGCGCCGCGCTCGCGCTGGGGGCATCGCTCTGGATGGCGAGCGTGCCGATCGATCGCCGGAACTGATCCCGCAGCGAAAAGGGAGAAGCGCCTGTCCGCTTCTCCCCGCTCGCTGCGCTCCTACCGGCGGACTTTGGACCCGTTCGGCCCGATCGTGCGCTCGAACAGATCGAAGATGCGCCGGTATTCGTCCGTCCAGGAATCCGGTCGCACGAAGCCATGGTCTTCCACGGGATAGACGGCCAGATCCCATCCCGTCTTGCCGAGTTCGATGAAACGCTGCGTGAGCCGCACGATGTCCTGGAAGTGCACATTCGTGTCGATCATGCCGTGCGCCATCAGCAGGGGATCCTCGAGCCCTTCGGCAAAGAAGATCGGCGAGGAGCGCCGGTAGGCGAGTGAGTCATCCTGCGGCAGGTTGAGAATCGCGCCTGTGTAGCCGTGGTTGTAGTGCGCCCAGTCGGTCACGCTGCGGAGTGCCGCGCCGGCGCCGAACTCCTTCGGCGCGGTGAAAAGCGCCATGAGCGTCATGAAGCCGCCGTAGCTGCCACCGTACAGGCCGATGCGTTCGGCGGGGATGCCGAACTCCTTCTGCAGGTAGCGCGAGGCGTCCACCTCGTCCTGCAAGTCGCGACCGCCCATCCAGCGATAGATCGCGGTGCGCCAATCGCGCCCATAGCCGGCACTCGCCCGGTAGTCCACGTCGAGCACCACGTAGCCCTTGCTCGCCAGATACTGATTGAAGAGGTACTCGCGCGAGTACGAGCTCCAGAAGTCGTGCACGTTGTGCATGTAGCCGGCACCGTGTACGAAGATCACCGCCGCGCCATTGGGCTGCGCGCCCAGGTCGGCCGGCCTGTAGATGCGCGCGGGGACCTGCACGCCGTCGCTCGCCGGAATCTTCACGATGCTCGGCTTGAGCCAATTGCGGGAGCGGAACTCGGGGCTCGTCGAGGTGGTGAGGCGCGTCATCGCGCTGCCATCGGCAGCCGCGACGTAGAGCTCCGGTGGCAGGTTGGACGCGGAGTACACGTCGGCGACGCGCTTGCCGTCGGGGCTCAGCGTGATGGTGTGCCCGCCATGTTCGCGCGTCAACCTCGTGCGCGGACCGCCGGTGCTCGCCATGCGGTATGCATGACGTACGAAGGGCGACTCCTCGCTCGTGTGCAACAGAAACCAGGTGCCGTCGTCGGCCAGATCGGCACGCTCCACTTCCCAATTGCCACTGGTGAGCGCCTTGGTGTCGGAGCCGTCGGCGTTGGCGGAGTAGAGATGCGCGTACCCGCTCACTTCGCTCGCGTACCAGACGCGGCCCGTGGGAAGCCAGCCCATGCACTGCGCACATGGTCCACCCACCCAGGCGCTGTCGCGGAGCGCATGCACGACCTTCGCGGCGCCGCTCTCGCCAGCCGTGCTGACGAACCGGTACTTGAAGTCGGGTGTGGACGACGCCACCAGCGCCGTTGCCCCGTCAGGGCTCCAGCCGGACACGCGCGCCTGCGAAAGGGCGCGGTCTGTTTCGCCCGTCACCGTGAGCGGCGTGAGCTTGGCCGTGGCGAGCTCCAGCCGATATACGCGGGAGCGTCCGGTGACATCGCCGACCTTCGTGCGGCCGTTGATGTCTTCGGTGAAGCCGCTGGTGGTGACGTAGTTCGGCACAATCGTGTTGCGGGCGGCATTGCCGCCGCCCTGCGCGGAACCCTGACCACCCTGCGAAACCGGCGCGCCGCCGCGGCCGCCACCACCGCCGAATCCGCCGGCGCCCGCGATGGTGGTCACAATGGCGAAGCGCAGCGTCGGCGACACGCTGAGTCCGGTGACGCGCTCGCCGGTCGGGATGTAGGTCACGGGCATCGCGCGCCCCTGCGCATCCGCGCGCTGTGCGCGCTGCACCGAGTCGGCGGCAACGCGATCGCGAATCACGTCGAAGAGCTCACGCTGCTGCCGCTCGAGCGCGCCGCGCATCCCCGCCGCGCGGGCCACGTCGTCGCGCGGAGCCGGTCCATCGCGCACGTCGGTGAGTTGGCGCAAGTCGCCGTTGGTCAGATCCAGCACGAACGCGTTGCCGTCGCGCACGAACACCAGCCCCCGGTCGTCGGCGGTGAAGCGCGGATCGCTTTCGAACGCGTTCGTCTGCGTCAGGCGTCGCACGGCGCCGGTCTTGACCGTGACGAGATAGAGATCGCCACGCACCGCGAGTGCGCGGCGCGCGCGCAGCTTGTCGAGCACGCCGCCGTCGGCGATCGATACGGCCACGCTGTCCATGTGCGCGTCGCTCACGACCTCCGGCGTCGCACCGGCCACGGCGCGCACGCGATATGGGCGCATCGGCGCATCATACGGCGCGCCCGCCGGCGCCCACTGGAAGTAGATCCACTGTCCGTCGGCACTCCACGCCACGTTGGCCGGCTCGCGCCCATAGTGCTCCGGCCC
>JBDHVK010000086.1:0-16187 GCA_039809645.1 Gemmatimonas sp.
GCACAAACTCCTCACCATCCTCAACCAGATGATGCGAACGGCCACGCCGTGGGACGCAACCCACCACATGGCCGTCCTGCAGCCGACTTGATTTTCAAGACAGCTGCTGTGTGATCAGTTTCAGCGGTCCGTCCGACGCCGTGGATACTGTTCAGGACACGACCGTCAATCGCGGGCGCTCGGCGACGGGGTCGGCGGCGGCGGCGAGTTCGAAGGCGTTGGCGCGCACGGACCACGCGAAGCCGCGGGCGTTGATGGCGGCTTCGACCATGCGGGCGCCGAGGAAGTAGCCGGCGCGCTCGGGGAGGACCACGCGCTCCACCGTGCGGGCATCGTCACTCATGCCACCGGAGAGGTAGCGGAGGCGGAGGCCGAGGGCGGCGCGCTCGAAGTCGGCGCTGGCGGCCCGCGTGAGCACGGGTTCGACTTCGCGAATGCGCGCGTACTGACGTCGGGCGAAGCCGAAATACTCCCAGGCGGCGTGGCCAGGGCTGATGGCCCGTGACACGTGCACCGCGAGCCCTTCGTTCACGAGCAATTCGCGCAGCGTGGCGAGGCGACCGGTCTCCCAGTAGGAGTAGTTGCCGCCAGCGTCGAGCACGAGTTCGCGCATGCTGCTGCGACTTGCCGGCGAGGTGTAGCGCACGACGTGGGCGATCTCGTGGGCGAGCCAGAGGGGGATCAGCTCCGGATCGAGCCCGAGCCCCTGCGTGTCGGGATTCGCAACGCCGGTGAAGTGCTCGAGGCAGACGAACGCGATGCCGCGCCCGTCGACGACGAGCTCGCCGGCGTTCGCCGCGCCGACGCCGACCATGACCACGATGTCGTAGGCCACGTCGATGTCGAGCAGCACGCGCACCTTGTCCTCGGTCTGGCGCGCGAGGGCGACGACGTCGGTGGTGGCCAGGAGGGCGCGCAGGTCGCTCCGGTCGGCGGCGACGGTGGCGCGCACGACTTCCTCGAAGTGCGGGCCCGACGGCTCCAGCACGTAGTTCTCCCAGTACGCCGTGAGCAGCGCCTTGTGACGCTCGAAGTACGCCAGGTACGCAGCCTGGCGATCATCGGCGTCAAGGACGGCGAGAAAGTCTGGGACGAGATTGATCAACATCGACGCGGCAAGTTAGCCCGCGATCGGGGGGGCAACAAGGCGCGATTTCGCGCGGGCGGATGGGGGATGTTCAAGCCGGGGCGACCGGGTGCCGAAACTCTTTCCCATCACCGTGTCCCGACGCACCATGACGACCCTGCACCTCATCGAACTGACCTGCCCCGTGTGCGAGCGCGAATTCCGCTCGCAGACCGTCGTGGCCACGAATGGCTTCGGCGGCAAGCGGACCGACTTCCACGAGCGGGCGGCGGGGATGCAGCCGCTACCGTATTTCGTGCATCTGTGCACGCACTGCGGCTATGCCGGCGTGACACGCGATTTCGGTGACGCGGTCGAACTGACCGCGTGGATCAAGGAGCTCGTGTGGTCCGAGCTCGCGCCGTCGCTGACGCACTCCCTGCCGTCGGGGTCCCTCAAGTACGAGCATGCGGCGAAGGTGGCGGCGTGGCAGGGCAGTGATCCGCGCTATCTCGCCGACCTGTACCTGCGTGCGGCGTGGTGCTGTGTGGACGAGGGCGATACCGAAGCGGAACGCTACTTTCGCCGCCATGCGGCGTGGCGCTTTGCGGAGGCGCTCGCGGCGTTCGATGGCGTGCCGCCGGAGGAGCGCGCGGTCATCACGTATCTGATCGGCGAGCTGTGGCGCCGCGTGGGTGACGAGGCGCAGGCGCAGACGTGGTTCGATCTGGTGCCGACCGAAGTGACCGAGCCGGAGGGGCAGGCGTGGGTGCTCGAGGCGGCGTGTCAGCAGAAGACGGCGCCGCGGGAGTGGTTTTCTTAGCGGCGAACGGCGCAGACGTGGGGCGCAGACGTGGGGCGCAGACGTGGAGCGCATACGTGGAGCGCATACGTGGAGCGCATACGTGGGGCGCAGACGTGGGGCGCAGACGACGGGCGTATACGTCTCGCGGGAACTACGGGATCAGCGCGTGCCGAAGAGGCGGTCGCCGGCGTCGCCGAGGCCGGGCAGGATGTACCCGTGCTCATTGAGCTCGCGGTCGAGACTCGCGGCGAGGATCGGGACGTCGGGGTGTTCGCGACTGAGACGCGCGACGCCTTCGGGGGCGGCGACGAGGCAGAGAAACCGGATGCGACTTGCGCCCGCACGCTTGAGTGAACTCACGGCAGCGGCGGCGCTGCCGCCGGTGGCGAGCATGGGGTCGAGGAGCAGGAAGTCGCGTTCGCTCACATCGCCGGGGACCTTGAAGTAATAGTCCACCGGTTCGAGTGTATCGTGGTCGCGGTAGAGTCCGATGTGCCCGACGCGCGCCGAGGGCATCAGGCGCAGGATGCCCTCCACCATGCCGAGGCCGGCGCGCAGGATGGGCACGAGCGTGAGCTTCTTGCCGCGAACCGCCCACCCGGTCGTATGTTCGAGCGGCGACTCGACTCCCACGGGCTCGAGCACGAGGTCACGCGTGGCTTCGTAGGCCATCAGCATGGCGATCTCGTCCACCAACTCCTTGAACTGCTTGGTCGGCGTTGCCCGATCGCGGAGCAGGGTCAGCTTGTGACGAACGAGCGGGTGGTCTACGATGCTGAGCGTGGGGAAATCGTGCGTAGGAGCCATCGCCAATCCTGATCGCGTCGAGACGGGAGCATACGGGTGACGCACGACGCAGCGCGCCGCGCTGACAGCGAAGCTAGCGCGAAGCGGCGTCTGGCGCTCGTGCTGCGTCATGGGCGCAGCAGTACTGCCTTTCGCGCACTCGGCCCCGAGCTCGAGGTGTGGTATCACCACGAGCGACCCAGCGCGCCCGCCGACGGCGGCGCATCCGCCCTCGTGGCGTTTGCCGCCGTGCGTGGCGCTGCCGTATCAGCGGGGGAGCCGCTGGCCGACGAGGAGGCGCTGGTGCCGGTGGCCGAGGCGTTCATGGCGGCGCAGCGCGCGGCGGGGCGGCGCCCGTCGTTCTTCGCGACGGAGGGCCGCCTTGCCCAATCGCCGCGGCTGGCGCGCCGCCTGATCGGTGAGCAGCCAGTGTGGGATCCGCGGGAGTGGGACCGCGTCATGCGCGCGCACAAGTCGCTGCGGGAACAGGTCCGTCGCGCCCGCGCGAAGCAGGTGGTGATCGAGGCGGTCGATGCGGCGCGTCTCACCTCACCTGCCTTTGAGCGGGCGCTCGGTGCCTTGCAGGCGCGCTGGCGCGCCACGCGCAGCATGCCGCCGATGGGATTCCTGGTGACCCAGGCGCTCACCGAGGGCGCGCTGGAGCGCCGGACGTGGCTCGCGCGGCAGGGCGAGACGCTCGTGGGGGTGCTCTCACTGGCGCCGTTGCCGGCGCGTCCGGGATGGCTCTTCGAGCATCTGCTTCGCGATCCGGACGCACCCAATGGCACGGCCGAGCTGCTCGTGGATGCGGCGATGCGTGCGCTCGCGGCGGAAGGGGTGTCGTGGGCCACATTGGGGCTCGCGCCGTTGCACGGACCGATCGATCCGATGCTGGCGCGGGTGCGTCGCTGGTCGCGTCCGCTCTTCAACTTTGCCGGCCTTTCGCAGTTCAAGCACAAGCTGCGTCCTCAGCATTGGGAACCGATCTACCTCGCCTGGGCGCAGCAGGACTCGGGCTGGCGCGCGATGCTCGATGGCCTGCGTGCCTTTGCGGGGGGATCGTTCGTGCGCTTCGGGGTGCGCACGATCTGGCGTGGCCCCACCCCCGTGCTGCATGCGCTCGAGTGGCTCCTGCTCCCGTGGACGGTGCTGTTGGCGCTCGCGCCCACGACGCCGTGGTTTCCGTCGCGAGCCGTGCAAACGGGGTGGGTCGTGTTCGATGCGCTGCTGCTCCTGGCGCTGCGCACGCTGCGGACACGGAGCGGGGAGCACGGCGTGGGGAATCGCCGCGCCGTTTCCCGGTGGGCGACGGGAGTGGCGGCGGCGGTCACGCTCGACGCGGCAACGACGCTCTGGGAGGCGTGGCAGCATCGCGTGCCCATGCAGCACGGCGCCGTGGGGGTATGGCTGACGGTGATCGCCTGTGCAGGTCCGCTCCTGGCGGCGCCGATGCTGTGGGGGGCGGCCCGTCGGGCGCGATTGCTCGCACGGCCGACGTCGCCGCTGACGGCTAACTTCCCCGCATGACCACGAGCCCGACATCGACGCCGCTGCGCACGCCGGCGCAGTGGCAACGCATTGCGGTGTACTGCGCGTCCAACGACGGCGCGCGTCCCGCCTATCTCGACGCGGCACGGGCGATGGGCACCCTGCTGGCTCGCGAGGGGTTGAGCGTCGTGTACGGCGGCGGTCGCGTGGGACTGATGGGTGCGCTGGCCGATGCGGCGATGGCGGCCGGTGGCGAAGTGATCGGGGTGATGCCCCACGGCCTCGTGCAACGCGAAGTCGCCCATCAGGGCATCACCGCCCTGCATGTCGTGGACTCCATGCACGAGCGCAAGGCGCTGATCGCCGACCTGGCGGACGCGTTCATTACCATGCCCGGCGGCATCGGCACGCTCGAGGAGTTTTTCGAGACGTGGACATGGGCGCAGCTCGGGGTGCATCGCAAGCCGGTCGGACTGCTCGACACCGATGGCTTCTGGGGGCCGCTCGAACAGCTGCTGGATCACGTGGCCGGCGAAGGATTCCTGCGTGGCACGCCGCGCGACTGGCTCGTGCGCGCGGCCACGCCCGAAACCTTGCTCGCGGGCCTTCGCGCATTCGAGCCGCCGCTCGTCCGACGGTGGCTTCGTCTCGGGGAAACCTGAGCAGCCTCTTGGCTGCACCTAGCGCGTGCCGGTCAGCCTCCCGAGAATGCCAGTCGTATGTATCCGAATGACCGCGCGCGACCCGATCAGCCGGTGAGCACACCCGCCTTGGCGCGCGCGCTCGCGCTCATTGCGCTGCTCACGCCGCTGCCGAGTCTGGTTGGATGGATCTGGGGCGTGCGATGGCTGGTGCAGCCGCTGGCGACGTTCGCGCCGGCGCGGGCGTGGGGCACGGTGATGATTCCGCTCAGCGCGCTGGCGATGCTCACCAAGCTGCGAGGCCATCGCTCGCTGGCGCGCGGCCTCGCGTGGGCCGCCATGCTCGCGGCCGCGGTGGGGATCGGCGCCGCGGCATTGGGCATCGCGCTCCCGTTCGACAGCTGGGCGGCGGCGCGCGTGGGCCTGCCTTTTCGGGCCGCAACCCGCGCGATCCCGTTGTCGATCGGCGTGCTGTATCTGCTCGGCAACTGCGCGCTGTTGCTGCTGCTGTCGGATCGCCAGTCCGATCGCAAACTGCTGATGGTCGGTGCGCTGGCCGCGACGCAGCTGGCGATGGCGGGCGTGCTCTTCATGTCGCAGCTGGCCGGTCTGCTGGAGGTGAGCGCCTACCCCATGCTGCAGGCGCCTGTGCATGGGTTGCTGGCCGCGATGTGCCTGGGCGGCGCGCTGCTGCAGCGGGCCACGCTACGCGAGCGTCGCACCCTCGCGCCTCCGCGTTGGGCACCGGTGCTGGCCGGCGTGAGCACGGCGCTCGTCGTGCTGGTGCTCTGGCAGGCGCTCAACGCCCGCGAAGAGGCGCAGGCGCGCAGTCGCGATGCGATCTCCATTGCCGCGCTCGAACGCGCAGTCCAGCGCCAATATGGCGCGGTGAACCGGGCATTGGGACGGACCGCGATCTACCTCGCGTCGTCGACGCAGGTGAACGATCCGGTGTGGGAAACGACGCTGCGACGGCTGATCGGGGAAACGGATGGACTTGCCCGATTGGTATGGACGGATGCCGAGGGCCGCGTGTTGCGCACGGTGCCCGACGTGCCCGCCGACTCGGCACTCGATCCCGCCGGTGTCGCGTCGCTCCGCCGTTTCATCCGTCGCGCGCCGGCGGGTGCGACCCCGGATGACACGAGCGCCGACCATCACGCCGCCGCGCTGGATGGTCCTTGGCAGGTGGTACTCTGGTCGCCTGTGCCGTCGCCAGTGCACGGAGCCACCCACCTGTTCGCCATCGTCGACGAGCAAAAGCTGTTGCGCCTGTTCGCCGCCGATGCGCGTCCGGCGGTGGCCATCCGTGCGGTGGACGGCGACTCCACGGTGCTCTCGCTGGGTCGCTTACGCGAGGACGCGCTGACTCGACCGATCCGTGTGGGCACGCGGATGCTTCAGGTCACGATGTCGGGCGCGCTGCCGGAACCGCGCTCGCCGCTGCCGGACGTCGTACTGGCCCTCGGCTTCGCAGTCGCGGGGTTGCTCGCGATGACGCTGTGGCTGCAGCGGCGCATCTGGCAGCAGGCCCGGGCGGAGGGGATCACGCGCATGCAGGAGGCGCTTGAACGGGCCACGAGTGGCATTTGGGAGCTGGATGTGCGCACGAACAGCACCCATCGCAGCGCTACCCTGCTGCGCTCGCTGCAGATCGACGTGTCCGTATTGGAGCGCGGGTTCTCGGCGTGGATGGCGCTCATTCATCCGGATGATGTCCCGCGGGTGTCGGAGGCGATCGACCGACATCTGGCGGGCGACACGGATGCGATCGAACTCGAGTACCGCGTGCGTGCCGGTGACGGCACGTGGCACATGCTGATGGACCGGGGGCGGCTGGTGGAGCGGGATGAGGCCGGTCGGCCCATCCGCATGCTCGGCATTTCCGCCGACGTCACGGAGCGACTGCGCGCCGAGGCGGCGCTCGAGGAGAGTGAACGACGATTCCGGGTGATGTTCGAGACGGCGTACCAGGTGCAGCTGCTGCTCGACCTGGATGGCACGATTCTCGAGGCGAACGAGGCGGCTGGCAGGCTCGCCGGCCTCTCGCCCGAGGCGCTGCCAAGTCGCGCCTTCGCGTTGGCACCGTGGTGGGCGCACGATCCGGAAATGGCGGAGCGGGTGCAGGAGCGCTTCGTGCGCGCGCGCGGTGGCGAGATCCAGCGTTTCGAGGTGGAGCTGAGTGAGAACCGGGACCGACCGACCACGGTGGACTTCTCACTCAAGCCGATTCGCGACGTGGAAGAACGTGTGGTGCAGGTGCTGGCCGAAGGGCGCGACCTCACGATACGCAAACGGGCTGAGGAGTCGCTGCGCGAGATCAGCACGCTCACGACCATGGGCCAGTTGGCGGCGCGTGTGGCGCATGAGATCAACAATCCGCTGGCGGGCATTCAGAACGCCTTCCTGCTGATCCGCGGCGCGATTCCCACGGATCATCCACACTACCGGTTCGTGGGTGCGATCGAGCGTGAGATCGGCCGCATTGCGGCGGTGACGCGCCAACTGTACGAGACGTACCGCCCGGATGCCCTGATGACCCGGCAGGCGTCCGTGATGATTGCGATCAGCGATGCGGTGAGCTTCCTCGAACAGGTGAACCGTGCCCGGCAGGTCCGCATCGTGACCGATGTGTCGCACGCGCCGTCGATGGTGCCGGTGCCGGACGCGCTGCTGCGTCAGACGCTGTACAACCTGGTTCAGAACGCCGTGGACGTCTCGCCACCCCAAGGGACGATCGAGCTGCGCGCGTGGCTGGACGGGGACGACTGCGTGCTCACCGTGGCCGACGAGGGACCAGGCATCCCGCCGGCCATTCGCGAGCGCATTTTCGATCCATTCTTCAGCACCAAGGACCGAACAATGAAGACCGGTGGTATGGGCATTGGATTGGCGCTTGTGCGGCAATCGGTGCTCGCCGTTGGCGGTCGAATCGAGGTGCGAAGCCGACCGCAGGGCGGCAGTGAATTCGAAGTCCGTCTCCCGATGACCCCTCTGGATACTGGAGCGTTGCGATGAGTCGCGGCCGCATCCTCATCGCCGACGATGAGCCGACTTTCCTGACCTCGACGGCCGAGCTGCTGCGGCGCGAGGGGTTCACGGTGGAGACCGTGGAAGATGCGCAGGGGGCGCTCGCCGCGATCGCGGCCGAACCCTACGACCTGCTCATCACCGATCTCGAGATGCCGGGGAACGCGGACCTCGATCTGGTGCAGCAGGTCGCGAGCATCAGCGGGGGCCTGCCCATCATCATCATCACCGGCTTTCCATCCGTCCGCTCGGCGGTCGCCTCGATCGAGCTTCCGGTGGCCGCGTATATGGTCAAGCCGGTGCACTTCCCCGAGCTGCTCAAGCGGGTGTCGGCGGCGGTGGCGCGCTTCCGCTCGTACCAGGCGATGCAGAGCGCGGAGGCGCGGCTGCGCGAGTATCGCGAGCAGCTCGAGCCCCCCGCGCTGCCGGTGGTCACGCCGAGCGGGGAGGCGCGGGCGGCAGATGGTCGCACGGGCGTGGACATGTTTCTGGCCCTGACGCTCCGAAACGTGATGGGTTCGCTCACGGATCTGGAGCAGCTCGGGCGGGCGCTCGCGGGGCAGCCCACGGTGCAGGCCCACCCCTGTCAGCTGATCAACTGTCCGCGCGGGGCCCAACTGCAGTCAGCCGTGGAAGAAACGATTGCCGTGCTCGAGGAAACCAAGGGGGCGTTCAAGTCGAAGACGCTCGGGGATTTACGGCACAAGTTGGAATTGTTGCTCAAACACGTGTAGGCCGCTGGTGTAACAGCTCGCCCGAGTGGGACGCGTTCTTAACATTCCATCCACACCTCCGCGACGTGCGACACATTTGCGGGACGGAGGCTCTTGCGGCGGTGCCTGACCGACGCAATGTTGCGTCACGGACCGCTGCCAAGCACCATCAGCGCGACGGTCCGAACGACATATCTCCCTTGGCGGACGGGACCTGGTCCCGGCAGTCGAAGGCGCGCAGACAGGCTCCCACGCGGGAGCGGTCTCGCGCCTTTTGTGTTTTCCACGCTTCCACTGCACTCGGATATGAGCAACGCCGCTCTGTACACCGCCGAATTGCCGTCCCCGCCGGTGGGACGCCAGCCCATGAGCCCCATCCCGGTGCGTTCTGGTGCGCAGCGGGACCGGTCGGGTCGACTCGTGGCGAGCAGCGCCGCTGCGACCACGCCGCGCACGGTATCGCGTGTGCTGCTGGTGACGCAGAACGGTGAGGCCCATGATGCGCTGCGCGCCACGCTGGAAGCGGAAGGGCGCGAAGTCCTTCACGCCACCACCACCACCGGTGTCGTGGAGATGATTGCGCCGGCCGAGGTGGATCTGGTGGTGAGTGACGCGCAGCTTCCGGAGGACGCCGGGTTGGCGCTGTTGTCGGCCCTGCGCGACGCGCATCCGACGCTGCTGACCGCGTTGCTCTCGGATGCCGAGGCGCATCGCGCCGCGCAGCTGGCCGCCGATCACGGGGCGGTGGACTTCCTGAGCGCTGCTCCGGTGGATACCCACGAGGTGTCAGCGTTCCTGCGCCGCGCCGAGTCGATGCAGGTGGTGCGCGAGCAGCTTCCGACGGCCGATCGCGACGACGAGGTCACGGAGTTCCGCGGCATGTACGGCAGCACGCCGGTCATGCGTGATGTCTTCCGCATGATCTCGCGTGTGGGGCGCACCGATGTGACGGTGCTCGTCACTGGCGAAAGCGGCACCGGCAAGGAGCTGGTCGCGCGCGCGCTGCACGAGGAGAGTTCGCGTCGCAACAAGCCGTTCGTGGCGCTCAACTGCTCGGCGCTGCCGTCGGAGCTCGTGGAGAGCGAGCTGTTCGGCCACACGCGTGGCGCGTTCACGGGTGCCGTGAAGGATCGGGGTGGTCTGTTCGAGGCGGCGCACGGTGGCACGCTGTTCCTTGACGAGATCGGGGATCTGGGACCGCTCGCGCAGGCGAAGGTGCTTCGTGCGCTCGAGAACGGCGAAGTGATGCGGGTGGGCGGCACCCGCTCGACCCGCGTCGATGTGCGCGTGATCGCGGCAACGAATCGCCCGCTCGACGAGATGGTGATCGATGGGCGCTTCCGCGAGGACCTGCTCTATCGTCTCAAGGTCATCTCGCTCGCGTTGCCGCCGCTTCGCGATCGCAAGGCGGACTTGCCACTGCTTGCGTCCCACTTCCTGTCGGTGTTCGCCGAGCGTCACGGCCTGCCGCCACGCGCCATCGGTGAGGATGCACGTGAGATCCTGCTGCAGTACGACTGGCCGGGCAACGTGCGCGAGCTGCGCAACGTGATCGAAGGGGCGTTGGTGATGTGTGACGGCGCCGAGATCGCGGCGTGTGACCTGCCGGCGGGACTGACGCATCAGAAGGTGGCGATGCCGCTCTCGATCATCGAGCAGAGTGCCGACCTGCCCTTTGTGGAAGCGCGCGAACGCGCGCTGCGGGAGTTCGATCGCGCGTTCCTGAGTGCGGCCCTGGCGCGGAACGGCGGCAACATCGCGCGCACCGCCCGGGCGCTGGGGCTCCACCGGCAGTCGCTGCAGAAGCTGCTCGCGCGGCGGGATCTGCGAAACGCGTAGGCCAGGTTTCGCATTGCCGGACCGAAGAAGAACCGCCACGCACGGCACGGAAACGCACGGTGCTCTCTGCTGCTCGGAGAGAACCGTGCGTTTCTGCGTGATGCGTGGCCACCTCGGTCCTGGACCTAACAGCCCCGCTTCGCCTGGTAGGTCAGTTCGTTCTCCCGATCGCCCAGGATGATGCGGTCGACCCACTCCACGCCCTGCGCGACGGAGTGGTCCATGTTGCCGACTTCGTAGCGCCAGGCGCCGAAGCGTCCCCGGGAGTAGATGTGTTGCGTCTCGAGCCAGGGCAGGAGCGTGGCCAGCGCGGCGTCGCGTTCGAGACCGGGGGTGGGATAGGTGTATTCACGCTCGATGACGTGCGTGTCGACGATGTCGTCCTGGTCGCGTTCGGTCAGCAGGCGCGTATTGATCATGCCGCGGATCGTGTCCTCCACCACGCGACTGCCGTCGACCGGCTTGACCGGCGAGCGGGAGATCTCGGCGAGCAGCGAGTACTGCCGTGTCGCGTCGGGGACGACGTCGGGCGAGTAGTTCGACAGGTAGGTGACCCGATAGAACGGGCAGTCGACCTCGGGGAAGTACATCCAGCATTTGGTGGAGGGCGATGGCTGATTCACGCCGACCCCCACGATGTAGGAGCTCGAGTGGCGAAGCCGGGCGGCCTGCTCGCGTACGGTGTCGGGGATGCGATCCGAGCGCGCAGACTCGAGGTGGGCCACGAGCTGATCGAGTGGGGTGGTGTTCAGGAGGATATCGTACGGCACGCGCGCACCGTCCTCGAGGACCACCTCCCGGCGATCGAGGTCGACGGCCGTCACGCGGGCCTCGAGCCGTAGCTGATCGGCCACGAAGGGGCGCATGCGGTTGAAGAGCCCGCCGGTACCGCCGTAGCGGGGATACTTGAAGGTGTTGTTGGGACCCCAGCCGGCGTCGTCGCGATCCAGTACCACGTTGCCGAGCACGCGCTCGATGGACGGGATGCTCACGCGCTCGCCGATCCACTCCTTGTTCATCGTGGCGGCCGGATACGCCCACACCTTGAAGTTGTACGGCAGCATGAAGTGCTTCGCGATACCGCGTCCGAACTGTCGTCCGATCAGCTCGGCGAAGTGGTGCACCTGCGCCAGATCGAGCGGCTGCCGCTGCGCGTCGATCAACCCGAGCAGGCATTCGAGCACCACCTCGCGCGGGAGGTGGCGGATGTTGTTCTGAAAGGGATAGGGCAGGAACCGATCGCACATCCACACCCAGGCTTCGCGCACGAGTTCCTGATACTCGTCGCCCATGAGCCGATCGAAGAGCGCATCGAAGTAGGGATAGTGCGAGAAGAGGACGTGTCCCCCGATGTCGTACGTGAAGCCATTGGCGCTGCGCTCCGACGAGGCGAGGCCGCCAACGTCGCGGCGGGCCTCGAGCATCGTGAAGTTGGTCACGCCCAGTTCCTTGAGGCGATATCCGGCGGCGAGGCCCGTCGGGCCCGCGCCAATGATGACAATGCGTGGGGCGTCGACGCCGGCGCGCGCGGCGCCGGCGGGTGAAGCGGAAGGTGGCGGCGTCATGATGGACAGGCGTGAGAGACTCGGGGGCTCGCTGAAGGCGTCGTGGTCAGCCGTCGTGCCAGGCGTTCCCATGCGCGGGCATGCAGATGACGGGCGAGCGCATCGTCGAGCGGGGCGAGCAGTGTGGCGCGTTCGCTGCCGAGGACGCTGTAGGCGGGCCGCGGCGCCACCCAGCCGATGTCGCGACTGCTGCAGCGCTGCAGCCGCGAGGCGTCGAGCCCGGCGATGTCGGCGGCGCGCTGGGCGAGCTCGAGCCAGGTGCACGCCCCTACGTTGGCCAGATGCCAGACGCCGTGCGCGCCATCGGTCAGGAGGTCGAGGCAGGCATGCGCGAGATCGGTGACATACGTGGGCGATACCACGGCATCATCGGGAGCGAGCACGTCGCGCCCGCGCGCCAGCGCCGCCAGCGTGCAGGTGACGAAGTTGGCGTCATCCCAGTCGCCGAAGAACGCACTCGTGCGAACAACCAGCGCCCCGTCGTGGCGGGCCAGCACGCGCAACTCCGCATCGCGCTTGGAGTGACCGTAGACGCTGCGCGGCGCGGGGAGATCCGACTCCACGAACGGCCGGATCGCGGTCGATCCGAAGACCAGATCGGACGAGAAGGTGCACAGCGGCAGCGCGCGTTCGGCCGCAAGGCGCGCCACCGTCTCGGCGCCCACGACATTGGCGCGTCGACAGGCGTCGTGCTCGTGTTCGGCGTCGTCCACGCGCACCCAGCCGGCGGCGTTCACCACCGCCCAGGGGTGCGCCGCATCGAAGGCCCGACGAACCGCCGCGGCGTCGGCGATATCCACGTCGCGTCGCGAGTAGGCGACGCAGGGGAGACCGCGCTCACGCGCGAGACGCCGCATGGCGACGCCAAGCGTGCCACCCGCGCCAAGAATCAGCAGGGGGCGCACGGGGTGGGTGGGCGCGCCACCGAGCGGCGGATTCCGTTGCGCATCGAGCGCCAGGGTGCCGCGGCGCGGAGGATACGCGAGTCGATCGGGGCGCATCCACCACGGCTCGGCCGCGAGCACCGGATGCGCGGGCTCCGCGCCGCTTGCCAGCGCCGTCAGGACCGGCACCAGCGCCGTGGCGCGGGGCGTCGGCGCGCGCACGTCCCACGCACCGCTTTCGTAGGCGTGATCTTCGCGCGTCAGCAGCGAGCGCCAGTCAAAGCTGCCGAGCAACGCCCACGCCGTGACCGCGCGAACATCGGCGCCGTCGGCGCGCGCCTTCTCAGCGCTGCGCCACAGGTACCGCACCCACTGCAGCTGTTGCTCCCGGGTGCAGCCGATGTGCGCCTCGGTCACGGCGAGCGGCAGACCATAGCGCTGCCAGGCCTGCAGAAGGAGCCGAGCGGGACCGACCGGGCCGTCGCGCAGCACGCGCACAGCCTCGACATCGGCATAGCGGTGCCATCGATTGCCGCCGTGCGTGTGTGGGGGATGGCAGTGCAGCGCTTCGTCGAGGAATCGCTCGCTCGTGACGTAGTGATTGATGCCCAGCAGCGCGGGTCGGCAGGTGGCGTCGCTGGCGTGATCGGCGATGGCGTCGAGGACCCGACGTACGGGACCACTCCGCACGAGATAGTTCCACAACGGGTGTCCGCGCTGCACGTGCCCAAGCAGGAGATCCCAGGTCAGCCACCGACGCTCGTTCTCGAAGGCGGCCTGATAGCGCAGCGCGGCGTTGGCGTGCGAGTAGCCCAAGTCCTCCGTCGCCACCAGCTGTGCCTCCGGCTGCACCGCGCGAATGACCTGCATCGCGCGTTGCGTCGCATGCACTTGCTGCACGAGCGCCACGACAAAGGCCCGGTCATGGCGGGCGTGCGGATACCACAGCCCGTACAACCCCGCGAAGCGCGCGGTCGTGAGCGGTTCATTCACCGGCGTCCAGGCATCGATCCACGGATAGCGAGTGACCACGTCGTGGGCGAACGCGGCGAGCTGCTCGGGGAACGTTGGATCGGTGAGTGCGGCGTGTGGCGGGCCGCTGCCATGATGCAGCAGCCCGGCGATGACGCGCACGCCGTGCTGTCGCCACCGGGCGAGCATGCGGTCGGTGTGCGCCCAGGCCGCCGACGCGTGCGGGCCATGGTGCCGCTCCCACAGGATCGGCCATCGCACGGCGCGCACGCCGAGGGCGGCTATGCGATCGACGTCGGCTTCCGCTCGCGTGTAGTGTCCGACGAGCGCCAATTGGTCCCGGTATCGGTCACCGACCCGATTGATCGTGCATTCGACGCCACCCCACAGCTCGAGTGGCGTCGTTACCCCCACTCCTCCCATCGCTCCGCTCACGATCCCACTCCTGCGAGGTTCCGCGCGGCGCCTCACGGCGCGCGCCGGACTCCACGCTCCGAGCGCGTGGTCGTCGCGCCCGACGTCAGACCGGGCTGGCGTCGGCGCTGCCGCGTGACCGCGGCCCCCTCCATCAGTCGTGACATGTCGACGGTGATCTGCTCCCACGAGGATTGTTGCGCGCGGGCGATGCCGGCCTCCCGGCGCGCGAGGTCCGGTTCCGTGAGCGCGCGGCGCACCGCGGTCGCATAGGCATTCGCGGTGTCGGCCACCTCGACGATGGGCACGAAGTTGCGCAGGACATCCGGAATCGGCGTCGACACGATCGGCTTGCCGGCCGCCATGTACTCGAGAGTCTTGGTGGGATTGATGTATTCCGTCGCGCGGTTGAGCGCGAACGGCATCAGGCACACGTCGAAGCCCTTCATGAACGCGGGAAGCACATCGTACGCCTGCTGCCCGAAGTAGTGGATGTTGTCGCGACGGGGGAGCTCGCGCGGATCCACCTTCACGACGGGGCCGACCATGGCGAAGGTCACGTCCGGCAGTTGCTCCGCGAGCGTGGCCAGGAGGGCATAATCCAGCCGTTCGTCGATGACGCCGATATAGCCCGCCACGGGGCGCGGCAGCGCGGCGAGCGCGGCCGGCACTTCGGTCTCCGACTCACGCGCCGCGGCGAAGTGGGCGGCGTCGACGCCACAGCCGAAGAAGTGGACGTTGTCGTGAAATCGCGCCTTGCTTTCGGCGAGGGCGCGGCCGCCGGCGAAGACGACATCGGCGCGGGCGAGCAGATAGCGCTCGCGTTGCACGAGTTCGGTGGGCGCAAAGCGGAACTGCGCCAGTTCGTCCATGCAATCGTAGACCACGGCCACCTCGTCAAACACGCCCAGCATCGCAGGAGCGGGCATGGGCGTGTAGAACCACTGGACCGGCGCATGAAAGCGGTGCGCCAATGCCCCGGTGGGACCGATGAGCTCCAGCAGCTGCGCCCGGATCGCGACCGTTGCGGCGGCTTCGCTGTCGCTGAAGGCGGCGGGCAGGCGCGGAATCACGCGATGCACACCCGCATGCGGTTCGGTGACTTCCAGTGACGGCCGCACGGCGTCGTCCAGAAAGATCGGCTCTTCGATGAAGAGCACGTCGCGCGTGCGTGCGAAGCGCGAAAGCAGTTGCTGTGGCCGCTGCCACACGAAGTCCCAACGCAGATGGCTGTGCACCATCAAGGGACGGGCGCTGATCACATCGGCAATGGATGTCGTCACGAAAGAAGCCCCGCTGAATGAACGAACCTGTGACGCGTCGGACGCGACGCGACTCACGGATCAGCATGAGGGGGCAAGCGGGGTGCCATGGCCGCATCGCTGAGTCCGTGATTCGGTGATGGCCGCCGTCACCGGATCGTTGTCGATCGGCACACGACTTGATGGGGGGCGGCCCACCGGTGTGCGCACCCCGTGCACATCACCCCATCACCGCAGGGGAGGTGGCCGATGGCACGAAAGCCCGAACGACGAGCACGAGAGGATCGCGATCCTGGTCGCGATGAGCAGAACGTCGGCCAGCAGGGCCAGCAGAGCCAGCAAGACCAGCAGGGTCAGCCGCGCGGCCCGAACCGCCGTACCGACGCGCCGAAATGGGGTTCCTATTCGCGCGGCAATGATCTCGGCCCCGCGCGCGACCGGTCGGGCAATACCGGCGGCGATCAGTACGGTGGTGGCGGACGGAGCGGCAGCATGGGCTCGCCGAGCATGCCGTGGCAAGGGCCGCCGGATGAACCACCCGCGAAGCGCAAGTGAGTGGCGCGCTCGTTGCACCGCTGCGGGCCGTCGCCTGTTGGACCTATCACAATCTCATCACACGGAGCCCATCATGGAGCTCGAGAGCCTGCACGAACTCTACCTCGAGAAACTGCGTGACCTGTACAGCGCCGAACAGCAGATCCTGAAGGCGCTGCCCAAGGTGC
>JBDHVK010000087.1:0-16184 GCA_039809645.1 Gemmatimonas sp.
CCGCGCTCGGCGCGACGGTTGCGGCCGACAAGGCGCTGATCAGCCGCGCGCGGTTCGACCTCGAGAACACGACGGTGCGCGCACCCATCGCCGGTCGCACGGGGCAGATCAACTTCCGCCTCGGCGCGCTGGTGCGCGCCTCGACCGATCAGCTGGTCACCATCAACGAACTGCGTCCGGTGCTCGTGCGTTTTCCGGTGCAGGAGCGCGACTTCGAGGAACTCCGCAAGCGGGCCGGGGTCGACAAGCCGTTGCCGGTCAAGCTCACGCGCAGTGGCGACTCGGTGAATGTCATCAAGGCGACGCTCGCCTTCGTGGACAATCAGATCGATCGCGCGAGTGGGTCGGTGCTGCTCAAGGCACGTGTGCCCAATGAGGACCGCGCCCTGTGGCCGGGCCAGTTCGTGCAGGTCGCGCTCGAACTCGCGGTGGAGCAGGACGTGGTGACGCTGCCGCAGGAGTCCGTGGTGCAGTCGGGCACGAACACTTTCGTGTACCTGATGCAGGACGGAAAGGCGGTCCGCACGCCAGTGAAGGTCGGGCGCCAGTTCGGTGAGCTGGTGAAGATCGACAGTGGTCTGGTCGGGGGCGAGTCGGTGATCGTCGAAGGCCAGCAGAAGCTGCGCGACGGCGCGACCGTCCAGCTGCGCTCGGCGGTCGCGGGCGGTGGTCGCGGCGGGCGGGGTGGACGTGGAGGACGGAACGGGGCGGGGGCTTCGACGGGGGCTTCGACTTCGGGAAGCGGTGAAGGCGGAAGCTTGGACGGCGGAAGCTTGAACGGCGGCAAGATGGACGGCGGCAAGATGGACGGCGGCAAGATGGACAGCGGGAACGGTGGGAATGGTGGACGTGGTGGGCGTCGCGGAGGAGGAACCCCATGAGTGATGTGGTGAAGCCGGGCACCGCCGAGTCGGAGTCGGGCGTCAATCTCAGCGCGATCTGGATTCAGCGGCCGGTCATGACCACGCTGGTCATGATCGGCATTCTCGTGTTCGGCTTCGTGGCCTACCGCAGCCTGGCGGTGAGCGACCTGCCCACGATCGACTATCCCACGATCACGGTGTCGGCCGGCCTGCCAGGCGCGAGCCCCGAGGTCATGGCGACGTCGGTGGCCACGCCGCTCGAGCAGCAGTTCTCCACCATCTCGGGCATCGACAACATCACGTCGTCGAGCTCGCAGGGAAGCACGAACGTCACGATCCAGTTCAACCTCGATCGGGACATCGACAAGGCGGCGGCCGACGTGCAGTCGGCCATTTCCAAGACGCTACGACAGCTGCCGCAGGGCATCAATCCGCCGTCGTACAACAAGGCGAACGCGGCCGACGCGCCCATCATGATGTACTCGCTCAACTCCGACGTGCTCTCGCGCACGGAGCTGAACGAGTTCGCCGAAACCTTCATCGGGCAACGTCTCAGCACCGTGAGCGGTGTGGCGCAGGTGCAGGTGTTCGGCTCGGCCAAGTACGCCGTGCGCGTGCAGCTCGATCCGGCGGCGCTGCAGCAGCGCGGCATCGGTATCGACGAAGTGCAGCAGGCCATCAACACCGGCAACTCGAACCAGCCGGCCGGCGTGCTGATGGGCGCCAATCAGTCGTTCACACTGCAGGCGAGCGGGCAGCTCAAGAACGCGGCCGAGTTCCGACAGCTCGTCGTGGCGTACCGCAACGGCAACCCGGTGCGGCTTGGCGACCTGGGCAACGTCTTCGACGGCCTGCAGCAGATGCGCGGCATGTCGGAACTCAACGGTCGCTCGAACATCTCGCTCTCCATCATCCGTCAGCCGGGCGTGAACACCGTCGCCACGGCGAACGGTGTGAAGGCCGAAATGGAGAAGCTGCTGCCGCAGCTGCCGCCGAGCGTGCAGGTCGAGACGATCTTCGATCGCTCCGAAAGCATCCAGCACTCGGTCGACGACGTGCAGTTCACGCTGCTGCTGACCGTCGCGCTCGTGGTGCTCGTGATCTTCCTGTTCCTTCGGAACGTCCGGGCCACGATCATCCCGTCACTCGCGCTGCCCTTCTCCATCGTGGGCACGTTCTGCGTGATGTGGATGCTGGACTACTCGCTCGACAACCTGTCGCTCATGGCGCTGACCCTGGCCGTGGGCTTCGTCGTCGACGACGCCATCGTGATGCTCGAGAACATCGTGCGTCACACGGAGATGGGGAAGAAGCCGATGCAGGCGGCACTCGACGGCTCCAAGGAGATCAGCTTCACGATTCTCTCCATGACGCTGTCGCTGGTGGCCGTCTTCATCCCGCTGCTGTTCATGCCGGGGCTGGTTGGCCGCCTCTTCCGCGAGTTCGCGGTCACGATCGGCGTGTCCATTCTCGTCTCCGGTTTCGTGTCGCTGACGCTCACGCCGATGCTGGCGGCGCGCTTCCTCAAGGGCGGGGAAGGGCACAGCCACGGTGATGACGGCAAGTGGCGGTCGGTGGAGCGCCTGTATCAGGCGTCCGAGCGCGGGTATGTGAACTCGCTCGGGTGGGTGATGCGCCACCGCGGGCTGACGATGCTCTTCAGCGCCTTCATGATGGCGCTCACGGTCGGGCTGTTCATGTACATCCCGAAGGGCTTCATCCCGTCGGAAGACACCGGCCGCCTGCAGGGGTCGGTGGAAGGACCGGAAGGGATCGGCTACGATGCGCTCGCGGCCAAGGTCCGGGAAGTGGGCGGAATCATCCAGAAGAATCCGAACGTCAAGTTCGCCCTGATGTCGGTTGGCGGTTTTGGCGGCAGCAACAGCGGCCGCATCCAGATCACGCTCACCGATCGGAAGGGGCGCCCGCACGTCGATCAGATCATGCGCGAACTCACCCGGGCCACCTCACAGGTGCCGGGCGTGCAGGTCTTCTTCCGCAATCCGCCGCCGATCAACATCGGTGGTCGCCGCGGCAACAGCGCCTATTCGGTGTCGCTGCAGGGCGCGGACATCGCCGAGCTCTACACGTCGGCCCGCGCGCTGGAGCAGCGCATGCGTGAGTTGCCGGAGCTCGAGAACATCTCCAGTGACCTGCAGGTCGGCAATCCGCAGGTGGCCGTCACGATCGACCGTGAGCGCGCGTCGGCGCTGGGCGTGACGGCGAGCCAGATCGAGGCCGCGCTGTACAACTCGTATGGCCAGCGTCAGGTCTCGACGATCTACACGCAAACGAACCAGTATCAGGTCATTCTCGAACTGCTGCCGCAGTACCAGAAGGATCCGGCCGCGCTCAGCCAGCTCTACGTGCGCTCCAATACCGGCCAGCTCGTGAACCTGGGTTCCGTGGCAACGTTCACCAAGGGCGTCGGCCCGCAGTCGGTACAGCACAACGGGCAGCAGCCGGCCGTGTCGATCTCCTTCAACACGCGACCGAACATCGCCCTCGGTACCGCGGTGGAAGCGGTGCAGCGGGAAGCGGCCAACGTGCTTCCGTCGGGTGTGACGGCGGTGCTGAGCGGCGACACGCAGGCGTTCGCACAGGCGCAGAGCGGCCTGCTGGCGCTGCTCGTGGTCGCGATCTTCGTGATCTACATGGTGCTGGGCATTCTCTACGAAAGCTTCATTCACCCGATCACGATTCTCTCCGGCCTCCCGTTCGCGGCCGTCGGTGCGCTCATCACGCTGATGATCTTCGGCAAGGACTTGAGCGTGTACGCCTACGTCGGCGTGATCATGCTCATCGGTCTCGTGAAGAAGAACGCCATCATGATGATCGACTTTGCCGTCGAAGCCGAACGCAAGGAAGGGCTGGCGCCGGCCGAGGCCATCGTGGAGGCGGCGCGCGTGCGCTTCCGCCCGATCATGATGACCACCATGGCCGCCCTGATGGGCACGCTCCCCATCGCCGTGGGGTACGGCGCCGGCGGCGAGTCGCGCCAGCCGCTCGGCCTCGCGGTCGTCGGTGGTCTCGCCTTCTCGCAGCTGATCACGCTCTACGTGACGCCGGTGGTGTACACGCTGCTGGATGGGCTCGCGAACCGGAAGCGATACCGCGTGGCGGCGAAGGCGCGGACGGCAGTGGGCGCACTCGATCCGGTGCCGGTCGCGGGCGACTGACGCCGTGCACCCATAGAACACGAAACCCTGAACCGATCAGTTCAGGGTTTCGTGTTTTTGGTCGTGGGTGGTGGGTCTATGACTACGGTACGGACCCCAGCGCGGCGCCCACCGCCGCGTACAGCTCCTCCGGCGTGAACGGCTTCTGGAGGTAGCCGGACAACTCGACATCGCCGATGAGTGCGCGCGCGTCCTTCCAGTCGTGGCCGCTCATGGCGATGACGGGCTGCGTGCCATTGAGGGCGCGAACCGCGGCAAGAAACGACGCACCGTCCATGTGGGGCATGGACAGGTCGACGAGCATGAAGCTGAAGGCGGTGGGCTGTGCGACATAGCGATCGAGGCCGTCGCTGCCATGCTCCGCTTCGACGACGCGAAAGCCGCGGCGACGCAGCAGGAGCGAGGTCACGGCGCGGACGCCCTCTTCATCATCGACCAGCAGTACGGTACCGCATGCAACGGCGGCCAGGCCGCCGACGGGGGATTGGCGGGCGCCGAGTTCGGCCCCCGGAAACGCATTGATCATGGAACTCCATCGGGACCAGCAGAACGTCCGCGTCGCACGGGGCTTACAGCGGACGTAGTCGGGGTCCGACATCGGGCCCCGCCATTAAGAGTAATGCACAACCGGTCCGAACCGTTGGAGTGCAGCCGTGAGGCTGCACGGCTCAGGGACTAAAACTCGATCTGCGTCCCCAGTTCCACCACCCGATTGGGCGGGATGCAGAAGAATTCCGTCGCCGAGCGGGCGTTCCGCGCCATGATGGCAAAGATGACCTTCCGCCAACGGGCGAGCGACACCTTGTCGGTCGTTCGCGCTGGCGTGGGAATCAGGCGCTCGCGACCCAGGAAATACGATGTCTCCATGGGCTTGCAGCGGATTCCCATCTGGTCGACCACCTCGAGCACCTGCGGCACGTTCGGCGTCTGCATGAAGCCGTAGCTGGCGACCACGCGCCAGAATCCATGGCCGAGTGGCATGACGCGCACGCGCTCGCCCGCACTCGTTTCCGGTACGTCGGCCGTCTTCACCGACACCAGCAGCACCCGCTCGTGCAACACCTTGTTGTGCTTGAGGTGATGCAGCAGCACGGGCGGCACGCCCTCGTCGCTCCCCGTCATGAAGATCGCCGTGCCGGGCACCCGATGGACCTGCGACTTCTCCACGCCCTCCAGGAAGAGCTGGATGGGCATGGTGCCTTCGGCGAGGCGCTGATTGAGCAGGATGCGACCGCGCTTCCAGGTCATCATGCCCATGAACAGCGCAATGCCAAGTACCATCGGCACCCAGCCGCCGTGCACCAGCTTGACCACGTTGGCGCTGAAGAAGAGCAGGTCGACAATGAGGAAAAGCGCCGTCAGCGCCGCCGCGGGCAGTGGCTCCCAGCGGAAGCGCAGTCGCGCCACGACGTAGAACAGGATGCTGGTGATGAGCATCGTGCCCGTCACCGCGATGCCGTAGGCTGCGCCAAGTGACGAGGTGTTCTGGAAGGCGAGCACGATGATCAGGCACCCCACCGCGATGAACCAGTTCACCTCGGGGATGTAGATCTGTCCCTCTTCCACCTTGGAGGTGTGCCGGATCTCGAGGCGCGGGATGAAGCCCAGCGCGATGCCCTGTCGCGTCACCGAGAATGCTCCCGAGATCATCGCCTGCGAGGCCACGATGGCGGCGAGCGTCGCCAGGACGAGTAGCGGCAGGAGGAACGCCTTGGGCGCGAGCAGGAAGAACGGGTTCTCCGCCGCCTCGGGCATGCGCACCAGCAACGCGCCCTGGCCGAAGTAGTTGAGGAGCAGCGCTGGGAAGACGAACGCCAGCCAGGCGACGCGAATCGGGCGACGGCCGAAGTGGCCCATGTCGGCGTAGAGCGCCTCACCACCGGTGATCACCAGGACCACCGAACCGAGCACGAAGAACGCGAGCCGCTCGTGATGCATCACGAACTTGGCGGCGTACATCGGGTTGACGGCGGTCAGAATCCACGGCGAGCGAATCACTTCAGCCAGCCCGAGCATCGCAATCGTCGTGAACCACAGGAGCATGATCGGCCCAAAGGCCTTGCCCATCAAGTCGGTCCCGAAGCGCTGCACGAAGAACAGTGTGGCCAGAATGACGACGGTGATCGGCACGATATAGTGCGCGAGTGTCGGGAATCCGACCTCGAGCCCTTCCATGGCGCCGAGCACGCTCATGGCTGGCGTGATGATGCCGTCGCCGTAAAGGAGGGCGGTGCCGAAGAGCGCCAGCATCACCAGAATGCCGCCCTTCGCGTAACTGTTCGGTGTGCCCCGCGGGAAGATCAGCGCGAGCAGCGCGAAGGTCCCGCCTTCGCCGCGATTGTCGGCGCGCAGAATGTACATGACGTACTTCACGGTGACGACCAGCGTCAGCGCCCACACGACCATTGAGAGAATGCCGAACACGTTCTCGCGCGTGGGATCGAGCCCATACATCGGGCTGAAGCACTCCTTGATGGAGTAGAGCGGGCTCGTACCGATGTCGCCGTATACCACGCCCAGCGCGGTGAGGGTGAGCATCGCGAGGCGCTTGCCGGTTGGATGCTGATCCTGATGATGCCCGGCGCGGGGTTGCTGCTGCACGGGAAACATCGACGTCTCCGACCGCAGCACATCGCCGGGGACGGCGTTCGCGGCGTTGACGGGGCCGGGCTCGGCTGCCGGGCCGCTCGGGTGCCGAAGCTCCCGAGCGGCGATTTGAGACGGCTCGTCGCCGGGTTGGTCGCCGGCGCCTTCTTGCGCGGCAGACGCCGAGTCCTGCGGCGCGGCCGGAGTGGTTTGGTCGTTTGGCATGAGATGGTACGAAAAGCTGAAATCTAGGTGGGGAACCTGACCAGCAGGGAGTGCCCTGCCCCGGCTTACTCGTACCGCAGCGCCTGAATCGGATCCAGCTTTGCCGCTCGTCGCGCCGGCCACACGCCGAAGACCAGCCCAACCGCTGCCGAGAAGGCGAAGGCCATCACGACCGACTGGGAGCTGATCGACGTATTCCACGCGAACACCTTGCTCAGCGCGTACGCCCCGCCGCTCCCGACGGCCACGCCGATCGCGCCACCAAGGATGCAGAGCACCACCGCTTCGATCAGAAACTGGAACAGGATGTTGTTTCCGGTGGCGCCCAGCGCCTTGCGTACGCCGATCTCGCGGGTTCGCTCGGTCACCGACACGAGCATGATGTTCATGATCCCGATCCCTCCCACCACGAGCGACACCGCCGCAATCCCCGCGAGCAGCGAGCCGAACACCTTGCTCGTCTCAGCGAACGTCGTCAGGAAGTCGGCCTGGTTGCGAATGGTGAAGTCGTCGTCCTTCTCGCGCGGCAGGCGATGTTCGCGGCGCAGGATCTTCTGGATCTCGGCCATCGCCTCCGGGATCTTCTCTTCCGATTGCGCCAGCACCGAGATCGAGCGGATGCGATCGGTGCCGAGCACGCGGAATCGCGCCGTGTTGAGCGGGATGAGGATCTGATCGTCGGGGTTCATGAATGGCGACGACTGCCCCTTGCTCTTGAGCACGCCGATCACCGTGAACTGAATGCCCCGAATGCGGACGTTCTCGCCGATGATCGCGTCCGGATTGGTCACCCCGAGATTCTCGAGCACCGCCGGCCCCAGCACGGCCAGCCGCTGCTTCCCCTGATCTTCCTGGGTCGTGAACATGCGGCCGCCCAACAGCTCGTACTTGCGCACGTCGAGATAGTTGGCCGACGTACCGACGACCTGCGTGCTCGCGTTCTTCGACTGAAACTGGATCTGCAGCTGGCGCGACATCTCCGGCTGCACCGCGTTGAGCAGCGTGGCCTGCTCATCGAGCGCCGACGCATCGGCCATGGTGAGTTTGGCCCGATCCGCTTCGGCCGCGACGCCGCCGGTGCCACGCACCTGCCCCGGCGTCACGGTGAGCAGCGTGGTTCCGAGCGCGGTGATGCGGTCCTTGATGGCCACCTGCGCGCCGCGCCCGATGCCATCCATGGCGATCACTGCTCCAACGCCGATCACGATGCCCAGCATGGTGAGGATCGAGCGCAACTTGTTGGCACGCAGCGCGCCCAAGGCCACCCGGATCACTTCGGCGTACAGCATGATCAGCGCCCTCCGCCCGGCGGCCGCGCCCCGCCGCCGCCCGCATTACCGCCACCACCGCCGCGATTGCCGCCGCCGCCCGCCGCACCACCACCGGCCGGCGCGCTCATTCCCGGCACGCCACCGCCCGCCATGTTGCGGAAGCGATCGTTCTGTTGATCGCGCTTCTGCTGCAGCATGCCCACGTTGAGCGTCGCGACCTTGTCGCCTTCCTGCAGTCCGCTCAGCACTTCCGAGTAATCGTAGTTCGACGCGCCAAGCCGCACGATGCGCGGCACGAACTTCCCCGTCGCATCCTGCACGAACACCAGCGCGGTCCGCGGCCGAATCGGCGAGCCGCCCGGCGAACCGCCCGCCATCCCCGCGCCCATCGCACCACTCGCCGTTCGACTCCCGCCGTTCCGGCTTCCGCCCGCGCGACGGCCGCCCCCGGCGGCCGAGCCCGCCGCCCCCGCCGTCGATCTTGCCGCAGTTCCAGCTTCCGCAGTTCCAGCTTCCGCCTTCCCCGCCGCCTCCACACCCTGCGTCGGAGCCGCATCAGCGCCACGCCCCGCGCCACCGCCATTCCCGCCACCCGCCCGCAGCGCCGCCTGCTGCGCCTGCACCGCAGCCGTCACCGAGTCCGGGTTCAGTCCCACCACCGCCGCTGCCGTCGCCGCTTCCCGCACCGTGCGCACCGCGTCGTTCGTCACCGCCAGCACGCCCTCACGACGATCCACGAGCATCGAGACCTCGCCGTTCATTCCGGGCTTGAGGTATCCCTCGCTGTTGTCGAGCGAGATGATCACCGGGAACATCGTCACGCTCTGCTGCACGACGGCCTGCGGTTCGATCTTCTCCACGACGCCCTGAAACGGCCGGTCGGGATACGCGTCGACGGTCACGCGCGCGGACTGCCCGGCGCGTACCGAGCCGATGTCGGTTTCGTTCACCAGCGCGCGCATCCGCACACGCGTGAGGTTGGCCATCTTGAGCAGCGTCGTGCCGCCCGTGACCGAGCCCGTCGCCGAGGCGATGACCTGACCGAGCGACACCGGCTTGTCGATGATCGTACCATCCACCGGCGCGACTACCGTGGCGTCTTCGAGACGCTGCTTGGCGAGGTCCACGTTCGTCGTCGCGCGGACGATCGCGCCCTGCGCCTGCGTCAGCTGCAGCTGCGCGCTCTCGTATTCGGGCGTCGTGATGATGCGCGTCTTGAACAGCTCATCCGAACGCTTCTTGTTGGCCTGCGCGACCTCCAGCTGCGCCTTCGCGCTGTTGAGGTCGGCCATCGCCTGATCGTACTGGTTCTTCACGTCGCGCGTGTCGACCTGCACGAGCAGGTCGCCCGCCTTCACCATCGTCCCCGTCTCGACGGGAATCTTGACGATCTGCCCCGACGCCTTCGACTTCACCTCGATGACGTTGATCGGCTCGACCGCACCGGTGGCCTGCGCATCCACCACAATGGTGCGCCTCGCCACCACGTCCGTGCCCACCGACACTTTCGTTTCCGCCTTCTTGCCGCACGCCGCGAGTACGACGCCCATCACCAGCACAGCCACAGACCGTTTTTGCAGTACCCCGACCGTAGTGGCAGTACCAAGACCGTTGTGGCTGTACCGCATTGCTACATCTCCTTGCCAATCAGTGAGGACAGCTGGGCACGGGCGATGCGCCCGTCGAATCGCGCCTGAATGAGCGCCTGACGCGCCTGGTTGAGCGTCGTCTGGCTCGTGAGCAGATCGAGCAGCGTGCTCGCGCCCAGTGCGTAGCGCTGCTGCTGCACGCGCAGATCTTCTTCGGCGGCCGCGATCGCGGCGAGCTGCACCTGCACGCGCGCCTGCGAGTTGGCCAGCGCGCGCAGCTGCGTCGTCAGGTTCGCGCGCGCCGCCAGCCGGGCGTCGCGCAGCTGCGCTTCCGCGTTGCGCAGCGCCACATCGGCCTGCACGGTGGCCTGTTCACGCACGAACTGATTGAAGAGCGGATACGAAAAGTTGAACGACATGTTCTGCCGGTTCGGGTCGTTTCCGCCGATCAGGAAGAGATTGCCGCCCGCGAACGCCTTCGAGCTCTGCGTATACGAGTAATTGTACGACATGCTGAGCGTGGGCAGGTACTGCGAACGCTGCGACTTCTTGCTGGCCTTCGCGGCGGCCACATTCGCCTCCGCCACCATCACGGCCGGACCGCGCGAGATCAGCGTCTCGAGCTCCGCTTCGGTTGGCATCGTGAACGGCGCGTCGACCGTATCCGACGGGCTCGCCGTCACGGTGCTCGTGGAGCCCACCACACGCGTCAGGGCCGCGTTTGCCACGCGCAGGTCGTTCTGCGACGTCAGCACGGCGAGTCGCGCGTTGCCCACCTGAATGGCCGAGCGGAGCGAGTCGGACTTGGTGGCCACACCGGCCGCGACGCGCGCCGTCGACGCCTTGAGCTGCTGCTCGGCCTGGTCGAGCTGCGCCTTTGCCGCCGCTTCCGACTCGCGCGCGGCGAGCGCCGCATAGAACTGCTGCTTCACCTGCAGCGCGGCGTCGAACCGGGCCTGCGTATAGGTCGCCTCGGCCACGTCGGTCGTGGCGCGGGCGCGGTTCAGGTCCTGCCACCGCTGGCCGCCGTCGAAGAGCACGAGGTTGGTGGCGAGGCCGTTGTTGTAGTTCCACGGGTTGCCGGTGAGCGGTACCAGCTGCCCCTGGAAGAACTGCACACCCTGCGTGCGTGCGCTCGAGCCGGTCAGGTTGAGCGACGGGATGTAGGCACCGATCGCCGAGCGCCGTGCGGCGCCGGCATTCCGTTCGAGCCCGCGCGCGTTCACGACCCCCGGCGCATTGCGCTGCGCCTCACCGATCGCTTCGGTGAGCGTCATCGGCTTGGCGTTGTCGTCGGGCAGCGTAATTGGGGTCTGTGCGCCAAGCGGGGCGGCCACCAGGACCGCCCCGAACAGGAGTGCACGACCCGCGTTGAACGAAGCGGTCACTGTTGTTCCCCTCGCGCCTTGGCCGCACTGTCGGCCGCGCGTGTCTGGCGCTCGATGAGGCGGCGGAAGGCCGCCTGCTGGGTGCTGTCGAGCGTGTTCATCATGAGGACGCGCGCACTGTCGCGCGCCGAATCGAGCGCAGGTTTGATGGGCGCCATGATCGCACTCGAACGCGACCGGCGCCATGCCCAGACGGAATCAAACACCGCCCGCTGTGCCGGGCGCAGCTGTAATTCATGGTCGAGCGTCTCGACCACGCTGGGCTGCTCGAACCACATCCGGGTGGCTGGCTTCACCATGGCCCGGTCCGAGGCGTACCCGACGGCTCCCCCGAACATGAAGGCGCCAACCAGATAGGCCATCGCAAGCGACTTGGGGCGGGGGGTGCTCACGGCGCGCCCTAGTAGTCGAGCGGATTGAGATACCGCTCGGGCGCATCGGGGGCGAGATGCGGACGCGCCCGCGACAGAGTGGCCTCGTCGATCGGCAGGGGCATGATGCGCTCCACGGCCGCGCGCGCGGCCAGATCACGCGCCCGGGCGCTGGCCGCCTGATCGCGCACGAAGCTGATGCCCGTGGCCAGCAGCGCGAGCGTGGCCGCGATAAGCCCGGCCTTGCGCCAGTCCGCCGGCCGGAATTCGGCAAAGCCGCTCCACCAGCTGGGGCGCAGCACCGTCTCCTGCATCGCCGTCGTCAGGCGCTGCATGATCCGCTGTTCCATCCCCTGCCAGTACGTATCGTCAGCCGGTGCCGCGTAGCGCTCGACGAGCAGCGCGGTGGTCGTGGGATCCGCATCCGGCATGGTGGGCTGGGCCCGGCCGGCGTCGTTCCGCGTGGTCATTTTTCACTCCGAAGGTTGCTCAGCTGGCGCCGCAGGTGCGCCCGAGCGTGGTGCAGGTCCGAACGTGCCGTCCCCTCGGGAATCCCGAGGAGTTGGCCGATTTCGGCGTGCTTATATCCCTCGACGTCGTGCAGGACGATGACCGCCCGCTGTCGCTCGCCGAGGGTGTCCAGCGCCCGCGTGAGCCGCGCGCGCAGTTCATCCGATTCCGCCGGATCACGGTGGGGAGACGACAGCGTCTCCGGCAACTCATCCGCATCGCGCACCTTCCGTCGCCGCGCGATGTCCAGCGCCGCATTCGCCACGATGCGATGCAGCCACGCCCCGAACGCCTGTTCCGGACGGAAACGCTCGAGCGCCCGGAACGCGTGCAGAAAGCCTTCCTGCACGGCGTCTTCGGCGTCGTCGTGCGACAGCACGATGGCGCGCGCCACGGCGTACGCCCGGCGCTGATGACGACGCACGAGGCCCGCGAAGGCCACGCTGTCGCCCGCCTGCGCCGCCAACACCAGCTCGCGCTCCGCCAGCACCTCGTCCGAGACGGCTACGGGGCGATCAGTCCCCACGCGGACTCCGCTGCGGGACCCGGACAGGGACCCGACGGGGGCGGTGGGAAAGGGGAGGGCGATGGAGGTCACGGGTCAGCGAGAAGGTACCTCCGTTACGCATCCGGCGAGACACCCGTTGACGGGGGAGAGCCCCCGCTGAGCCCGAGGGATGGCGCGTTGGACTGCATGGCAGCCAGAACCACGCCAATATGCTCGTCGAGGGGCACCCCGAGGGCCTCGGCCCCCTGAATGACATCCTCGCGGTTGACCCCCCGGGCGAAGGCCTTGTCCTTCATCTTCTTCCGAACGCCCGGGACATCGACGTCCGCCACCGCCCTGGACGGCTTCACGAGGGCACAGGCGGTGATCAGCCCGGTCAGCTCATCCACCGCGAAGAGGGTCTTGGCCATCAGCGAGACCCGGGGCACCCCGGTGTAGTGGGCGTGCCCCAGCACCGCGTCGAGGATCTCCTCCGGCCAGCCCAGGCTCCGCAGGTGGCGCACCCCCTCGGCGGGATGCTCCTGATCCGCCGCCTGCGCGTCGTTCGGGAAGCGCTCGTAGTCGAAATCGTGGATGAGGCCGGCAAGCCCCCACGCCTCCACGTCCTGTCCCAAGCGCTCGGCGTAGGCGCGCATGGCGCACTCCACGGCCAGCATATGCTTGCGGAGGGAGGCGGACGGGGTCCACTCCTCCATGAGGACGAGGGCTTGGGCGCGGGTGGGAAGCGGCATGGGTGGTCGATAACGGCGGAAGCTGGACAGCGGAAGCTCTGAAATGCGGAAGCTGGACGGCGGGAGCTGGGAACTGCGAAAAGCGGAAGCTGGACGGCGGAAGCTGCGACCGCGGTAAAATGGACGGCGGGTACCACGGTGACTACGGGAGCGGGCGGCACTTTGACTACCGCTGTGCCGGGCCTGCTGTTTGCTCCGCCGTCCTCGTCGTACCCGCCGTCCAATTTTACCGCGGTCTCCGCTTCCGCGGTCCAGCTTCCGCGGTCTGCACTCCCCTCCGTCAGTGATCCATTTTCACGGGAATGGACCGCCCCGTCTTCCACAACAGCAGCAGCGGCAGGGCGCCCACCAGCAGGAGTCCGCTGATCAGGTAGATCTTCGAGAACGCGATCACGCTCGCCTGCACGCTGATCTGGCGGTCGATCATCATCAGGGCCTGCTGCTTGGCGTTCCAGGCATCGATGCCACGGGCCATCAGGCCGCGCGTGATGCCGTTGAGCCGTTCCATCGTGGTCGGGTCGTAGGCGCCGGCGTGTTCGGTGAGCGTTGCCTTGAGGATCTTGGTCTGCCGCGCGAGCATCGTCGCCATGATGGCGATGCCGAGTGAGCCGCCGAGCTGTCGCATCAGGTTGAAGAGCCCGGTGCCCTGTCCAAGCTTGTTCATCGGCAGGCCGGCCATGCTCGCACCGGTGAGGGGCACGAACAGCAGGCCGAGCCCCACGCCGCGCAGGATGAGCGGCCAGAAGAAGTCGTCCTTGCCGGCGTCGAGCGTGATGTTCGACATCTTCCACATCGAGGCCAGAAAGAGCAGTGCGCCCACCACGATGAGGGGCCGGGCGTCGACCTTGCCGGCGAAGCGGCCCATGCTGGCCATCGTCATGGCGCTCGCGATGGCGCCCGGCAGAATCACCATGCCGGTCTGCTGCGCCGTGAAGCCATGCAGCTGCTGCAGGAACACCGGCAGCACGAACACCGAGCCGTAGAGCGCGAGACCGAGGAAACTCGCGAACATCACGCCGGGCGCGAGCTGCCGGTTCTTGAGCACGCGGAAATCGATGACCGGTTCCTCGACCGTCAGCTCACGCCACACCAGCAGCACCGCACTCGTGAAGCTGATCACCGCGAGCGTCGTCACGAATCGCGATTCGAACCAGTCGTAGCGTTCCCCGCGTTCGAGCATCCACTGCAGCGATCCAACCGCGAGTGTGAGCAACACGATGCCGAGCACGTCCACCGACGACGCGCGCACCTGGTGGGCGGCGTCGCGCACGTAGGTCCACACCATGTAGCCGGCGATGATGCCCATCGGCACGTTGATGTAGAAGATCCACGGCCACGCGTATGCATCCACGATGAAACCGCCGAGCGTCGGCCCGATCGTCGGGCCCACCATGACGCCCACCCCGAAGATCGCCTGGCCGATGCCGCGCTCCTGCGGCGGGAAGGCTTCGAATAGCGTGGTCTGCGCCGTGCTGAGCAGCGCGCCGCCGCCCAGCCCCTGCATCACGCGCCAGAACACCAGCCCCCACAGACTGGTCGCCGCGCCGCAGAAGAAGCTGGCGACCACGAAGATCGTGATCGATCCCGTCAGGTAGCGGCGGCGGCCGAAGTAGGCGCTCAACCAGCTCGACATCGGGATGACGATCACGTTCGCGATGATGTAGCTGGTGCTCACCCACGCGATTTCGTCGAGGGTGGCGCCGAGCGTCCCCATCATGTGCGGGATGGCCACGTTCACGATGCTCGTATCGATCAGCTCGAGCACCGCGGCAAGGGTGACCGCGATCGCGATGAGGTACTTGTTGGCGTACGGATCGTCGGGGACCACATGGGCGTCGGCTTCCGCCTGCGCCTTGAGTTCCTCCACGAGCAGCGTGCGCATCACCTCCGTCGACACCGGCTTACTCCACGATGATGTTGGCGAGCACCGACATGCCCGGGCGGAGCGGACGGTCCTTGCCCAGGTCCTTCGTGATCCTGATGCGTACCGGCACGCGCTGCACCACCTTGGTGAAGTTGCCGGTGGCATTGTCGGGCGGCAGCAGCGCGAACTTCGCGCCAGTCGCGGAGGCGATGCTCTCCACCACGCCTTCAGCGGTCGCGCCGCCATACGCATCGATTTCGAACTCGACCTTCTGGCCGGGCTTGATGCGCGCGAGCTGCGTTTCCTTCACGTTGGCGGTGACGTAGAGGCCGGAGTCGCTCACGATGCTCATGAGCGTCTGGCCGGCCTGCACCAGCTGACCCACTTCCACCTGCTTCTTGCTCACCGTGCCGTCGAGCGGCGCGGCCACCGTGGTGTAGCTGAGCTGCAGCGCGGCGTTGTCACGTGAGGCCTGCGCAGCGAGCAGCCGGGCCTCGGCGAGCCGCACCCCTGCCTGCGCATTGGCGATGCCACTCTGCGCGGCCGACACCTGTCGCTCTGTGGCCGACAGCTGCGCGTTGGCTGCGTCGTACGCCGCCTGCGCCGCATCGAGTTGCGCCGCGCTGATGATCTGCTTGGCGGCGAGCTCCTTCGCGCGGGTGAGATCGCCCTGCGCCTTGGTGAGCTGCGCGCGGGCGGCGAGCACCTGCGCGCTCCCCACATCGCGCTGGCTCGACGCCGTGCGCACGACCGTGACGGCCTGGCCTTCGATCCCGCGGCCGCCAGCCGTCGCCCGCGCGGCCGCCAGATCGGCGTCGGCCTGCGCGAGCTTCACCTTGTATTCACGCTCGTCGATGGTGACGAGCACGGAATCGGCGGTGACATGCACGTTCTCGCCGACGTTCACGGCGGTGACATAGCCGCCGACCTTCGCCACGACGGGGACGATGTGGCCGTCGATCTGGGCGTTGTCGGTGCTTTCATGCGTCTGGCCGAACTGCCAGCGTTGATACCCCCAGGTGCCGATGCCGATGGCGAGGACCGCGGGGATGATGAGGCGCTTGTTCATAAGTGGTGACTGCAATGGTGACTGCGTGTG
>JBDHVK010000088.1:0-16159 GCA_039809645.1 Gemmatimonas sp.
GTGAACATCGGCAGCGAGCGCGAAGTGGTGTACGGCACCAACGCCACCGATCCCCTCGGCACGGCCGCGTGAGTCGGGTCCGGTTGTTCTTCGCCGGCGGCGGCACCGGGGGCCATCTCTATCCGGGGCTGGCGATCGCGCGCGCCGTGGTGCGGCTCTCGCCGCGCGTCGATCCCTGTTTCATCGGCGCCCGGCGCGGCATCGAGCGCGATGTGCTGCCCACCACGGAGTTCGAGCACACATTGCTCGATCTGCATCCGCTCTATCGCAGCGCGCCGTGGCAGAACTGGAAGACCATCGTCGGCGCCGTGAGCGCCTGGCGTGCCATCTCGCGCCTGGCCGACGAGGAGCGCCCACGCGGGGTGGTCGGCACGGGTGGCTATGCGGCCGGTGTCGCGCTCGCCTGGGCGCGCGCGCACGGTGTGCCCACGATGCTCTTCGAAGCCGACAGTCACCCTGGGCTCACGACGCGGGCATTCTCGTCGGGGGCGAAGGCGCTCTTCCTCGGCTTCCCCGAGGCGAGCGCGCGGCTGAGCGCCGGCGCCGAAACGGCCGTGATGCCCTTCGGGTGTCCGATCGAGGCGCCGCCGGTGGTGCGTCGGACGCGCGCCGAGATACGCGCGGCGTGGGATCTGCCGCCCGACGCGTTCGTGGTGCTGCTCTTTGGCGGCAGTCAGGGTGCGCGCGCGCTCAACGAGGCCATGGCGGCCTGGATCGATCAGGGCCTTCCCGAGGGCGTGGCCGTAATCTGGGGGACCGGCAAGCAGCAAGCGACGGCGTATGTCGATCGCGAGCGCGCGTTGGTGCGTGTGCGCCCCTATCTGGCACCCATCGCCGACGCGTATGCAGCGGCCGATCTCGCCATTACGCGCGCCGGTGCGATGTCGATCGCCGAACTGTGCGCGTGGCACGTGCCCACGGTACTCGTGCCGCTCCCCACCGCGGCGCAGGACCATCAGACGCACAATGCCCGCGCCACGGCCTCGGCCGGCGCGGCGATCCATCTCCCGCAGAGCGAGTTGTCCGTCGCGCGCCTCGACGCGATCGTGCGTGAGCTGCGCGCGCACCCGGAGCGGCTCGAGGCCATGCGCGCGGCGGCTGCCGCGCGCGCCAACCCCGACGCCGCGGAGCGCATCGCGCACGCGATTCTCGACCGGCTGGGAGTTGCGGCCGCTGACCATATTTCCTGACATGACTGCCTCGCCCGCGCCCGTCCTGCTGCACAGTACCGATCCGCGCCCGGTTCACTTCGTGGGGATCGCCGGTGCCGGCATGAGCGCGCTCGCCGAACTGCTGGCGCGCCGCGGGGTCGCCATTCAGGGCACCGACGCCAATCCCACCGGCGCGCCGGATCTCGCGCGCTACGGGATCATCGTCTCGGCGCACGATGCGGGCATGGTATCGCGCGCGCGGGCGCTCGTGTATTCGTCGGCCATTCCGGCGTCGCACCCCGAAATGGTGGCCGCGCGGGCAGCGGGCATACCCATCGTGCGCCGTGCCGAAGCGCTCGCCGAAGCCGTCAGTGGCGGTTCACTGGTGGGTATCGCGGGCACGCACGGCAAGACGACCACCACCGTGATGACCACCGAGGCGCTGGCCGCGGCGGGGCGTGATCCGACGGGCGTCGTGGGCGGCCGTGTCGGGCTTTGGGGCGGCAATCTGCGCCTCGGCGGCACCACGTATGTCGTGGAAGCCGACGAATACGATCGTTCGTTTCTGGCGCTCACGCCGGAGGTGGCGGTGGTACTCAACGTCGAGGCCGACCATCTCGACATCTATCGGGATCTCGACGACATCACGCGCACCTTCGAGCAGTACCTGCAGCCGGCGCGCGCCCTCGTGCGGTGCGCGGACGACGCCGGCGCGATGAGCCTGCGGGTGGCGTCGAGCCGCGAGGTCATCGCGTACAGCGCCACCACACCGGGCACGGCGCCCAGCGCGCACGCGTCTGACGCGCGTCTCGTGGCCGACGCGCTCGTGCTCGATGCCAGCGGCTCGCGCTTCACCGCGCGCTTCGACGGCGAGGCCTTGGGCGAGGTGCAGTTGGCCGTACCCGGCGTGCACAACGTGCGCAATGCACTCGCGGCGCTGGGCGTGGGGCTCGCATTCGGGCTCACCATACCGGCGATGGCTCCCGGGCTGGCCGCCTTCCGCGGGGTGGAGCGGCGCTTTCAGCGGTTGGGGAGCGCGCGTGACGTGGAGGTGGTGGACGATTACGCGCATCATCCCACCGAAGTGCAGGCGACGATCGCGGCGGCGCGCCACGCGTTTCCCGGGCATCGGCTGGTGCTGGCCTTTCAGCCGCATCTCTACTCGCGCACGCGCGACCTGCAGGTTGAGTTTGCCGAGGCGCTGGGCGCGGCGGACGTGCTGCTGTTGTGCGACATCTACGGCGCCCGCGAGGCGCCGGAGCCGGGTGTGACCTCGGATCTCATCGGCGCCCGCATCAACACGGGGGCCCTCGCCTGGCGCGGTCCGCGGAGCGATGCAGCGGCGCAGCTGGCGAAGATCGTGCGGCCGGGCGATGTCGTGGTGACGATGGGGGCGGGCGACATCACGCGCACCGGTCCCGAACTGCTCGCGATGTTGCGTGGCGCCTGAATGGCGACCGGTGTGATCGACGCCCGTCCTGCTGACGACGCCGACGGCGAGTCGCGCGGCCGCGCTCCGAGTTCGAAGGAGGCGCGAGAACGACCACGTTGGGTGCGCCTCCTCCGGATGACCGCGGCGGTGCTGACCGTTGCGGCGGTGGTCACCGCGCCGTGGTGGGGCCCGCGGGCGCTTTCGCGGCTCGACTATTTCCACGTGCGTCGCGTGGAGTTCTTTGGCGTGCGCTACGCCAAGACCTCCGAGCTGGTCGCGCTGTTGCATGTCGACACCCTGCAGTCGGTGTGGCAGCCGCTGGAGCCGCTGGCACAGCGTCTTCAGGCGCATCCGCTCGTGCGCAGTGTGGAGGTGGAGCGCGAACTCCCCGGCCGGCTGGCCGTGCGCGTGGTGGAGCGCGAACCGGCGGCGCTCGTGCCGGCGGACGGGCGTCTGCAACCCGCCGATGCGAGCGGGCACGTGCTCCCGATCGATCCGGTGCGGGTCCCGCTCGACCTCCCGTTGGCCGCCCAGTCGGACAGTGCGCTGTTGGCCGTGCTCGATGCCCTGCGGCAGTCGGCTCCGGAGCTCTATGGCCGCATCGTCCAGGCGGAACGGGTCGGGAAGACCGAATTGCGCTTCCGGCTTGGCACCCTGATTGTTCGCACCACCCCCGACGTGACCGTGGCCCGCTTCAAGGACATATTACCGGTGGAAGCCGACCTCGCGCGTAATGCATTGCGCGCAGTCGAGCTCGATCTGCGCTTCCGTGACCAGGTGATCGCCCGCCAGCCATGAGTTCCGAACCCATCGTCGCCGCCCTCGACATAGGCACCGCCCACACGACGGCCCTCGTGGCCAGCGTGCACGGCGACTTGCCGCGCGCCCCGCGCGTGAAGGTGCTCGGGGTGGGGCAAAGCCGTACCATGGGGCTGCGCCGCGGCACCGTCTCGGACATCGAGGAGGCGACCCGGTCCATCCGGGCCGCCGTCGAGGAGGCCGTGCGCAATGCCGGCGTCCAGCCGGACGGGCTGTACGTGGGCATCGCTGGCGAGCATGTGCGCGCGATCAACGAGCGCGGCGTGGTGGCCATCAGCGGCGACGAGATCACGCGCGCCGATGTGGACCGCGTGAACGAAGTCTCGCGCGCGATGACCATCCCGCAGGACCGCGAGCTGCTGCACGCAATCCCGCAGGAGTACACGGTCGACAAGGCCGACGGCATTCGCGATCCGGTCGGCATGATCGGCACGCGTCTCGAGACGGAGATGTATCTCGTCACGATCGGCAGCGCGCCGGCCATGAACCTCCGCAAGGCGATCGAACGGGCAGGGTACCGTACGCGTGAACTCGTGCTCGAGCCGCTCGCGAGCGCGCTGGCCGTGCTCACCGAGGAGGAGAAGGAGCTTGGCGTCGTGCTCCTGGAATTGGGCGCCGGCACCACCGACCTCGCGGTGTTCCACGAGGGGAAGATCCGCCATCTGGGCTCGTTCCCCTACGGTGGCAACACCGTGACGAGCGATCTGGTGCAGGGGCTCGGCATCACGCAGCATGATGCCGAACTGCTCAAGGACGCCTACGGCTGTGCCTACGAGCCGCTCGTCGATCCCTCGCAGGTGATCGCCATGCCCCCCGCGGCGAATCACGGTGAGCGGCACATCTCGCGCGAGCTGATGACGCACATCATCCATCAGCGCATGGACGAAATCTTCGACAAGGTGCAGCGCAACGTGCATCAGGCGGGCTTCACCGGCCGCCTGAATGCCGGCATCGTGCTCACCGGCGGCGGCGCTCAGCTCGAAGGCATCACCGAACTCGCGCAGGACGTCTTCAGCATGGGCGTGCGCGTCGGCGTGCCGGGCGACAAGCTCGACGGATTGGTGGAGCAGGTGGCCGCGCCATCGCACGCCACCGTCGCCGGGCTCGCGTTGTATGGCGCGCATCGCATGGCGCTCGGCGGCGTGGTCGCCCGCAAGGCGCGCAGCAGCGGCGCCGGCGTCGACAAGCTCGCCGGACGCGTGAAGACGTGGCTGCAGGACTTCTTCTGAGCGGCTCATGATCCACTCGCTCGCCCCCAGATTTCGCCGATAACTGCCACCGCATACACGGATTGCGCGGAGCACGCGGATCATCTACCATGGAGCACGTGATCTGCGGCATCCGCGAAATCTGCGTATGCTGTTTCTGTTATCCAGCGCAATCTCTGTACGAAATCTCGCGCGATCGCAAATCGAGAGCCGGGACGGACCGCACCGGTCACCGCGCCAGCCGATACCCCGTCTTGCGCACGGTGAGCAAATGCCGCGGCTCCGCCGGGTCGGCCTCGAGTTTGCGCCGCAGTTCGGCCATGTGCGTGTCCACCGTGCGGCTCACCACCGACTCGTCGTAGCCCCAAACTTCGCGCAGCAGGACGTCGCGGGTCACGACCTGGCCGATGCGCCGGAGCAGCGCGGCGAGCAGCTCGAACTCCTTCGGCCGCAGCGGCACTTCGGCGCCGTCGCGATGCACCGTGCGCAGCGTGAGATCGATGGCGAGGTCACCGAGCTGCTCCACCACGGGCATCGGCACGACGCGCCGTCGCCGCAGTAACGCCTCCACGCGCGCCAGAAACTCCAGCAGGCCGAACGGCTTCGTGACATAGTCGTCGGCTCCGTCGCGGAGGCCGCGCACCTTGTCGGCCTCGTCGCCACGTGCGGTGAGAATCAGCACGGGGGCATCCACCCCACGGGCGCGCAACGCGCGCAGGACGCTGAGCCCGTCCATGCCGGGGAGCATGAGATCCAGCACGATGCAATCGGGCGCCTCGGCGCTCGCGAGGCGCAAACCCTCCTCGCCCGTCGGTGCGACGAGCACGCGGTGCCCTTCGAACTCGAGGTTGCTGCGCACCCCGGCGGCGAGAAGCGCGTTGTCTTCGATCACCAGGACCGTGGCGGTGCTCGGCCGGGTCATGGTCGCCATCACGCCGCCTGCGCGGCCGCTGTCACCGCCGGCAGCTCCACCACGAAGCGCGCGCCGCGGCCATCGCGCTGAACCGGCTCGCACGACACACGCCCGCCCATCGCCTCGGTCAGCGAACGCACGATCATGAGCCCGAGGCCGGTGCCGGTCGCATCGCCGTGACGCGCGCCACGGGTGAACGGCTGCCAGATGCGCAATCGCTCTTCGGCGGCGATGCCCGGTCCCTCGTCTTCCACCATCAGCCGCACCAGCCCCGGGCGCGCATCGACCCGCGCCGTGATGCGCTGCGCGCGTGGCCCGTGCTTCACGGCGTTGTCGAGCAGATTGAGCAGCACCTGCCGCACCGCGTCGGCGTCGGCGAGGGCCATCGCCTGGGCCGGGGCCTCCACGGCAATCGCCACCTCGCTCGATTCCGCGAGTGGCGCGAACTGCCGCGCCGTGTCGTGCACCAGCTCATCGACCGCCACCGGCTCCTGTCGCAGTGCGGGCGGGCCCTGCTCGAGACGCGTGAAGCGCAGCACGTTGTCCACCAGTCGCATGAGCCGACGCGCCTCCTGCACGATGGCGCCGAGCGCCAGCGTCCGGTCGGCCTCGCTCCGCGTGCGTCCCAACTGCAGCGTCTCCGCGAAGAGCAGAATCTGGGCGAGCGGCGTGCGCAGCTCGTGCGACACCGCGCTCGCGAAGGTCGAGCGCAGTGAGCTCGCGACGTGCTCGCGACGGAGCCGCACGAGCAACGCGCCGCCGATGGTGGTGGTGATCGCCAGCAGCGCGACGACAAAGGCCATCAGCACCTGCGGTCCGATGGGGGCGAGCGCCACGCCGCCGCTGCGGACGGCACGATCCACCACCAGCGTTCGCGCGACGCCGTTCACCTGAATGGCGCGCGTCACCAGCGCACCGGCAATCGCCTGCGTGATGATCGACGCGTCCACGATCCCCGCCGTGGTGGCCGCTGTTGGCAGGGTGTCCACCGCGATGTGCAGCCCCGTACTGTCGGCAAGGGCCTGGATATCGGGGCGAGCCGCGAGCACCGAAGGGAGCGGGGTGCCCGAGGCCACCAGCGGCGCCACTTCCGCCACGACCATCCGCGCCGCGGCGCGCTGAAGCTGCATCGTGGCCTGCTGCTGCAGGCGGGCGAGCCCGAAGCATGCCAATACGAGCCAGAGCAGCAGGCCAACGGTGAGCGACACGAGCACGGTGAAATCCGTGCCCGGTGTGCGGAACGCGCGGGAAGCGGGGACGAGCATCGGCGACTCCAATCCGGGGGCGGGGCGCCCCACGCGCCCCTATTGCAAGAACGCCCAACCGAGCCGCCCCCGGAAGTCCGATTTGTCCGAGTTCCGTCAGAGTCGACGCCAATGACGGGAATCCCCGCGCTCCCCTTGCCGAACGGCCCTCGCGCCTGCTGCGTACTCTGCAGGTTCCCTCGTGTCGGCGCCGTCAGGGCGCGGCACCCTCATTCGCACCTGGAGCAATCCGTGACCCTTGCCGGCAGCCTGCGGCGGACCGCGATGGGCGCCCTCGCCCTCGCCCCGCTGACCGTCTCGGCCCAGCAGACCTCGCTGGACACCCGCGATCCCAACCAGAAGCAGGACTCGACCTACTTCAAGAGCTACCAGGAGTGGCTCGCGAATCCCAAGCACGGGAGCCCGATCGTCGACCACCTGCCGCTCGCCGACGGCATTCCCACGCCCCGCGACATCCTGGGCTATCACATCGGCGCGCCGCGCAAGCTCACGTATTACGCCGATCAGCTGAAGTACTATCGCGCCCTCGAGAAGGCCGCACCGAAGCGTGTGAAGGTCGAAACGATCGGCCGGTCCGACGAGGGGCGTGAACTCGTCGTCGTGTGGATCTCGAGTGAGGCCAACATGGCCAAGCTCGACCAGAACCGGAAAAACCTCGCCAGGATCGCCGACCCGCGCGGCATGACCGAGGCGCAGGTCAAGACGTTGCTGTCGCAGACCAAGCCCCACTATCACCTGATGGGCGGTCTCCACAGCGGCGAGACCGGTCCGTCGGAAACGCTCATGGAGCTGGCGTACCGGCTCGTCGTGGAAACGTCGCCCATTCTCAATCAGGTACGCGATCAGCTCTACGTGTCCATCACACCGGCCGCCGACGCGGACGGTCGTGATCGCAACGTGGACTGGTTCTTCCGTGGTCTCGAGGCGGCCGCGACGCCGGCCGCGGGCGGCGCGGCGGCGGGCGGTGGTGGTGGCGGTGGTGGTGGATTCGGTGGCGGCGGCGTGCCCTACTGGGGCAAGTACGTGTACCACGACAACAATCGCGACATCAACATCAAGCTGCAGCAGATGCGCGCGATCATCGATTGGTACTTCACGGCGTATCCGCCCATCATGCACGACCTGCATGAGGCGCAGCCGCTGATGTACACCTACACGGGTGGTCCGCCGCAGAACCCCAATCTCGATCCGATCCTGTTCGCCGAGCTGCCGTGGTTCGGCAACTGGGAACTCGCGCAGATGACCAAGTGGGGCATGCCGGGCGTCTACACGCATGCCTTCATGGACGGCTGGTCGCCGGGCTACCTCGGCTCCGTGGCGTACAACCACAACGGCCTGATGAAGATGTACGAGACGCAGTCGGGGCGTGACCTCGACAGCACGGCCATGGCGGCGGCGCGTCGCGGCGAGAACCCGAGCGCCGGTGGCCCGGGTGGCGGTGGTGGCCTGGGTGGCGGCCGCGGCGGCGCCGTGCCGACCGGTCGCGGTGGCGCGCAGGATCGTGAGTGGTATCGCGGCAATCCGATCGGCTTCAATGATCTCGCCACGTTCACACGCCGGTCGAACGCGAACTACATGCAGAGCGGCGTGATCTCCGCGCTGCAACTCGCGTCGATGTTCCCGCAGACCGTCCTCGAGAACTTCTACATCAAGACCAAGAACAGCATCGAGGAGGGTAAGACCAAGGCGCCGTACGGCTTCGTGATTCCGGTGCAGAAGGACATGACGCGCGTCGCCGAGTTCGTGAACCTGCTGCGCGTGCAGCGCATCGAGATCGGACAGGCCACCGCGCCGGTCAAGGTGGGGAACACGACCTATCCCGCCGGCTCCTATGTCATCAAGCGCGATCAGCCCTACGGCCGCTTGGCCAAGAATCTGATCGAGCGCCAGCAGTATCCCGATGCGCGCCTCAACACGTACGACGACAGCGGCTGGTCGATGGGCCTCGCGATGAACGTCGACGTGGTGGAAGTGGCCGACAAGAGCATCCTCACCGCGCCGACGACGCCGGTCGACAAGATCGTGCTCAAGGGGACGGTGAAGGGCACGAGCGGCAACACGATCGCGGTGGCGCATCTGGGCTCGAACAACATGGTCGCCTTCCGCTACCTGCTGAAGAGCGTCCCGATGAAGGTCGCCGAGCGGAGCTTCGCCGCCGGCGACACCACGTATCCGGCGGGCTCGTTCCTCGTCGACGCCAAGTACGCCACGGCCGTGCGCAAGCTCGTGGATTCGCTCGGCCTGACGGCGACGTACCTCACCAGCACGCCCACCGTGGCGACGCATGATGCGGATGTGCCGCGCGTGGCGATCTACTCCCAGTGGAGCGGCACACAGAACCTGGGCTGGTACCGCCTCACCTTCGACGAGTTCAAGATCCCGTTCGACCTGATTTACAAGGAACGCGTCGTGCAGGGGAACCTGAGGAAGGACTACGACGTGATCCTCGTGGCCGAGCAGCCGCTCGGGAAGAGCACGGTGATGCAGAAGCCGGCGACGCGCCCGGTGCCCTACGTGAAGAGCGACAAGTACAAGTTCCTCGGCATGTATGGCGAGACGAAGGACATCACCGGCGGCTTCGGGCAGGAAGGGGTCGATGCCTTCGCGAGCTTCCTCGAAGCGGGGGGCACGCTCATCGCCGTTGGCGAAAGCGCGCGCCTTCCGATCGAGTTCGGCTGGGCGCGCACCGTGGACAAGACGCCGGTGCCTGGCCTCACGGCGCAGCGTCCGCTGGTGGAAGCGGAGGTCACGCGTCCGGAGCATCCGGTGTTCTACGGCTTCGGCAAGACCACGATTCCGGTGAAGTACGTCGGCGGCACGCCGTTCAAGGTCGGCATTGCCGATGAAGGGAACGTGCTGGCGAAGTACGTGGGCGGCGACAAGAGCGTGTTGTCGGGGCTCATGACGGGCGCCGATTCGCTGCGCAACCGGCCGTTTGCGGTGGACGTGCCGAACGCCGTGAAGGGCAAGGGGCGCGTGATCATGTTCGCGAACAACCCGATCTACCGTTGGCAGAACCACGGGGAGTTCAACATGATCTTCAACAGCATCATCAACTGGAACGACGCTGGCGCCGCGAAGGAAGAGAAGCCCGCGGTCGCGAACACGCAGGTGCCGCGCGGGCAGTAGGCACCCCCTGCTGCGGTAGAACACAAACGGGCGCCTCACACGGGCGCCCGTTTGCATGTCACGCAGTCTCCGTGGCCCCGTCTGTGCGCTCCGTTCGTGTCCGTGGTAGGCAGTTTTGAAGTAGCCGGAGCAACTGATCACCACAGACACACCGGAGTTCACAGACACCGCCACGGAGTAATCAAGAGCGACCGACGGATGAGCGTCGTCGAAGAGGGCAGTCTCCGTGGCCGCGTCTGTGAACGCCATGGTGTCCGTGGTGATCAGTTTCTCACCAACGCTCCCCGATTGCGCTGAGCGCTGGTGGTGAGCGCCGACCACGCCAGCCACATCGCGATCGCCGAGCCGAGGTGCCACAGGGCGTGCCCCTGTATGAGGGAGTCGGGCGTGCACCACCAGCGCAGCAGATCGAGCGTCCACACCCCGAAGGACACCGCAAACACCGCGAGCGCCGGCAGCAGTGCGCGACGCTGCGGCGGCGAGGCGAGTGAGACGGTGGCGAGCACGAGTCCCGCGAAGACCTCGCGCCGCATCGTCGGCCAGGCAATCAGTCCAGCAAGCAACAGCGCGTTGCCGAGCGCATAACCACCCGCCACGGTGCGCCCCGACCACCCACGGCGGTCGGCCACGATCCAGAGCAGCAGCCACGTCACGACCAGATACATGCCGAGCACATCGGCGGTTTGGGTCGCGAAGGTCAGCGTGGCATGAAAGGCGAGCGAGCCGAGCCCGACGAAGAGCGCGGCGAGGACGAAGACCCGGTCGGCCGCGAAGCGCCCGCGGCGCCACACCGCCGCGGCGACCAGCAGAAATGTCAGGCTGCTGAGCGCATTCGCCGGCTGGCGCGGCCAACCCGCCTGCTGCGCCTCGCAAAAGCAGTGATCCGGCTGGCAGGTGGCCAGGCGGGGGACCGAGAGGGCGGCGGGGGCAAAATCGGACACGCCGGGAATATGACGAGCACATCAGACGGAGACATCACATCCGTTTGGCACGCACATGCAGCCGGCGGCATGCGATGTCACACCGCCACTTCAAATGGGAGTCGTGTGGATAACTTGACGCCCGAAAACGACCCGGCCCCGCGCGTGACAATATCCGCCAAGTTGCGTCAAATCCACGGGTTGCGCGCTGCCCACGAACGTGTATTCTAGGGTGGTTCGACCCCGTTGCATCCGCTCCGTCCACATTTGCACATCCGCCGGCAGCGCGGACCACCATCTCCGGTGGTGCTCGCCGCGCCGGCTTCAGTGCCCGGTCCCTCCCCGGGTGCTGTGACCTCCACCCTGTGCCCGCCAAGCCCCGTATGGAGCTCCCCCGGATGACGTTCGAGTTCGAAGAGAACGCCCCCCAGAACGCCCGCATGAAGGTCGTGGGCGTGGGTGGCGGCGGCGGCAACGCCGTGAACCGCATGATCGAGGAGCACCTCGAGGGTGTGGAGTTCATCTCGGTGAACACCGATGCGCAGGCCCTCATGAACTCGAAGGCCGACGTCAAGATTCAGATCGGCAAGAAGCTCACGCGCGGTCTTGGCGCGGGCGCGCGCCCCGAAGTCGGGCGCAATGCGATCGAAGAGAATCGCGAAGACGTGAAGCGCGTCATCGGCAACGCCGATCTCGTCTTCGTCACCTGCGGCATGGGCGGCGGCACCGGCACCGGTGCGGCGCCCATCGTATGCCAGCTCGCGCGTGAAGCGGGCGCGCTCACCGTCGGTATCGTCACCCGCCCCTTCCTGTTCGAAGGGCGCAAGCGCATGCGGCAGGCAGAGGAAGGCATCGGCGAGATGCGCAAGCACGTCGACACGATGATCATCGTGCCGAACGAGCGCCTCCTCGCCGTGGTCGGCAAGGGCATCCCGTTCCACGAGGCGCTCAAGAAGGCCGACGAAGTGCTCCTCCATGCCACGCAGGGCATCTCGGTGCTCATCTCCGAGACGGGCCTCGTGAACGTCGACTTCGCCGACGTGCGCACCGTCATGGCGAACGGCGGCTCCGCCCTCATGGGCACCGGTATCGGCCGCGGTGAAAACCGCGCCATGGAGGCGGCGCAGCAGGCCATCGCGTCGCCGCTGCTCGACAACGTCTCCATCTCCGGCGCCTCGGGCGTCCTGGTCAACATCACCGGCGGCGAAGACCTCACCCTCGGCGAAGTGCACCAGATCAACGACATCGTGCACGACGCGGTGGGCGACGAAGCCGAGATCATCTTCGGCGCCGTCCATGAGCCGGCCATGATGGGTGAGATTCGCGTTACGGTCATTGCGACCGGTTTTGACCGGTACATGCAGACCGGAACCCCGGCCGCCGAGTCCCGGGGGATGGGGCAGCCGGTCCATCATGGCAACCATCAGGGTTTCGCCCCTTCCGGCAACCAGCCGGCCGCGGCATCTTTGGCGTCTGCCAAGCAGCAGCCCGGTTCGGTGCTCCCGTTCCCGCCCCGCAACAACACGGGGGCGCGACCGGTGAATCCGCCCGGACGTGCCGCTTCGTGGGAAGGGGCGCCCCCGCGGCCGCCCCGTGTTCCGCCGCCATCGCCGTCGTCGAGCACTGAGTTCGACGATATGGAAATCCCGACGTTCATACGGAGACAGATGGATTGACTTCCTCGCGTGGTAAGCTGCTCATTGCCGCCGGATGTCTCGGACTCGGAGCGGCTGCCATTGCGATTGGACGTCCCGTCACGGAACGCCCCGCGGCCAGCGTGCTGGCCGCGGGGCCTCGTGTTTCTGTCGCCTCCCGTTGGCGTGAACGCGTCGACACCATCCATCGCGGCGAGCCGCTCTCCCGCGTGCTCGAACGCGCCGGGCTTGATCCCAAGGATGCGGCCTCGGCGTTGCTCGCCTCGCAGTCCATCAACGCCCGCAACATTCGCGCGGGCACCACGATCACCACGCGCGTCAATCCCGACTCGGGCAACTCCGAGATCGTCTTTCAGCTCGCGATTGATCGGATTGTTCGGCTGACCCGCTCGGCCGCGTCGCCCTGGTCGGAAACCGAGGAGCGGCTGCCGTGGACCACCGACACCGTGCTCGTAGGCGGCGTCGTGAATTCCACTCTGGTCAACGCCATCGCCGATGGCGCCGGCTCGTTTCCGGCGCCGCAGCGCATGGAACTCGCCTATGCGCTGGCGGATCTCCTCGAGTACCGGGTCGACCTGTCGCGCGACCTGCAGAAGGGTGACTCGGTGCGCGTGCTCGTGGAGCGGCAGCAGGCGCCGAACGGCCTGGTCCGCGCCGGCAACATTCTCGCCGCGCGCCTCACGGTCGACGGCAAGCCGGTCGAGACCATGCGCTTCGAACAGAATGCGCGCGCGTCGTATTTCGACGCCGACGGGAAGTCGATGCGCGCCGCCTTCCTGCGCGCGCCACTCGCCTTCCGCCGCATCTCGAGCGTGTTCGGCATGCGCAAGCATCCGATCCTGGGCATCACGCGCGCCCATCAGGGCATCGACTACGCCGCCGCCGCAGGCACACCGGTGCGCGCCCTCGGCAACGGTCGCGTGATCTTCGCCGGCTGGAAGGGCGGATATGGACGTGTCGTGGAGATTCGCCACGCCAACGGCTTCGTCACCCGCTACGGCCATCTCAGTGCGTTTGGGAGCGGCATTCGTGCCGGCGCGTCGGTCTCGATTTCGGAGACCATCGGCCGCGTGGGCGCATCGGGGTTGGCCACGGCGCCGCACCTGCACTTCGAAGTGCTGGTGGGCGGCGTGCATCGCAACCCCAGCCAGGCGTTCAAGAACCAGACGGGGGAACCACTCGCCGCCAATCAGCGCGCCGCCTTCGATGCGCTCAAGGCCCGATTGCTGGCAGCCCTCGAAGGGCGGAGCACCGATGCGCCGCACCCGGTACGGGTGAGCGGCGACTGATCTGCCCGGCCACGCACGGCCGAGCGGAGGCACGACCCTCCGCGTAGAGCGAACGGGGCAGGGGAATGCGAATTCCCGTGCCCCGTCCCCTTTCTCCCCGTCTGTCGCTCCGTGAGTTTTCGCCTGTGATTCGTTGGACGATTGCCATCGCCGTGGGCCTCGTGGCCGCCTGGCTCGCATATGGGCGAGGCGGTACCGTCGCGCGCGCGCATGCCTGGTGGTTGGCGTTGCTGCGGGCCCTCGCCGTCACCGCGGTCGCGGCGCTGCTCGTCGGTGCGCCCGCCGGCCGGGCGGCTCCACGCGCACCGCTCGTGGCGGTGGATGTGTCGAGCTCTCTCCGCCGTGCGAGCGGTGACGACAGCAGTGCCGTCCGCGCCTGGCGCGCGCGACTGAGCGACAGCCTTGGCGCCTGGGCGGGGAGTGACGCCCCGATCGTCCTCGTGGGCGACAGCGTGCGTGACGGAACGGCCGGTGAACTCAAGAGCTGGACACCCGCCGACGCGGCGTCGCGTGTGCGCACCGCCGTCGATCGCGCAGCCTCGCTGGGCCGTCCGCTCATTCTCGTCACCGACGGCGAAGTGGACGACGCGGAGAGTCTCGCCGAGGCGCCGGCCGGTTCGCGGGTGGTGAGTTGGCTGCCGTCCACGAAGCGCGATGTCGCGCTGGCCGAACTCTCCGTGCCGCCATCGGCGATGGGCGGTGATTCGCTGACGGTGTCGGTGACCGTCGCGTCGGGTGGCGTGGCCACGCCCGACGGCACGCTGCAACTGCGCCTCGACGGGGCGGCCCTGGGTACCGCGCCCATTCCCGCGCTGTCGCCCTACGCCACGACGCGTATCACGAGCAGCGTGCCGGTGCCGCGCGGCAGCGCCACCCTGCTCGTGCAGGCGATCGTGCAGATCGCATCGGATGTCGAACCCCGCAACGACACGCTCACCGCGGCGGTGGAGGTGGGCGATCGTCCGAGCGCCGTGTTCGTGAGCACCGCCCCCGACCTCGACGTCCGCGAGGCGCTCACCGTATTGCGCGGCTCGCTCGACGTTCCCACGAAGGCGTATCTGCGCATCGCTCCGAACGTGTGGAAGGTCGAAGGTTCGTATGCGCCGGTAACCGAAGCGGAGGTACGGGCGCGTGCGGCGGGTGCCGGGTTGCTCATCGTGCACGGCGACACGGCGTGGCTCGGCGCCTCGTCGGCGACCGACACGGCGACGCGCGCACGCGCGGCCGCGCGTGCGCTCTGGACGCCGGCGCCGCCCACGCAGCTGGCCAGGGCCGGCGAACTCACGCGCACCCCGGAGTGGTACGCCAATGCCGCGCCCGCGTCGCCGCTGATGGCCTCACTGTCCACGCTGCCCTTCGACTCGCTGCCCCCCATCACGCTCGCCGGCCCGGCCGCCGGCGCGCAGCCGGTGCTCACGGCGCAGCTGGGCAAGCGTGGCCCCGCCGTGCCGGCGGTGGCCACGCGCGAGGAACGCGGGGTACGCACCGCGGTGGTGTCGGGCTCCGGATGGGCCGGCTGGTCGCTCCGTGGCGGTCGCAGTCGCGATGCGTTCACGGCGCTCTGGGGCGCGCTGTTCGACTGGTTGGCCGCCGGTCGCGGCGACGTGCGTGCCGCCCGGCCGGTGCAGGGCGTGGTCCGCGCCGGCGAACCGGTGCTCTGGCGCCGCGGCGGTGCCGACACGATCGTCGCCGTGCGGCTTCGCCCGCGGATGCCCTCCGGCGGCGCGGCCACCGCCGATACGGGCGCGCTCACACTGCGCTTCACCAACCAGCGCTTTGAAGCCGCGTCGCCCGCCCTGCCGGCTGGCGTGTACGACGTGGAGGCGCCGGGCGGTCCGAGTGTGCTGGTGGTGAACGCGTCGCGCGAATGGATTCCGCGCGCGCCCACGGTCACTGCCGGACCGGCCACCAAGGCGGCCAGCAGCAGCGATGCGCCGCGCTTCGCCGACAAGGGCTGGCCCTTCGTGCTCGCGCTGCTGCTCCTTTGTGCCGAGTGGGTCGCCCGACGACTCGCCGGCCAACGCTAACCGACGTTCTGTCATGGCTCGTTTGTTTCGCAAGAAGGACGACGTTCCCAAGCGCTCCCTGTGGCAGCGCGTCAAGGACGTCGTTCGCACCGACATCAGTGTCCTCTTCAAGGGCGTGGACGAGGGCTCACTCGAGGCGCTCGAAACGCTGCTCATCGAGAGCGACTTCGGCGTGCCGACCTCGCTCGCACTCGTGGCCGACGTGGAGCGGCGACACAAGCGCGGCGAAGTGAAGACCGAGCAGGAATTCCGCACGGCGCTCGCCGACGGTGTGGAGGCGGCGCTGCGGCAGGGGAACAGCGATCCGTCGCTGCGGCGTGCGCCAAGCGGGCCCACGGTGGTGCTCGTCAT
>JBDHVK010000089.1:0-16011 GCA_039809645.1 Gemmatimonas sp.
GCCAACGTGCAGGACCGCGATCTGGGTGCGGTGGCCGCCGAGGTGGATCAGGTGATGGACTCGCTGCACACCTCGCTCCCCAAGGGCACCACGCTCGTGATGCGCGGACAGGTGGCGAGCATGCGCACCTCCTACACCGGACTCGCCGCCGGACTCGCATTCGCCATCGTGCTCGTGTATCTGATCATGGTCATCAACTTCCAGAGCTGGCTCGATCCGCTGATCATCAGCTTCGCGCTGCCGGTCGCGCTGGCCGGCGTGCTCTGGGCACTCTTCGCCTGCGGCAACTCCATCAGCGTCCCGGCCTTCATGGGCGCCATCATGGCGATGGGCGTGGCCACCGCCAACGGCATTCTCGTCGTGGCCTTTGCCAATGAGCAGATGGAACTCGGGCTCTCGAGTCTCGACGCGGCGCTCGAGGCGGCGGCGACACGACTGCGCCCCGTCATCATGACGGCGCTCGCCATGATCGTCGGCATGGTGCCGATGGCCCTCGGCTTCGGTGAAGGGGGCGAACAGAACGCCCCGCTCGGCCGCGCGGTGATCGGTGGTCTCACCTTCGCCACGTTCGCCACCCTGACCGTGCTTCCGCTCGTGTACGCGCGCCTGCGCGCGTCGCGCTCTGTTTCCCGTCCCGCGATGGTGCCTGCGCTGGAGATGGCCTCGTGACGTTGCCCCTCGTTGTTCCCCGCACGCGCGTCCGGCATGGCCGCGTGCTGCCCATCGTGCTGGTGGTCGCCTTTCTGGGCATGCTCGCGGCGGGCACCATTCCGCGTCTGGCGCGCTCGAAGGCCCGCAACGATGAGCGCTCCCTTGCCACCGCCACGCCCACCGTGTTCACGGAACTCGTGCACGCCGACACGGGCGCACTCGGGGTGGACCTGCCCGGTTCCGTGCAGGGGCTGCACGAAACGAACATCTGGGCCCGCACGAACGGCTTCGTCCGGACGCTGCGCGTCGATATCGGCTCGGTGGTGCGCACCGGTGACACGCTGCTTACGCTCGACATGCCGGACGTGCGTGAGCAGGCGCAACAGTCGGCCGCCGCGCTCGAGCAGGCCGAGGCGAGCGCCGCACTGGCGCGCACCACGCTGGCCCGATGGAAACAGCTCGCCGACAAGGGCGTCGTCACGCCGCAGGAGCTCGAAGAGAAGCAGGCGGCGGCGAACGTGACCGACGCGTCGGCGCGCGCTGCGCGCGCCAACGTGGCCAACCTGCGGGAAGTGCTGCGCTTCGGCACGGTCACCGCGCCCTTCACCGGAATCGTGACGGCGCGCGCCGTCGACATCGGGTCGCTGGTCACGGCGGGCACCACGGCCACCGCGCGCCCCCTGCTCACCGTCGTGCAGACCGACACCATTCGGGTGATGGTACAGGTCCCCCAGAGCTCGGCGACCCGCGTGGCCGCGGGCCTCAAGACCAACGTGAGCATCCGTGAACTGGGTGACAGCGCCTTCGTGGGTACGGTGGTGCGCACCGCCGGCGCGCTCGATCCCGCCACCCGCGCCCTGCTCACCGAGATTCACATCCCCAATGCGCAGCGCCGCATTCTCCCCGGCATGTTCAGCAGCGTGAAGCTGCGCTTTCCGGGCAAGTCGAGCACGCTGCGCATTCCGGCCATCGCCCTCATCGTGCGTGGCGACGGCCCGCAGGTGGCGAAGGTGGTGCGCGACACGGTGCATCTGACGCCGATCACGCTGGGTCGCGACTTCGGCACCACGCTCGAAGTGATGAAGGGGCTCGAGGCCGGCGACGCCGTCGTGGTGAATCCCGCCGAGAACCTGACGAACGGCTTGGCGGTGAAGGCAGTGGCACGTGGCAGGAAGAAGGGATGAAACGGGCGACGACCGTCTCGTCCCGATAAGGGACTGCTAACGATCCGCAAACGCGCCGCGAACCCGTTAACGGGCTCGCGGCGCGCTCGTTTGCCGACATGTGCGTCACGGAATCGCGCGCACGACCTACACGGTCTCTTTCCCACGCGAGGATCACATCATGTCGACACTGCGCCTCTTTACCATTGCCGCCGTCGGTCTCGGTGCGCTGGCCGCCTGCTCCAAGGACTCCACGTCGCCCGCGTCACCCGCCAATGCGCCGAACAATCTGGTGGCGATCTCCGGCATCAACACGCAGCTCCGTGTGGGCGGCGTACCGGACACTCTGACGGTCTTCGTCGGCGGCACGACGGGCGAGCCCGTCGCCGGTGCCACGGTCGCCTGGCAGGTCGCCAGCGGCGACGCCTCGGTGAGTGCGCCCACGAGTGTGACGGATGCCAGCGGCATCGCCCGCATCGTGCTCACGAGCGGCACCCATGTGGGCAGTGGTACCGTCCTCGCCACCGCCGGTTCGGTCGCGCCACTGACCATCTTCGTCGATGAGCTCCCCGGTGCACCGGCACGGCTGGTGGCGCTGACACCCGCGGTCGATTCGATCAGCGTCGGTGATTCCTTCACCTTCCCCGCCGTCGAGGTGCAGGACGCGTACGGCAATGCCGTTCCCGGCGTCACCATCGTGGCCTCGGAGCCCACCGCGATCGATGGCGACGCGTTGACGGCGTCGACGCTCACGACCGACAGCAACGGTGTCGTGCAGGAGACCTTCGTCCCGACGAATGCGGCCGGCGTGCGGTCGCTGCAGTTCGCCACCGCCGACGGCGCGCTGTCGGTGACCTACACCGTGACGGTGGTGGATCCGACCGCTGCGGCGCTGCGCGGCGGCCGATGAGCTCCGCGCCCTGACCGGCGGGCGGGAGTGCCCAGGGACCGCGCGTGGTCGTCACCAGCGCGGTCCCTGACCCGTGGGCCGGTGGACCATTGGCGAAAAATCTGGCGGTCGCCCCTGCAACTCGGGGGGACATGAATCGTAGTTTATCGGACGAATGAGCCAACATGCCCCTTCCAGCCCGGCCGAGCTGGCCGCCTTCCGCGCCGCCCTGGCCGGCCAGTACGACGTCCAGCGTGAACTGGGCCGCGGCGGAATGGGCATTGTGCTGCTGGCCCGCGACGAACGGCTCGACCGCTCGGTCGCCCTCAAGGTGCTGCCGCCGCAGCTCGCCGAGGTGGCAGACACGCGCGAGCGCTTCCTGCGGGAGGCGCGCATGGCGGCGCAGCTCTCGCATCCGAACATCGTCCCGGTCTACCGCGCCGACGAGATCGGCGGCTTTGCGTTCTTCGCAATGGGCTTCGTGGACGGCGAAACGTTGGCCGATCGCATTCGCGACCGCGGCACACTCGCACCCGCCGAAGTGGTCCGCGTGCTGCGCGAAGTGGCGTGGGCGCTCGCCTATGCGCATGCGCGTGGGATCGTGCATCGCGACATCAAGCCGGAGAACATCCTGCTGGAGCGCGGCGGCGGTCGCGCGATCGTGACCGACTTCGGCATTGCACGCGCCGATTTCAACCCCTCGCTCACGCAGGACGGCCTCGTGCTCGGCACGGTGTTCTACATGAGCCCCGAGCAGTCGAGTGGTGAGCCGCTCGATGGCCGCAGCGATCTCTATGCGCTCGGCTGCATCGGTTTTCTCGCGCTGAGCGGTCGGCTGCCGTTCGAGGGGACGAGTCCGCAGGCCATCCTTATCGCGCATGCCACGAAGGAACCACCCTCGTTGCGCAGCGTTGCGCCGAGCGTGTCGCCAGCGCTGGCCGCGGTGATCGATCGATGCCTGCGCAAGCGCGCCGACGATCGATTCGAGAATGGCGAAGCGCTCGCCGAGGCGCTTGGCAAGGCGCTACAGGCGATGGAGTCGGAAGTGCGCGACGCCCAGGGCGCAACGGTGCTCTCGAGCGACGATGCCGCGGCGGTGTGGCGTCGCGCCGCCGAACTGCAGGCCGAAGCGGCGGCGCGGCTCGAACAGCGCATGCGCACCGGGAACGACACGCGCGCGCTCGTGGCTGGCGGCGGTGGCGCGGTGGGCTCGGCGGAACCGACCAATACGCCGAGCGACGCCTATCGCCTGCGCGATGTGGAAGCAGCCGCGGTCGAAGCAGGCATCTCGCAGCGCTATGTCGCACTGGCGCTCGATGAGCTGCGATCGAAGCCGGCAGGCGCGGCGCTCGCGCCGAGCGTGTCGCCATTCAAGGAACGGCTCGCCACCCGGTTGCTGGGCACGTCGCAACGATCGCTGTCGGTGACGCGGCGCTATGCGGCGCCGGCGCGTTCCGTGTTGCAGACGCTCGGCCGCGTCTGGCAGGGACACCCATGGTCGCTCACACTGCGCGATACGCTGGGCGGCCATCCGCTCGACGGCGGCGTATTGCTCTTCGACTTCCCGGGCATGTCCACGGCAGTGGACTACAAGTGGTCGTGGACCCGCTATGGCGTGTACGTGCCGCAAGTGCGCGCGAGCATCGCCGCCGTGCCCGGCGACTCGCGCAGCTGTGAAGTGACCATGACGATCGATCTGCGCGAAGGGTTGGCGCCCAACCTGTGGGGTTACGGCATCGTGGCCGGTGGCGGCGCGGGGGTCGGGTCGGTCGTTGGACTGGCGATCGCGAAGAAGGCACTCGCGATGGTCGGCATGGCGATGCTGGGCCCCGCTGGTGCCGCCGGGGTCCTGGTGGGCGCCGCATTGCTGGCCTGCACCGGTCCGATCTACCGCTGGGAGATTCGCAAGGCGGAGAACGAGATGCAGGCCGCGCTCGCGGCGATCGATGTCGGTATGCGGGCGTTCGACATCTTCGGCGAAACGCCGCCGGCCGTCGCGCCGCCGCGCGCAGCGGGCCACGACATGATCACGGGGATGTGACCATGTTCGGCAGGAGCTGACCGGCGAGACGAGCCGTCAGGCGGGCGCGATCGCGCTGCACCGCCGCCACCGTCTCTTCACGCATGGGCTCACGGATGGGCGGCGCAAGACAGGCCACCGCCGTCATGCCACCGAGCAGCAGGGTCATCTCACCGAGCGTCGCGATGTCATCGGCTCGGCGCCACGGCGCAATTGCGAGTCCGAGCACACCGTCATCCTGCATCGCAAGCCGCAGGACATGCCGCAGTGCGCGACTCCCGCCGGCCAGCTCGCGTGCAATCAACTGCACGGCCCCCGAGGCCCCGTGGTCATCGAAGAGCAGGTCGCGCAGCAGGTGCGCACAGGCGTCCTGTCGATCCCCCGCCGAGGGCACGCGGGAGAGCTCGCGCGCGAGCGGTGCCAGCACTCGCAAGACCGCCTGCGCGATCACGGCAACGTACAGCTCCTCCTTGCCGCGAAAGTGATAGCTCACCGCGGCGAGGTTCGCGCCGGCGCGGTCGGTGATCTCGCGAACGGTGCCGGCGTCGAATCCGCGTGCGGCGAAGACATCGAACGCGGCGTGGAGCAGCCGCTGCCGGGTGATTTCACCGGAGGTGGATTCAGCCATGGGCGCAAAGCGAGGGTGCGGGGAGGACATGCCCTCTTAACAACCGAGTCCGTCACGACCCTCTGTGCGCCCTTGCGGTTACTCAGTACTGAGATATATTCCCTCACATCTCAATTTCGGAGCCGCCGATGTCCATTCGCCCCGTCAAGCGTATCGTCTCAGCCCAGCCCACCATGGAAGGCGCCGGCGTGCATCTGCACCGCGCCTTCGGCTTTGGCGAAACGAGCGAGACCGACCCGTTCCTGCTGTTCGACGATTTCCGGAACGATATCCCGGCCCACTACCAGGCCGGTTTTCCCTGGCATCCGCATCGGGGCATCGAGACGATCACCTATGTGCTCGCCGGCAACGTGGAGCATGCCGACTCGCTCGGGAACCGTGGCCTGTTGGGCTCCGGCGACGTCCAGTGGATGACGGCCGGCAGTGGCATCGTCCACCACGAAATGCCACACGGTGACCACATGGGGCAGATGCACGGCTTCCAGCTCTGGGCCAACCTGCCGAGCTCGCTCAAGATGACCGCGCCGCGGTATCAGGATGTGCGATCGGCGGATGTGGCCGAGATCGTCGATGATGACGGCACGCGCGTTCGGGTCATCTGCGGCGAGTTCTGGGGCAAGCGTGGCCCGGTGGACGGCATCGCGGCGGACCCGTGCTACCTCGACGTATTCGTCCCTGCGGGTGTAAAGAAAGCACTGCCGGTGGACGCATATCGCAGCACCTTCGCCTACATTTTCGAGGGGAGCGGCTCGTTCCGTCATGCGTCGGACCCGATGGGTGTTCTGACCGAACGAACGGCCGGCAACGACGATGATCTCGTGCGCGACCGCACGGGCAATCGTTCGCTCGTTCTCTTCGACAGCGGGGACGAAGTCGTCGTGCGCGCCGGAGAGCACGGGATTCGCTTTCTGCTGGTGAGCGGGGCGCCGATCAAGGAGCCCGTCGCGTGGTACGGACCGATCGTGATGAACACCCAGGCCGAGCTCAATCAGGCCATGCGCGAGCTGCGCGAGGGCACGTTCATCAAGCACTGAACAAGCCCAGAACCCGAGGTCTCGCTGGTTCCATGACGCTGCGCTCTGTCCTCCTGTCGTTGTCGTGTACGGTCGCGTGGGTGCCTGCCCTGGCGGGCGCCCAATCGACCACCGCGAAGAAGAAGCCCTTCGACTTCAGCGGATCACTTGGCTTTTCGCAGGCGAGTGGGAACGCGAATGCGCTCACCACCAACGTGACGAACAAGCTCAAGTACTCGATGGCCGGGTGGCAGGTGCAGCAGGATCTCGCGTTCTACTACGGCGAGGCCAACGAGAAGGTCAACACGAACTTCTGGAACGGGGGCCTGCGCGCCGAGCGCGCGATCGTGAAGCGGGCCGGCGTGTTCGTGGCGTCGCGCTACGATCGCAACCTGCTGCAGGGGGTGCAGAACCGCTTCCAGCAGGGGTTCGGCGTCAACGTCACCGCGGTGGACGAGAAGCGGAACAAGCTCAATGTCGCGCTGGGCGGCTCCTTCTTTTCGCAGCAGCTCACGCCGGGCTCCACCGCCAAGGTCTCGCGCGCCTTCCCGGCGGCGCGGGCGGCCGTCGACTATCGCCACAAGTTCACCGACGCCGCGTACGTGCAGCAGACGGCGGAATACCTGCCCGCGGTTGGCGACACGGCCACATCGTACTTCGTGAACACCGAGAGCGCCGTGGTGGCCCCGATCTCCAAGAGTGTGGGGCTCAAGATCGGGTACGTGATCCGCTACAACTCGGATCCGCCGATTCGCAACAGTCTCCAGCTGCGCACCACGGACACCTTCTTTTCGTCCGGCGTCACCCTCACCTTCTGACCGTCGTGATCATGCGATTGCCCCTCCTTGCCGCGACGCTGCTGCTGGGTGCCGCGGCCGTGCCGTCCACGGTGCGAGCGCAGGACAAGCCCAAGCCGAAGCCGGTCGAATTCTCGGGCACCGCCGGCTTCGCGCAAACGAATGGCAACGCGAATGCGCTGTCGACGAATTTCGGCGACAAGGTGAAGTACAGCGCGAAGGGGTGGATCCTGGCGCAGGACCTGTCGTTCTTCTACGGCGAAGCGGACGACAAGGTCAACGCGAATTTCTGGAACGGCGGCCTGCGCGCCGAGCGCACGCTCATGTCGCGCATCGGGGTGTTCGCGATGACCCGCTTCGATCGCAACGTGCTGCAGGGGGTCGCGCGTCGCTTTGAAGAGGGCCTCGGCATCGACGCCAAGCTCGTCGTCGCCCCCAGGGACAAGCTGTCGGCGCAACTCGGTGCCTCGGCGTTCCAGTTCACCGCCACGCCGGGTTCGACCGCGACCGGCAAGGCCAACTATCCCGCACTCCGCGTGGGTCTCGACTACAAGCACAACTTCTCGGATCTCGCGTATGTGCAGCAGACGGGCGAGTACCTCCCCAATCTCTCCGACGGCAACGCGTATCTGATGAACACCGAGACGTCGCTGGTTGCGCCGCTCTCCAAGCGACTCGGACTCAAGCTCGGCTACGTGATCCGCTACAACTCGGCGCCGCCGGTGAAGAACGGCACCCAGCTCAAGTCGACGGATACGTTTTTTTCGAGTGGGATCACGTTCAGCTACTAGCCGTGCGGTACGCTGGGTTTCTGAACTCCTGAGGGATGGAGGGGGAAGCGCTTGAAGGGGGAAGGAATCGAGGACACCGATGGTCCTCGATCCCTTCCCCCTCGACGATCTCCCCACTCGATCCCTCGGAAGTTCCCCGTGTCTCCCAACGCTAACGATCTGTCCGCGCCAGACTCACCACCTCATCCCCCGCCACCACGTACAGCGCATCCTCGTCGTCGCGCTCGTACATGCCACCGCCCGTAAAGCTCGAGAAGGCAGGGAGCACGCCCACGCGCGGTCCGAAGACGAAGGCGGGGAGTCGCGCGCTCTGCTTCCCACGCCCGCGCACCGTCACACACGGGTGCAGGTGGCCGCTCAGGACATAGCCGTCGGGCCACGGTTCCGGCTCATGCACCCCGACGAACGGTCCCAGTGCGTACGGGGAATCCACGCAGACGATCCCGAGTTCGGCGGGCGGATCCCCGGCGTGCGCATCGTGGTTTCCGCGAACGAGGGTGATCGACACGCGGGCGTGCTGCGTGCGCCACGCGGCGATGGTGCGAAACGTCTCGTCGTGTCGACCGCTCTTTGCGTGGAGCAGGTCGCCCAGCACCACCAGCGCGGTGGCCTGCGTGGCCTCGAGCGCGCTCGAGAGCCGCGCGAGATCACTCGACGTGGTGCCCATCGGCACCGGGATGTGCGCGGCGCGGAAGGCGGCGGCCTTTCCCCAGTGCAGGTCCGCGACCACGAGCGTGGCGTGATCGGGGAGCCAGAGGGCGCGTTCGGGCAGCAGCACGGCGCTCGTGTTGGCGAGCGTGATCGCACAGGCCCCAGCCAGACGACTTGTCATCGCACCCGTCCGCCCGGCCCCATGAGCCGCTCCACCGTCTCCCCAATACGGAACACGCTCGCCGACCCACTCCGCGTGGGCTTCTCCGCGGCCACCGTCATCTTGCGCACGCGGTCGGCGAGCTTCTCCGTGCTCAGCTTGGCGCGCGTGATGTCGACCATGAGCGGGAAGGCGAGGGGCGTGGGGCGCTCCACGTCCATGACGCGCACGGTGCTCACCGACAGCCGCTCGAGTACCCGGCCCAGCCGGCTCGCCTCGAGCTGGCGCTCCAGCACTTCGCGCTGCGCCTGCTGCACGAGCAGGTTGCCTTCGTCGTACGCCGCGAACACATCGTACAGCAAGCTGCTCGACGCCTGGACCTGCTTCATGCTCTTGCTCTGGCCCGGATAGCCCTGAAAGATGAGCCCTGCCACCCGAGCAATCTCGCGAAACTGGCGGCGCGCCAGCTCGGCGGCGTTGAGACTTTGCGTGATGTCATGCAGCAGATGGGTGGTGGCGAACAATCCGGCCTCGAGCGCCTCCTCGAGCGGCGCGGCCTCGGGGCTCAGGAGCTCGAAGCCGTAGTCGTTCGCCGCGAATGAAAAGCTGATGGGCCCCAGCTGTGCAACCCGGTACGCGCACAGCGCCGCCAGCCCTTCGTGCACGAGACGTCCTTCGAATGGGTACACGAACAGGTGATGGCCATCGCGTGTTTCGGTGCGCTCGATCAGGAGCTCATCGGGGCGCGGAATGACGCTGCGCTCCGCCTGCGTCTGCAACACCGGCTTCACCGCCTGCATTTCCGGGCTGGGATACCGCCCCTGTCGCGCCGCCTCGAGCGTGTCACGCACCGCCGCCGCGAGCTCCGTACTGAGTGGCATGCGCGCCCCCTGCCAACGCGGAATCGCCCCGCTCATGCCCTTCGCCTTCCGCACCCACGCCACGAGATCGCGCAATCGCACGAACTCGAGCGGCTGCCCCGCGAAGATGAACTTGTCGCCGGGCGACAGCCGCGACACGAACGACTCCTCCACGGTGCCAAGTCGCCGCCCGGAGAGGTACTTCACCGCGATCGCCGCGTCGCTCACGATCGTCCCGATGTTGAGGACATGCCGCAACGCTACGCGCCGATCGGTCACCCGGTACACGCCCTCCACCTCCACGACCTTGGCGTACTCGGGGTACGCGCGCAGCGCGTGCCCTCCGTGGGTCACAAAGGCAATCACCCAGTCGAGCTCCGCCTCGGTGAGCAGCCGGTACGCCCGCGTGGTGCGCAGCTCGGCGAACACCGCCTCGCGCGCAAAACCGCCGCCCAGCGCAAGGGTGACCAGATGTTGCGCCAGCAGATCAAGCGGCCGATCGAGCGGATCACGACGTTCGATGCGATTCGCCGCGATGGCGTCCCGCGCGGCGGAGACTTCTATGAGCTCGAACGCGTGCGTGGGCACGCACACGATACGCGAGGTCCGCCCCGGATTGTGCCCCGAGCGGCCGGCGCGCTGCAGCAAGCGCGCGACCCCCTTCGGGCTACCGACCTGCATCACCAGATCAACGGGCGTGAAGTCCACGCCCAGATCGAGCGAGCTGGTGGCCACCACGATTCGGTACCGGCCGGTCTTGAGCCCATCCTCCACATCCTCGCGCTGTCGTCGCGACAGCGACCCGTGGTGAATCGCGGTGAACTCGAACCATGCCGGATTGGCGGCAATGATGCTCTGAAACCAGATCTCGCACTGCGATCGGGTATTGGTGAACACGATCGCACTCTGCGCGGCTTCGAGGCGCCGCATCACTTCGGGCAACAGCCTGGTGTTGAGATGGCCGGCCCACGGAAACCGATCCATCGTCTCCGGAACGAGCGCCTCGATCTCCACGGCCTTGGGCACCACGCCGCGCACGAGCCGTGCGGGGCGGGGCGTGCCATCGGCCGTGAAGCCGAGCAGCGTTTCCGCGGCGACCTCGAGATTGCCAAGCGTGGCCGAGACGCCCCACGTGCGAAGGGTTGGGCAGAGCGCGCGCAGGCGCGCCAGACACAGCTCCACCTGCGCGCCACGCTTGGTGGAGAGAAGCTCGTGCCACTCGTCCACGATGACCGCGCGCAGGTTGGCGAAGATCGACGCCTGATCCTTGCGGCACAACAGCAGCGACAGCGACTCCGGCGTGGTGACGAGCGCGGTCGGCAGTCGCTCCCGTTGGCGCGCGCGACGGGCCTGGGTCGTGTCACCCGTGCGCGATTCCACGGTCCACGGGAGGCCAAGCTCCTCGATCGGGAGTTTGAGCGCCTGCTCCGTATCGCCGGCGAGCGCGCGCAACGGTGTGATCCACAGGACGCGCAGTGGTTCGGCGTCGGCGCGGCGGCGTAGCGTCCTCGGCGCGGCATGCTCCGCCAGCGCCTCGATGACGGGGCCCATCCAGGCGGCGAACGTCTTGCCGGTGCCGGTGGCCGCGTGGATCAGCCCCGACTCGCCGCGTTGATAGGCCGCCCAGACCTCGCGCTGAAAGGCGAAGGGCTCCCACCCGCGTGTGGCGAACCACGCGTCGATCCGTGCGGTGGCGTCCGTCGGGGCGTCAGCGCGCGCCATGGTGTTCCAGGAGCGCACGGACCGTTTCAATGGTGTCGGCTTCGGCGGCGGGCTTGTCCTGCCGCCAGCGCGCGATGCGCGGAAAGCGCACCGCGAGCCCGCTCTTGTGTCGCGTGCTCCGCTGGATGCCCTCGAACGCCAGTTCGAAGACCAGCTCCGCCTTCACCGTGCGCACCGGCCCGAACTTTTCGAGCGTGTTGGCCTTCACGAATCGATCGACCTCGCGGATCTCAGCATCGGTGAGCCCGCTGTAGGCCTTGGCAAAGGGCACCAGCGCGTCGCCATCCCAGAGCGCGAAGGTGTAGTCGGTGAAGAGCCCCGCGCGACGACCGTGGCCCGCCTGCGCATACACGAGCACCGCATCGACCGTGAGCGGATTCACCTTCCACTTCCACCAGTCGCCCACTTTGCGCCCCACGCCATAGGGCGATGCGAGGCGCTTGAGCATGAGCCCTTCACTCTGTTGCGCCCGCGCGTCGGTCCGCGCGGCGGCAACGGCGTCCCAGGCATTCACGTCCACAATCGGCGACAGCCCGATCGTGGCGCCACTCGGCAACGCACGCACCACCGCGGCCGCATGCGCCCGCCGCTCCTGCATCGTCAGCGCGCGAATATCGGCACCGCCAACCTCGAGACAGTCATAGACCAGCAAATGACAGGGCACATCCGCCAGCAGCTTCTTCCCCACCGTCTTGCGGTTGATGCGCTTCTGCAGCTCGCTGAAGGGCAGCGGCTGGCCATCGCGCCACGCGAGCAGCTCGCCGTCGAGGACGGTGCCATCCGGTAGCCATGCCGCACACGCCTCCACTTCGGGGAAGCGGCCGGCCAGCAGCTCTTCGCCGCGGCTCCACAGGAACGTGCGGCCCCGCCGCCGAATGAGCTGACAGCGAATGCCATCCCACTTCCACTCGATCTGCCACGCGCGCACGTCGCCCAGCGATTCAGGAGGGGCGTCCAGCGGATGCGCGAGGAAGAACGGATAGGGCCGGCTCCAATCGGCGTCGGTCGTTTCGGTCTGCACGAGCTGCGTGAACCACGCCGCACTCGGCTCCCACTGCCCCATCAGCCGATGCGCGATCGTATCGGCCGGCACACCACTCATCTGCGCGAGCGCGCGCACCACCAGACCGTCGCTCACGCCCACGCGAAACGCGCCGGTGATCAGCTTGTTGAACACGAAGCGCCCCGTGCCGCCCAGCCGACCCCACGCGTCGAGTAGCGCCGCCCGCTGGGCATCGGGCGCCATCTGACCGAGCGGGAGCAGTCGTTCCTCCACCCACCACGCCAGCGAGGCGTCGTCCCGGGCGTTCGACTCCGGCACCAGCAGCGTGATCGCCTCGGCGAGATCACCCGCCTGCGCATAGCACTCCTCGAAGAGCCACATGGGAACGCCGGCGGCCTCCGCAGCCCAGGCGCGCAGGTCAGGCGCCTTGACGAGACGCTTCGGCCGCCGACCGAGCAGAAACGCCGCGGCCCACGCCGCATCGGCGACCGGCGCCGAGCCGAAGAACGCGACGAGCGCGGCCACCTTCTCGTTGGTGGCGGTCGTCGCATCGATGGCGTCGTAGAGCGCGGCGAACTCGCGCATCATGCGTTCTCGCTCGCGGGCACATCGCTGGTCGGCTCGGTGGCCTCGTCGCCGTCCCACCGTGTCGCGAGTACGCGCGCGTCGAGCCCGCGTTCGGACAGCCACTGCACCACCTGGCTCGTGAAGCCATGCGTCACCCACACCTGCTCGGCGCCGGTTGCCTCGATGGCACTGAGCAGCTGCGGCCAGTCGACGTGATCGGAGAGCGTGAAGCCGGCGTCAACGCCTCGGCGGCGACGCGCGCCGCGCACGCGCATCCAGCCGCTCGCGAACGCCGTACGCGATTCGCCAAAGCGGCGCATCCAGCTGGTGCCGATCACGCTGGGAGGCGCAATCACCATTGCACCGCTCGTGGATTCGCCCCGTGCGAGGTCGCCGACGTACCGCGTGGGCGGAAGCGCGATGCCGCCCTCTCGATAGAGCGTGGTCATCCGCTCCACCGCGCCGTGCGTGAGAATGGGGCCGACCGACGGGTCGAGGGCGGACAGCAGGCGCTGCGCCTTCCCCAGCGCGTAGCCGCACAACACCGAGGTCCGCCCCGCGCGAGCGTTGGCGGCCCACCACGTATTGATCTCCTGCGCCACCGCTGCGGGTGATGCCCATTGATAGATCGGCAGCCCGAAGGTGCTCTCGGTGATGAAGGTGTGGCAGCGTACCGGCTCCCACGGCGTGCAGGTCAGGTCGGCGTCGGTCTTGTAGTCCCCGCTCACGACCCACACCTCACCGTCATGCTCCACCCGCACCTGCGCCGATCCGAGAATGTGACCGGCAGGATGCAACGAGAAGCGCACCCCGTTGATCGTGCGCGTCGCACCATACGGCAGGGACTCGAGGCCGCGCGCCCACGTGCCGAGCCGTTCGCGTGAGACGCCGACGCCCGCCTCGCTTACGAGGTACGCGTCGCACCCCCAGGTGAGATGATCGCCGTGCGCATGCGTGACGACGGCGCGCGGGACGGGCTTCCACGGGTCGATGAACACGTCGGCGGGCGCACAGTAGAGGCCGCGGTCGGTGGCCTGCAGCAGGGGGGCGCTGGGCATGGCGGTAGAATGCCGGAGCGATGCGGAGGTTCCGAGGGGGAACGGCGGAACCCCTCAGGGATCGAGGGGGGAGGTGGTCAAGGGGGAAGAGATCGAGGACTACCGCCGCCCGCGATCACTTCCTCCTTCATCCCCTCCCCCCTCGATGCCTCAGGGGTTGTTGACGTCACCTGCCTGCGCGCTCAGCGCTCCACCGCCTCCAGCATCCGCTGCACAAACCCATCAATCGACTGATTGGTATCGATCCACCGCACCACCGCCACGATGTCGTTCACGGGGTCGACATAGATGATGTTGTTGCCGTTCCCCACGTGCACGAAGGCCTGCGGCGGCGCACTCGGCAGATACTTCCGGTCGGTGTTCAGGAACCAGTTCATGAACCCGTAGGTCGGCTGCGCCTTGGTCGGTGTGAGGGCCTGCGTCACCCACGCGTCGCTCAGCAGCTGCCGCTCGCCCCATTTCCCGCGACGCAGCGTGAGAAGCCCGTAGCGGGCCATGTCCCAGGCGTTGATGAACATCCCACCGCCCCAGTGGCCGCCGCCGCTCACGCTCTGCACCTGCCGGCCGTCGAGAATGACCCACGAGTTGTCATAGCCGTACCAGCGCCACGTGTTCGAGGCGCCGATCGGGTCCATGATGCGTTCCTTGAGCACCTCCGGCAGCGGCCTGCGCCACACCATGAGCGTCGCCAGCGCCAGTGCATTCACGCGCACGTCGTTGTACTCGTACACCGTGCCCGGCTCCACGCGCGGCCGCGTGCGCCACGTGCTCGCATCCTGCGCCGGCCGGTCGGCCCACTCCGGCTTGCCCCACAGCGTCCCTTCCCAGTCGCTCACCTGGCGCAGCATCACATCCCACGTGAGCCGCTGGTTGTGCGGCGAGTCGAACGGCTTGATCCAGTGGGCATCACCCGGCCAGTCGGCGGCGAAACCGGTGCCATTGGGCATCGCGCGCAGAATGGGCGGCACGTACCTGGCGACCGTGTCCTGCGTGCTCCTGATGAGCCCCGCATCGAACGCGAGCCCCACCACCGTGCTCAGGAAGCTCTTGGTGACGCTGTGCGTCATCTCGATGGCGTTGGGATTGCCCCACTGCGCCACGACATAGCCCTTCCGGATGATCAGCCCCGTTTCATCACCGCGATCGATGATGGGGCCGATCAGTTGCTCGAGCGGCTCGCGCCCGAACGTCTGGTAGTGATTCTGCTCCCAGTCGCGTGGCGTCTTGCTCTCCTTGCTCTTCGCAAAGGCTATGGCCGCGTCGAGCTTCACCGAATCGAAGCCCACCGCACTCGGGGACTTGCGCTCCCACGCGCCGGCCGGCGGTACATACGCCACCGGCGCCACCGGCTTCTTCTGCGCCGCCAGCAGCGACGGAACGATCAACAACACCGCACCAAGACGCTTCACGCGATCGGCCCCTTCTTCTTGGCCGAGACCACCCCCGGCACGCCCTTGGATTCCAGCAGCTTGTTGAACGCCGGCACGTCGACGAGCTCGATCTGATCCACCTCCGCCTTGAGCGCGGCCCAGATCTTCTCCAACTCCACCAACCGATCCTTCACCGGCTGCGTCAGCTGACTGTTCCCTTCGACCTGCCCCAGCAGGAAGCCGTACTGCCCGTTGATGCCGTTGGCGTAGTTGATGATGTCCTGTCCGTTCGCCGCCTTCGTGGTGAGACGTGGATCCATCTTGTCCAGTTTGCCGGTGAGCGACTTGCCCGCCGCCGCAATCGTGTCCGGCGCGCTCGTTTCCTTCGCGCGCTGCACGAAGCCCTGCACCTGCTGCTTCACATCGCGCAGGCGCAGCACGCTTTCGTGAATCTCGTTGATGCGCGTCGACAGCAGGTTGGCAACCGAATCGCGTTCCGCGACGAGCGCCACCGGCACCGTGATGCGCGGGTCGTTCTGCACCTCGAGCGGTCGCGTGAGCACGGTGGTCTTGCCGTTCTGGGTGAACGACAGGCGCACGCTGTACTGGCCGGGCGTCACGCGCGCACCGCCGTCACCGGGCGCACCGAAGAGGAGCACGGTCCCCAG
>JBDHVK010000090.1:0-16003 GCA_039809645.1 Gemmatimonas sp.
GAGGCGCCGACCGCCGTCGCGCGGCAACTCTCCACCGTCGACCGCCTGCTCCCGCTGTGGATTCTGTCCGCGATGGCGGGCGGGCTCGCGCTCGGGCGACTGTTCCCGAATCTCGGGGCCGCACTCGATCGGGTGCAGATCGCCGGCGTGTCCGTGCCCATCGCCGTGGGACTGCTCTGGATGATGTACCCGGTGCTCGCGAAGGTTCGCTACGAGGCGATCGGCGCGCATGTCCGCGACGGGCGACTGCTCGGGACGTCGCTGCTGCTCAACTGGGTCGCCGGGCCTCTCCTCATGCTGGCGCTGGCGTGGCTCTTCCTGCCGGATCTCCCCGCCTATCGCAATGGGCTTGTGCTGATCGGTCTGGCGCGGTGCATCGCGATGGTGCTCATCTGGAACGCGCTGGCGTGCGGCTCGGCGGAGTTGGCCGCGGTGCTCGTCGCGCTCAACTCGGTGTTTCAGATTCTCACCTACTCGGTGCTCGGCTGGCTGTTTCTCTCCGTCGTTCCCGGCTGGTTCGGTGGCGCGACCGCGCGACTGGATGTCAGCATGGGTCAGATCGCCCGGAGTGTGTTCATCTTCCTGGGCATTCCGCTCGCCGCCGGCTATCTCACGCGCCGCCTGTTGACCGGGCGACGTGGCGCGGACTGGTACGAAACCGTCTTTCTCCCGCGCATCGGTCCGACCGCGCTGTTGGGCCTCCTCTACACCATCGTGCTCATGTTCGCGATGCAGGGGCATCGCATCGTGGAGCGGCCCGTCGATGTCGTGCGGATTGCGGTGCCGCTGCTGGTGTACTTCGCGGTGATGTTCGGCGTGGGCTTCTGGTTCGCCCGCCGGATGGGATTCGACTACGAGAGCACCGCCGCGCTGGCGTTCACGGCGGCGGGCAACAACTTCGAACTCGCCATTGCGGTTGCCGTTGCCACGTTCGGCATCGGCTCGGGCGAAGCGCTCGCGGCGGTGATCGGCCCGCTCGTGGAGGTGCCGGCGCTCATTGCGCTCGTGTACGTGTCGCTGGGGGCCAGGCGACGGTACTTCGGCGCGCGTTGACGCGGTCGCCGCGGAAACGCGGCGGCCGCGGCGGGTCAGGCCAGGCGCGTTTCCGTGAACGCGCTGTCGGGGAGCGCCGTGGCGTCGCACTCGAGCGCTGCGCGATAGAAAGCGTGCATCTGCTCGCGGTGGCCGTTGGTGTCCACGAAGAGCAGCGGATCCGCCTTCATGGCCGTGGGGCGGATCTCCACCACCGCGAAGTTCCCACCCCAGATCGGCGTGAGCGTGGTGGCGGCGCGGCTGAAGGCGCTGGCATTGTTGCCGCTCACCTGGAGGACGTCGGCGCCCCACGCGACCTGCAGGCAGAGCAGGACGCCAGCGAGGCGCTGCGCCGCGCTCACCGTGCGCGCGCGTGCACTCCAGATCGCAATCGCACCGCCCTTCTCGACGCGAAGATCCTCGGAGTCGGCACACTGCACGACCAATTCGTCGGTGCCGAAGTGCGCGAGGCCGCCGTCAGTGGGTGTTCCCCACCAGGCGCGTACCAGATCAGTCCCGGCCTGCCATTCGGCGTCGGTGAGGGCGCGGCTCAGCGTGTAGACGACTTCGTGGCGCATGCGGGGCTCCGGGCGAGCGGCCGCACCGGTGCGGCCGACCCCTGCAACGTCATTGACGCGCCGCCATTGGGCAAGCCGGAGAACTACGGGAGCACCAGGAAAGCGCTACGGCAGTACCGGGATCGAGATCCGGCTACCGGTGGCGCCCCCCAACCAGAGGGTGTGCCGTGCGCGAACGAAATCGGCGGCGCGGGCGGCGAAGATGTTCGGTACGAATCGCTGCGGATTGCGATCGAACCACGGGAACCAGCTGGACTGGACCTGGACGGCGAGGCGATGCCCGGCCTTGAGCGTATGCAGCACGTCGGGGAGCGTCACACGGATCGAGGTGGGCTGGTTCGGCACGAAGGGTACGGCACGCTCGGCTCCGTCCCGATATCGGCCGCGCAGGATCTCGCCGCGCACCAGCCAGTAGGCTCCCGCCTCGACGTCGATCACCTTCACCACGAGGTCGGCATCGGTTTCGCTGGTCGCGAAGCGCAGCGTGGCAACGAGCGGGCCGGCGATGGTGAGATCGCGCGCGAGCGGCGGCGAGACGAAGGTGAGTACGTCCGGGCGATCGAGCAGGCAGCGCTGATCGTCGCTCATGACGAGGTTGGGGGCGCCCTCCTCGATGGTGGTGCCGGTGCAGCGCGACGGCACGGGGTGCAGCGGGTCGCTCGTCCACGACTGCCGGGCTGCTGTCGGTGGTGCCGTGTCCACCACGCCTCCGGCGGCGAGGTGCCAGACCACGGGGCGTGCGTTCGCCGCCGGCCACCGCGGAAACTCGCGCCACCGCTTGCTGCCCGTATCGAAGAGACGTGCCCCCGCGCGGGGTGGCGACGCGCTGCCCTTGAGGCGCGCCCGGAAGAATGCCGCTTCGATATCGCGCTGCACGTGCGTTTCAAGCGAGTCACCGAATACCCGCGCACCGTGCATCGTGCGCCCAACCTCCCGCGCGGTCCACTGGCGATGGCCAAACGGGCCCATCGCGAACGTCACCGACGTGCCGGTCGCGGCGAGGGCGCGTTGCACGAGGAGTGTGCCGTTCAGATTCTCGGCATCGAACCATCCTCCGATCAGGAGCACGGGGGGCAGCGGTGCGCCGGCCGCCCGCAGCTGCGGGGCGAGCGCGCGTGCCTGCCAGTAGGCATCGCGCGTGGGATGCGCGAGGAGGGCCTGCCACCAGCTGTCGTTGCCCAGCCACGAGACGTTGGCGAGTGGGCCGAGGGCGAGAAGCCAGTCATAGTCCTTGGCCATGGCGCTGTCGGGGATGGCCGCGAACGCGCCGCCCCACCAGTGCGCGGCGGTTGGCGCGGGGCGCGGCGTGCCGAAGATCGGGACGGCCCAGAGCGAGGTCAGGACGAACGCCCCGTTGTGGTGAAAGTCCTCCGCCCAGAAGTCGGCCGTCGGGGCCTGCAGCGAGAGGGCCGCGATGGCCGGGTGCCGCGAGAGCGCGCCCATCGCCGCGTAGAACCCCCCGTAGCTGACGCCGTGCAGCGCGACCTTTCCGTTGTGGCCGGTTACGTTGGCGAGGAGCCAGCGAATCGTATCGTCGCTGTCGCTGATCTCGTCGGTCTGACCCGCGGCGCGCTCGCGCACGGTCCGCGGTGGGCGCATGTGATCGAACGCCCCCGCGGAGCGGTATCGCCCGCGCACCTCCTGCTGCACGAAGATGTAGCCGTCGTGGAGCATCACCGGATCGGGCGCAATCGCCGGCGGAAAGAGTGTATCGGCCTCGGCGCCGGTCGAGAACGGCGTGCGGGTCAGCACGAGCGGATAGCGGTGTTCGGTGCCGGCGTCGCGTGGTGCGTAGATCTGCGTGAAGAGCGTCGCACCGTCGCGCATCGGGATGCGGGCGACGCGTTTGACATACCGGGCGCGGGCGTAGGCGGCCTCCGGGAGTGTCGGATCGATCGGCTGGGCGGCGACGGACGGCCCGCCAAGGGCGGTCGAACCGGCAAGGGCGAGCAGGAGCGACGTTGCGCGGCGCCGCGCGGCGGGGATGGTGAGTGTCATGCGCCAACATACCGAGCGGCTCGCGCTGCGCGGCCCGCGCGCGTGCATTCTGACATATTTCTGTCATATGCCTGTCACGACCACTCGTCCCCTGGCGCTCATCACCGGTGCGTCCCGCGGCATCGGGCGCGCCATCGCGCAGCAGCTGGCCCCGACGCATCGCCTCCTGCTCGCTGCGCGCGATCCCGTCGCGCTGGACGCGCTGGCGCACGAACTCCGCGCGGCGGGTACCGACGCGGAGGTCGTCGTGGTGGATGTCGCGAATCCGTCCGACGTGGAGCGGGCGTTCGCCGGACGCGCGGTGGATGTCCTCGTGAACAACGCCGGCGTGGGCATCATGAAGCCGATGCTCGAGCTCACGCCCGCTGAGTGGCATCGCATGATGGATGTGAACGTCAACGCGCTCTTTCATGTGACGCGCGCGGTGCTGCCGGGCATGGTGGCGCGCGGGCGCGGACATGTGGTGCTCATCGGCTCGATTGCCGGTCGCAGCGCATTCGTTGGGGGTGCCGGGTACGCGACCACGAAGCATGCGGTGATGGGGTTTGCGGAGAACCTGATGCTCGAAGTGCGCGACGCCGGTGTAAAGGTGAGCGTGGTGAGCCCGGGTTCGGTCGACACCGAGTTCTCCGGACGATCGGGCCCCAAGGGAAGCGCGCAGCTGCTCGCCGATGATGTGGCCGCGGCGGTCCTGAGCGTGGTGCAGACGCCGCCCGAGGTGCTGCTGCACCGCGTCGAGGTGCGCATCCTGTCGCCGAAGCGCCCGCGTCAGTAGGCGCCCATGACCGATTCGCTCGAGTACGTCGATGTACTCATCGTGGGAGCCGGCCTGTCGGGCGTCAGCGCGGCGTGGCATCTCCAGCGCCACTGTTCGTGGCTCTCGTACGCCATCGTGGAGGCGCGCGACGCGATGGGCGGCACCTGGGATCTGTTTCGCTATCCGGGTATCCGTTCCGATTCGGACATGTACACGCTGGGGTATCGGTTTCGACCGTGGCGCGAGGCGCAGGCAATCGCCGACGGCCCCAGCATCAAGCGCTACATCGAGGAGACGGCGCGCGAGTCGGGCATCGATTCGCGCATCCGGTTTGGGCATCGGGTGGTGGCGGCCGCATGGTCGTCGGCCAGTGCTCGCTGGACGATCACGCTCGCCGTGGGGCCGAACGCCGAGACGCGGCAGCTCACCTGCGGCTTCGTGTTCAACTGCGGCGGCTACTACGACTATCGCGGCGGGTATACGCGGACATGGGAGGGGATGGAGCACTTTCACGGTCGCGTGGTCCACCCCCAGCAGTGGCCGGCCGATCTCGACTACGCGGGAAAGCGGGTGCTGGTGATCGGAAGCGGCGCCACGGCGGTCACGCTGGTGCCGGCGCTCGCTCGAGGCCCACACGCGGCCGCACACGTCACCATGCTGCAGCGCTCGCCGAGCTATGTGGCCTCGCTCCCCACGCGCGACGCCATCGCGGCGCGCCTGCGTCAGCTGCTCCCCGCCGGTGCCGCGCACGCGGCGATCCGCTGGAAGAACATCCTGCGCAGCATGTTCTACTTCTGGATCGCGCGAAATCGACCGGCGTCGTTCAAGGAGAGCTTGCGCGCGCAGGCCCGGCGCGCGCTGGGTGAGGCCTATCCGGTGGATGTGCATTTTGCGCCTCGCTACAACCCGTGGGATGAGCGGCTGTGCATCATCCCCGATGGCGATCTGTTCAAGACGCTCCGGAGCGGACGCGCCGAGATCGTGACCGATCAGATCGCGCACTTCACCGAGCGCGGGGTCCGGCTGGCGTCGGGCGCGGAGCTCGAGGCCGATGTCATCGTGACGGCCACCGGGCTGCGCATGTCGCTCCTGACGGACGTGGCGCTCACGGTGGATGACCGCCCGCTCGCGCTTTCCGACGCCTTCGTCTACAAGGGGCTGATGCTCAGCCATCTCCCCAACTTTGCCATGACCGTGGGTTATACCAACGCATCCTGGACGCTCAAGAGCGACCTGATCGCGCAGCACGTCTGCCGGTTGCTGCGCTACATGCATAGGCACGGGTACCGGCAGGTCACGCCGCGCTCCGACAGCACCATGCCGGGGCGCTCCGTGTTCGATTTCACCTCCGGCTATGTGCAGCGCGCCCAGGCGCACCTGCCGCGGCAGGGCCCGACGCGCCCGTGGCGCCTCTACCAGAATTACCTCAGGGACCTGCTCATGTTGCGTTACGGCACGGTGGCCAATGCGGCGCTCGAGTTTCGCGCGGGATCGCCCACATGAATCCGCTGCTGCTCAGCGTCTTCCTCGCGCTCCTGGCGATCTACGCCGGGCTGGTGTGGTTTGCCTGGACTACGCAGCGCAAGGTCGAGCGCCTGGCGCCGCCTGAAGGCGCGTACGTGACGGTGCAGGGCGTGCGGCTGCACTACGTGGAGCGCGGCACCGGCCCGCGCACGGTGCTCTGCATTCACGGGCTCGCGGGGAATGCGCGGCACTTCACGGCGCACGTCCTCGCGCGATTGAGCGCGGACTTCCGCGTCGTGGTCGTCGATCGCCCCGGTGCCGGCTACTCGGCGCCACTTGCCGACACACCGACGCCCCAGGCGCAGGCATCGCTGCTTGCGGCGCTCATCGATGCGCTCGATCTGGAGCGGCCCATCGTGGTCGGCCATTCGTTGGGGGGCGCGGTAGCGCTGGCGTTGGCCTCGGCACATCCCGAGCGAGTGGGTGCGCTCGCACTGGTCGCGCCGTTGTCGCAGGCGCCGGCTGGCGTGCCGTCGGTCTTCGCGGGGTTGGTGCTGCCCAGTGCGCTCATGCGGCGCGTGGTCGGCTGGACACTCGCGGTGCCACTCTCGATTGCGCGCCGCGACGAGGTCCTGAGCACCGTATTCAGTCCGGAGGCGGTGCCCCGCGATTTTGCGGTTCGCGGCGGCGGTGTGCTGGGGATGCGACCGTCGGCGTTTGCGGCCGCCTCGACCGACCTGATGGCCACGACTCCCGGTGTCATGGCCGCACTGGCCGCGAGCTATCCGACGCTGTCGATGCCGGTGGGCGTGCTGTACGGCTCGCACGATCGCATTCTCGAGCCGCGCCTGCAGGGCGAGCGACTGGTCGAGCAGATCCCGCACGCCACCCTCGAGTGGGTCGAGATGGGCGGCCACATGCTCCCGCTGACCGTACCCGACCGGGTGGCCTCGTTCGTGCGCGACGTGGCCGCCCGCCTGACGCCGATGCCAATCGATTAGGTTTCAGCGATGTCCCGCGCCTTTCTTCGCGATGACGCCGAAGGCGAGATGCCTCGGCGACACTACGATCTCCCCGCTCGCGATGATCCGGGGTATGATCGCGCGGCTGCGCAGGCGTTGCTCGAGGCCGCCCGCGTGAGCGAAACGCAGCTGGCCGAGCGGGCGACTGGCTACTACTGGGGCGAGCCGGCGCTTCGGCCGCATGTGGAAGCGATCCGAGAGGCCGCCGAGCGCAGCGGCGACGATCGGCTGGAGCAGTTGGCGCGCCGCTTCCTGGCCTGAAGCCCAGCGGTTACGCGTGCACGGCGGCGTTTGCCGCCGCGTTTGCCGCCGCGTTTGCCGCCGCGTTTGCGGCCGCGTTTGCTTCCGCCGGACGAACGATCGAGCGATAGACCACGATCGACAGGGTGGCGCAGGCCGCCTGCGACACCGCGAGTGAGTGCGCGCTGCGTCCGTCGAAGAACATCGACACCAGCGCGCTGATGCTGGCGCCAGTGACCATCTGACCGGCGCTCATGAGCGCACTGGCGACGCCGGCCACCTCCGGAACGGGCTCCAGCGCGCCCTGCACGACATTCGGGCGCACCAACCCGTGGCCAACGAAGCCCAGCACGGCCAGCGGCACGATGGCGCTCACACGCGCCGCGCCGGCGAACGAGAGCAGCAACATGAGCAGCGAGGTTCCCACGATCGCGGTCATGCCCCACCAGATCAGCGTATGATGCGGCACACCGCGGCGGCTCAGCCGTGCGTTGGTGAGTGCGCCACCCATCAGTCCCAGGGAGGTGCAGGCGAAGAGCAGGCCGTACGCACGTTTGGAGACGCCCAGTACGCCAATGAGCACCAGCGACGACCCGGAGACGTAGGCGAAGAGCGCCCCGAAGTTGAGCGCGACCATGACGATGAATCCGATACTCACGGGCTCCCGCAGCACCCGCGCGTACCCCGCGGTCACGCGCGCGAAATGCTCGGCATATCCCGAGTGGTCCTGACGTTCGGTGGACAGCGATTCATCGAGGGCGAACCACGCCGCGACCGCGAGCGCCGCGGCACCCGCGGCGAGCACGCCGTAGATCGCGCGCCACCCGCCGAGCGCCGCGACGCCGACGCCGACGGTTGGCGCAATCACCGGCGCGACACCGGCCGCGAGATTGACGTACGACTGGCGCACACGGGCCTCCGCGCCGGAGAACAGATCGCGCACCATCGCCACGACGATCACGAACCCGGTACCCGCCCCGGCTCCCATCAGCAGCCGCCACACGAGCAGGGCGCCCAGCGAGGCCGACCAGGTGGCGAAGATCCCGCCCACGGCGTAGAGCGCGGTGCCGGCCAGCAGCACGGGCCGTCGTCCGAGGTGGTCGGAGATCGGTCCCGACATGAGCGGCGCCGCGGCGAAGCCGATCATGAAGGTGCTCAGCGTGAGCGCGGCGCGGCCAACGGGGACGCCAAAGGTGATCGCCGTGTCAGCCAGGACGGGCAGGCTCATGTCGGTGGCAAACGCGGACAGCGTTGCCAGCCCGGCCAGGAGCAGCGTGAACCACGGCGATGTGGCCGAGAGTCGGCGGGTCGAGTGCCGGTGCGCCGGCGCGGACGACGTCATCCGCGCAAGTTAGTCGACGATTCGTGCAACGCCTCGACGAGCGCTGAGAGGAGCGAGTCGGCGGTGAACGGTTTCTCCACGAACCGGTCGAAGGGCCCGAGTGTCTGGCTCGCGGGCTGATCCGCATAGCCGGACACGAAGATCACCGGCAGCTCCGGGCGGTCGGCCCGCAGGGCGGCCGCGAGCTCGTGACCGCCCATCTCGGGCATGCGTACATCGGTGAGCACCACCCGGATCTCGTCGCGATGACGCCGCCACAGGAGCATCGCATCGGCCCCGTGGCGCGCCTCGAGCACCTGCAATTGATGACGCTCGAGCGTTCGTCGGATGACCGACCGCACGGGCGCTTCATCCTCGACGATGAGCACCGTCGCGGGCGAGGAGGGAACCACGGGCAGGCCGCGGCGCGGGGTCGCCCGCTGCAGCGTCGTATCGGCGGCGGGCAGCAGAATGGTGAACGTCGCACCTGCTCCGGGGGCGCTCTCCACCTGGATCGCACCACCGGCCTGTTCGATGATGCCATGCACCGTGGCCAGCCCGAGGCCGGTGCCACTGCCGATGTCCTTCGTCGTGAAGAACGGATCGAACAGTCGGGCGCGCGTGTCGGCGTCCATGCCGTGCCCGGTGTCGCGCACCACGAGTTGCACGTAGTGACCCGGCTCGCGAAACGCGCCGACCGCTCCCGACCGCGAGGTGATCGCCACGGCGCTCACTTCGATGGTGAGCGACCCGCCGGTACCGGAGTGGCCGTGCCTCGGCGAGGGCATCGCATCGCGCGCATTCACCGCCAGATTCATCAGCACCTGTTCGAGCTGCCCCGGATCGATGAGCACGGGCGGTTTCCCGGCGTCGACGAACACGTGCAGCGCGATTTCCTCGCCGATGACGCGACGCAGCAGGCGCTCCATGCCGCGCACGACCTCACCCACCTGGACGAGGCGCGGTTGAACCTGTTGCTGGCGACTGAATGTGAGCAGCTGCCGAACGAGCGTGCGGGCGCGCTCGGTGGCGGCACCGATCTCCTCGAGCTCCGGTCGCACCGCATGCTCGGGCGGCAAACCATCGCGAGCGAACTCCAGGCTGCCCCCGATGACGGTGAGCAGGTTGTTGAAGTCGTGCGCGATGCCACCGGCCAGCTGGCCGATGGCCTCCATCTTCTGTGCCTGCCGGAGGCGCGCCTCGAGCTGCCGCTGCGCGGTGACATCCTCCATCGCGCCGATCATGCGCACCACGTCTCCGCGCGCGTCACGGCGGATATAGCCGCGGTCGCGCACGTTTGCCCAGGTGCCATCGGCGCGCTGGAAACCGTAGGCATCCTCCCACGCGGTCTCGTCGCCAGCGGCCTGGGTTGCGAAGAGGCGCTCGGCGACGCGCGCACGATCATCCGGGTGCACGAGCGCCAGCCACCGGTCGAAGCGCGCGATCTCGCCGTCGGCCGGATAGCCGAAGATCGTCGTGATCCCCTCCGTCCAGGTCAGCGACTGGCGAGCAACATTCCAGTCCCAGATCGCATGGTTCGAGGCGCGGGCGGCGAGCATATAGCGCTCATCGCTCTCGCGCAGGCGGTCGGCGAGCGCCTCGGAGGCTTCCAACGTCTGTACCAGTTCCGTGACATCGAGGGCGGCCATGACCACGCCCACGACCGCTCCGCTCTCGAGCAACGGTCGGAGGCGGGCGTTGAACCAGTAGTCCTCGAGCACACCATCGCCATCGCGATCCTGCGGCTGATGTACGCGCGATACCGAGCCGGCCTGACCCGATGCCAGAACCTGCACAACGAGCGAGGCAAAGTCGCTGGCGAGGTTGGGAACGACGTCCTGCAGCGCGCGTCCCGGCGTACCGACGCCAGGGATCATCTCCCGGGCGCGCCCGTTGGCCTGTTCGACGCGCAACGTCGGCAGCGAGCTGCCGCGGAGCACGACCATGGCAACCGGCGCCTGTTCGAACACGGACACCGCCCACGCGTCAGGCCGCGCGGAGGTCGTCTCGGGCGCCGAGGGCTCGGTGGACATCGAGGGGCAGGCGAGGGGTACACGATCGGCCGCCGCGCTGTCGCTGCGCGGCTGGTACCTCATAGTGTAGCACGCCGCCGGACTCTGTGTTTCTCGCTCCCCCTCAATCGCGCGGTCAGGGGTGGGACGAGTTGCCGAATCCTGTCCGCGCGTTTGAATCAGGCATGCTCGAATCTCCCTCCCGACGCGATGTCCTGCGCCAACTCGCCGCTCTTGCTGCGGCCGGGTTCTCGCTTCCCTCGGTGCGGCCTGCCGACGACCCACGCGCACTGGCTGCACCGTGGCGTGGTCATCTCCGGTTCCGCGGCCGTCCCCGCCCCACGAAAGCGCAGCTGGCCTGGCAGCGTGATGAGCTGGCGCTTTTCGTGCACTTCGGCGTGAACACCTTCAGCGATCGCGAGTGGGGTGATGGGCGCGAATCACCGGCGAGCTTCAATCCCACGGCACTGGGCGCCCGCCAGTGGGCGCAGGCGGCCAGTGCCGCCGGTGCGCGAGCGATGATCCTCACGGCCAAGCATCACGACGGCTTCTGTCTGTGGCCGACGAAGACCACGACGCACTCGGTGGCGTCGAGCCCCTTTCGCGGCGGGAGTGGTGACGTCGTACGCGAGTTCGTCGACGCGTGCCGCGCCGCCGATCTCCGACCGGGGCTCTACTGCTCTCCCTGGGATCGCAACCACCCGGCTTACGGCGATTCGGCGCGCTACAACGACGTCTACATCGCGCAGCTGACGGAATTGCTGACGCAGTACGGCCCGCTGGCCGAGGTCTGGTTCGACGGCGCGAACGGCGAGGGGCCGAATGGCCGGAAGCAGGTCTACGACTGGCCGCGTGTGTGGAGCACCGTTCGCCGGCTGCAGCCGAACGCCGTGATCTTCTCCGATGCGGGCCCCGACGTCCGCTGGATCGGCAACGAACGCGGCGTGGCGGGGGAAACGTGCTGGAGCACGATACGGCCAGAGTCGGTGCCGTATATCGGCGCGAGCGGCGACGACGTCATCGATGCGCTGCAGCACGGTCACGCCGATGGTACGGTGTGGAGACCGGGCGAGACGGACGTCTCGATCCGTCCGGGCTGGTTCTATCATGCCGCGGAAGACGCGAAGGTCCGGTCGGCCGAGAACCTCGCCGACCTGTTCTTCACGAGCGTGGGGCGCAACAGCAAGCTGCTGCTCAATGTCCCTCCCACCCGCGACGGGTTGTTTCATCCGGTCGATGTCGAGCGGCTCGCCGGGATGAAGGCCACGCTGGATGCGCGGTTCGCCACGGCCGTGGTGCCGCGACAGGAGCGTTGGCATCGGCGCGATGCGATGTCCGCGACACTCACGCAGACGTTCGCACAGCCGCAGCACGTACGGACCATCGATCTCCGCGAGGCGATCGAGGACGGCCAGCGCGTGTCCCGGTGGACGCTGCGAACGCTCGGCGCCGCGTCACGTGTCATCGCGCAGGGGAGCACGATTGGCTACCGCGCGCTGCGCGCCGTGGACGTCCGCGATGTGAGCGGATTCGAACTCGCCCTCGAGACGATCGAGCCGCCCAAGCGCGTGCGCCTGATGACATACACGTAATCCGAGTATGGCCGAGGTCGCTCGCATTCCCACTGAAACCTGCGATATACAGCGCCGTATCGGTGCATGATGCACCGCGCGACTACCAACCTTGAGACATTCATGACCCGACTGCTCCCCGCGCTCCCTCTGGCGGCGCTCACGTTTGCGACATCGCTGGTCGCGCAGGCACCGGCCAAGATGGCGCCGGCCGGCGCTCCCCCGAAGGCCCTTCCGGGGCCGTCGTTCGCCGCGATTCCGGGGGCGAACGTCGTCACGGTGGTGGCGAATGACTACTCGTTCGACATGCCCGCCAGCCTGCCGGCGGGGCTCACGACGATGCGCTTCAGCAACTAGGGCAAGGAACTGCACCATCTCTACCTGGTGAAGGTGGAGAAGGGAAAGAAGCCCGAGGACGTGCTGGCGTGGTTCAAGAAGGGTGGCCCGCCGCCGGCGTGGATGAAGCCAGTGGGTGGCCCCAACGCTCCGGCCCCCATGCCCGGTGCAGAGACCGCGTTCACGAGCTTCCTCGCCGCGGGTGACTACATCGCGCTGTGCGTGATCCCGAGCCCGGGGGGCGGCCCGCCGCACGTCATGAAGGGCATGATCAAGGCGATCACGGTGACGCCGTCGGCGAACAAGGCAGCGGCGCCCACGGCCGATGTCACACTCTCGCTGTCGGACTACAAGTTCGAGTTTTCGAAGCCGCTCACCCCGGGCAAGCACATTCTGGCGGTGAAGAACACGGGCAAGCAGCCGCATGAGTTCTTCTTCGCGAAGCTCAATCCGGGAAAGACGCCGGAGATGATGGCCGCCTTCGCCGAGAATCCGAATGGACCGCCGCCGGGACTGCCGATGGGCGGGATCACCGACATCGTGCCGGGTGATGTCGTGTACCTGCAGATCGATGTGCCAGCGGGCGACTATGCCTTCATCTGCTTCGATCCCGATCCGTCCGATGGCAAGCCGCACTTCATGCACGGCATGATTCAGAAGGTCGTCGTGAAGTAGGCGCGGGCGTCAGCGCTTCACGAACAGCCAGACGGCCGACGCGAACCCAATGACGGACACCGCAGCGCGTACCCAGCTTTGGGGTACGCGCTGCGCCGTATGGGACATCGCAAATCCGCCAACCGTCGAGCCGAGCGTCATCACCGCCGCAATTGGCCAGTTCACCAGCCCCATCGTGGCAAAGGTGATGGCCGCGACGCCATTGAAGCAGATGCCGTTGAAGTTCTTGAGGCCGTTCATCTGGTGGATGTTCGTGAGCCCCATGAGGCCGAACATGCCAAGCATCACGATGCCGGCGCCGGCGCCGAAGTATCCGCCGTAGATCGCCACGAGAAACTGCACGGTCATCATGGCCACCGTTGGCGCGATCGGCGTCTCATGCGGCATGGCCATGCGCTTGCGCAGCCACTTCATGAACGGCCCCTGCACCGCGAAGAGCACCGTGGCTCCGAAAACGAGCCATGGCACGATACTGCGAAAGCGCTCGTCGCTGGTGCGGAGCAGCAGGGCAGCGCCGAGGATGCCGCCCAGAATGCTGGGAACCGCCAGACCCACCGCCCAGCTGCGAATGCCCGGCAGTTCCTTGCGATAGCCCATCATGCTCGCAAAGGAGCCAGGCCAGAGCGCCACGGTGCTCGTGGCATTGGCCGCCACAGGGGGCACGCCCAGTCCCAGCAACGCGGGGAAGGTGAGCAGCGTGCCGCCGCCGGCGATCGAGTTCACCGCGCCACCCACCGCCGATACCAGGGCGATGACGCTGAGCTGGCCGAGGGAGGGGTTGGTGAGGAGCATCCGGGAATAGTCGCCGAATGCTCCCGAAATTTCACCCCTGAGGCTGTTGTGGCGAGAAGGTCGAGGATGTCTGGCTCACCGGACGTTCGAGAAGCGAGACCTCGCGGTCACTGACCGGCACCGCCAGCCCCGCGGCCAGGCCCGCGGCCAGTGCGACCGCGCCCACCATGAGCGGGTTCTCATCGAAGGCGTCCTCCACTCGGCGTGTCTGCTTGCGGGTTGTGTCCTTCACCGTGCCCGCCGCGCGAGAGGCGGCCTGCTTCACGCGCTCCGCCGCGCCGGGCTGTTGCCCATAGGCCTGCCCGTAACCGCCGGCGTAGGCGGCGCCGTACTCCTCACCGTAGCCGATGTCGCGGCCAAGTTCGCGTGCCACCTCGGTTTCGAGCTCGTCACGCCGATGCGCCGAGCGGCCCTGCGATGCGCGGGCGTTCCAGATCATCCAGCCAAGCCCGAACGCCACCAGCGCGGCCGGAATGGGATTCTCGCGGATCGTGTCGGCCACGCCGGACGTGGTCCGGCCGACCGTATCGGCTGCACTGCGGGCCATGGTGCGTACCCTCCCGATGGTGGCGTCGCGAATGGTGTCCTTCACGTTGTTGGTGAGCGTCTGCGGATTCAGCCGCCCTCCGATCTCTTCGATCGTACTGCTCAGGCGCTCGCGGGTCTCGGCGATGTTCTCGCGAATCACGTTCGGGTCATCGGTCACGAGGCACCTCGCCGAAGTCCATGTCCAGGTTCGGTGCGGAGCGTGCTTCATCGGGCCATGGGGCGTCGTCGTCGGCGGTGGATCGATCGGCCACGGGCGCCTCGGGCGCCGCTCGGCGCGATCCCTTGAGCACGCGGGCCGCGATGAGGCCGAGTGCGAAGGCGCCGCCGATGAACACTGCGGGCTGACGGCGGGCGAACTCCTCCGTGCGCTGGGTGAGCTCCTCCACATCGGCGTGTTCGAGCCAGTCGGCCGCGCGCTGCACGCGCTCGCCAGCCTGCCGGATGTAGCGCGACGCGCCTTCCACGGCCTCGCCGCTGCCGTTGAGCAGCGAATCCGCGACGCCGTGCAGGGCACCGGCGGCACGCTGACGGCCCGTGTCGACGCCGCTGCGCACCTGATCCTCCGCCTTCTGCTGGGCCTGCGAGGTCAGGTCACGTGCGTGATCACCGATGGACCCGCGCGTTCCGGATGCGGTGTTGCTTTCCATGGACTCCTCCATCAGGGTCGTGGCGACGACGGCGACGCCGCGTCGGTGTGAGTGGGGGCGGTGTTGAGTTCGTGCGTGAAGGCCCGCGCCTGGTGCATCGCCCGCGCGATCATCGGCACGCCGATGCCGACGGCGGCGTGCGCCATGCGTTCGCCGGTTTCGCGAACCTCGGCTCTGGCCAGCTCAACTTCCTGGCGCAGCAGATCCGTGGTGTCGCTCGTGAGCCGGCGAAACAGCTCACCGAGCGAGGCGTCGTCAGTCATCTCCTGCGGCATGAACACTCCAGACGGGGATGCCGCTGGGCGGTGCAGCAACAGTGCCACGCCATGGCGCGGCGATCACCCGTCGCGTCTCAGAAACGCCAGCGGCGCGCGAGGAAGAGGCCCAGCGCGTTGGCCTTGGTGATCTGCTGCGGCGACAGCGACGGTTCCGGCAGAAAGAAGCGCGGCTGGAACGTCGCATCGAGCGACAATCCCGGCGTGCGACTCAGCTGATGCTGCACGCGAAAGCCGGGCGTGGTCGTCGCCTGCAACTGCAACCCGAGAAACGTGCGGGTCGAGAGGTATTTGCCGAAGCTGAACTGCGTGCCCTTGAGAAACGTGCTGAGCGCGCCGAAATTGCCGCTCGCCAGCTCAGTGGGGAGGTTCGCGGGCGTGATCGTGAACACATCGGCGCCCAGCGAGCGCGCGGCCTGGCCTTCGAGCTCGTCGACGGCGACACCCAGCGCGATGCCGGTGAGCTGGCGCGTGGCCAGCGCGGCGCTGGTACCCACCAGGCCGCCGCCGGGCGTACCACCCGAGAGGCTGCTGCCGCCGAACTGCAGGAGCGACCCCGCTTCGCTGCCGAAGGCGAGATAGCTGAGCAGGTCACTCTGCGAGATGGGTGGTTGCGCGTCGCTCTCGAGAGTGAGCCGAGGTGACTGCAACGTGCCGCCGATCAGGATCCGAATGGCAAGCGCGGGGCGGGCCGGCTGCTGCACCGTGTACTCGCCGGTGATCTGCAGCAGCGG
>JBDHVK010000091.1:0-15900 GCA_039809645.1 Gemmatimonas sp.
GCCATCAGCTACGGCAACAGCGACGGCTGCCTCATCGTGCCGCCATCCGCCGACTGCCAGCAGCGTCGCTTCACCGAGCGCTTCACCGTCCTCACCGGCATGGCCTGGGACATTCGTGAATCGCTGCTGCGCGTCACGGCCGGGCCGGCGCTCTACTCGGTCGAGCGCGACGGCGCACGCTTCGGCACGCAGGTGCGGGTCGACTACGCGCGCCCGCGGCAGGGGAGCCGGATGCCCACGCTGTTCCTTTCGCGCAGCTTCCTCGGGAGCCAGAAGGGCCGCGGTGTGGGATTCACCACGATCGGACTCGGCATTCGCACCGCCAAGAAGCAGTAACACAACGTCGCCAAGCCGTGTCGATCGCGTCACGACGGTAGCGTTTCCGTCGTTTGGGCGTAGCGTTGGGCATGGACCGTCGCCTCTTTCTTTCCGATCTCACGCGCTACGCGGCGCTCTGCGCCGTCGTTCCGAATGTCTGGCGCGTCACGTCGCATCCGCGCTTCGCTGACAATCCGTTCGCGCTCGGCGTCGCCTCAGGCGACCCGACGGCCACCGGGGGCGTGCTCTGGACGCGCCTCGCGCCACGCCCGTTCGAGCCGGACGGCGGCATGGAAGGCACGCGCGTCGTCGTGAACTGGGAGGTGGCCGACGATGACGGCTTCACGAAGGTGGTGCAGAAGGGACGCGCCACGGCCGCCCCCGAGTTGAGCTACAGCGTCCATGCCGACGTCACGGGCCTGCAGCCGGACCGCTGGTATTTCTATCGCTTCACGACGGGCACCGGTGCCAACGCCGCGCAGAGCGCGGTGGGCCGCTTCCGCACCGCGCCGGCCGATGGCGCGATGACGCCCCTCGCGCTCGCGTTCATGAGCTGCCAGCGCTACGACCAGGGACTGTTCACCGCGTTCGATCATCTGTCGCAGGAGCCGAATCTCGATCTGGCGGTTCACCTCGGCGACTACATCTACGAGTACGCGAGCCCGTCGACCGCGGTACGCAAGCATCAGGGGCTCGAGATCCGCACGCTCGACGACTATCGACGTCGCTACGCGCAGTACAAGACCGACCCCATGCTGCAGGCCGCGCATGTGCGCTGTCCCTGGCTGGTGATCTGGGACGATCATGAGGTCGACAACAACTACGCCGGCTTGAACGGCGAGAATGGCATGGAGTCGGTGGACCAGATGCGCACGCGCCGCGCCGCCGCTTATCAGGCGTGGTGGGAGCACCAGCCGGTGCGCGTGCCGCGGGCGCAATCGTGGGCGGATCTGACCATCACCCGATCGATCAACTGGGGCGCGCTGGCGCGTTTCTGGATGCTCGACACGCGACAGTATCGCGATGTGCAGGCCTGCGGCGGCGCCACGTCGGCACTGTGCCCGGAGGCGCTCGACCCGAAGCGTGGACTCCTCGGCGCGCCGCAGGAGAAGTGGCTCGTCGATGGCCTTGGCGCCTCGAGGAGCCACTGGCAGGTGCTGGCGAATCAGGTGATGATGGCGCCGTACGATTCCGCGCCGGGTGACGAGTATCGCGTGTCGATGGATCAGTGGAGCGGTTATCCAATCGCCCGCGATCGCCTGCTCGGGGAGATCGCTCGGCGCGCACCGAATCGGACGGTGGTCATCACCGGCGACATTCACAGCAACTGGGTGAATGAGTTGCATGCCGACTTCAAGCGTCCCGATCGTCCGGTCGTCGGCGCCGAGTTCGTGGGGACCAGCATCGCGTCCGGCGGTGACGGCAATGCCGTGACGCCGGCCCGTATCGATGCCATGAAGAAGGACAATCCGCATCTCCGATGGTTCGAGAATCGGCGCGGATATGTGCGGGCGCGCATCGACGAAACGGCGTGGAGTGTGGATTACCGCAGCGTACCGTTCGTGGAGAAGCCCGGCGCGCCGATCGTGACGGCCAGCAGTTGGCGCGTGGAGCACGGCAAGCCGGGGATCCTCCCCGGCTGAGCCGGGCCCGAACGCCGCGTCACATGCGCGCGGCGTTCGGCATGATGGAGCTGAATTCCCGCGTGGGCATCCGCGCGCCGCCCCGCAGCGCGGAGATCACGTCATCGGCGCGATCGTCTTCGCAGCCCACGCTGCGAAGCGCATGATACGCCATGCCGAACGCGAGTTCGCGCTCCCCCATGAGCGCCTTCTGCACGCCGAGCCGCTCGAAGAACTCGAGTTCGAGATCGGCATGGGTGCGCACGATGATATCGATGTCGGGGTTCTTCGCGCGCGCCAGCTCGATGATGTGCCGCGCGTGATAGGGATCGGGCGTGGCGATCACGAGCAACCTGGCGAACTCGGGTTTCGCGTGATCGAGAATGCCGGGCCGCGTGGCGTCGCCGAAGATCGCCGACACGCCCAGGGTGCGCATCGCATCGACGACGCGTCGATCCTGATCGATCGCGATGAAGGGGACGCCGACCCGCTCGAATGCCTCGCCAATCGTGCGTCCGACGCGCCCGTAGCCGATGAGGATCGCGTGATTCACGGGCGTCGCCATCCACAAGTCGGTGGCGGCCATGCGCGGCGCCTTCTGCCGCTCCAGGCGATCGAGCAATCGCGGATAGCGCGCCAGCCAGTCGGAGAGACGGTCCAGCGCCACGTACAGGGGCGTGTTGAGCACGATCGTGCACAGCGCCGCCGCGAGAATGAGACTGCGCCCGTCCTCCGACAGCACCCCGAGCGACACGCCGAGACCGGCCAGGATGAAGGAGAACTCGCCGATCTGGCCGAGGCTGGCGCCCAGACGCAGCGCGGCGCCCAGCGGATGTCGCAGCCAGACGAGGAGGATCGCGGCCACCAGCGTATTGCCAACGAGAATGACGCCCACCGTGGTCGCCACGCGGAGTGGCTGGTCGAGCAGCATGCGCGGATCGATGAGCATCCCGGCCGACACGAAGAAGATGACCGCGAACGCGTCCTGCATGGGGAGCGCGTCGGCGCCGGCGCGGTAGCTGAGGTCCGACTCACTGATCACGACGCCGGCGACGAACGCGCCGAGGGCGAAGGAGACGCCGAACAGCGACGCGGCGCCGACCGCCACCCCCAGGGACACCGCCAGCACGGCCAGTGTAAAGAGCTCGCGTGAACCGGTACGCGCGACGTGAGTCAGCAGCCATGGAACGGCACGACGTCCCACGAGCGCCATCAGCGCAATGAATGCGGCCACCTTCACGACGGTGATCGTGACGACCTTGGCGAGCGCCGCGCCGCCGCCGGTGTCGGCACCCGCGACCCCGGTGGCGCCCAACGCACCCAGCACGGCCGGCAGGAGCACGAGCGCCACGACGACCACCAGATCTTCGACCACGAGCCAGCCAACAGCGATGTGCCCATCGAACGAGTCGAGCTGCCCGCGATCCTCGAGGACGCGCAGCACCACTACCGTGGACGCGACGCACAGCGACAGGCCGAACACCACCGCCGCCGGCGCGCTCCATCCCCACTGCAGCGCGGTGAACATCGCCAGCCCGAACCCCACCGCCATCTGCACGACGGCGCCAGGCACCGCGACGCGACGCACCTTCTGGAGATCGCCGGGGGAGAAGTGCAACCCAACGCCGAACATGAGCAGGATGACGCCGACCTCCGCCAGCTGGCTCGCGAGCGCCACGTCAGCGACAAATCCGGGCGAATGGGGCCCGATCGCGATTCCCGCCAGCAAGTAACCCACGAGCGGCGGCAGCTTGAGCTTCGTGGCAACGAACCCGAAGACAAACGCCACGCCGAATGCGCCGGCGACCGTGATCAGTAGGGGAGTGTGCGCCTCCATCCCCATAAGGTAGCACGACAGCAGTGGCCGAGCGCGATCGCCGGATCGCCAGTCACGAACGGTAGCCGCGGCCTACACCGGCACCCGGCCCACCACGCCAGTGAGCCGCGGGCCTCGAGGGCTCAGGACCAGCCGCCGCAGTTCGGCCTTCAGTCCGAAGTTGAGCAGAAGCCCCACGGCGAGACCGGTCGCCTGCAGATATCCCAGCAGCTGCTTTTCGTGCGCCGGCGCAATGCGTTCGGCGGCCTTGAGCTCCACGACAACACATCCGTTCACGATGAAGTCGGGGCGAATGTCCCCAATGCGAATGCCGCGGTAGTGCAGCGCACACGCCACTTCACGCTTCACGATCAGCTCACGATCAGCCATGGCGATGGCCATGGCCGCCGCGTAGACGGATTCGTGCTGCTCGAACGGCACCGTGTTGAAGACGTCATAGAATGCGCCGATGATTTCTCGCGTCACCTCATCGTGCAGCAATGCATCCGCCATGCCCTCATCCTGTGGTTGACGGTGCATAGTATCATGAGCGGCATCTCTCGGTCGCATCATTCCGTCGGTCATTGGGCCGTTTCGTAGATTTCTCGGGGTCGTAGTGAGCGATCCGGCTGCCCCATCACGTACCCGCAGGCCTGTAGGATCCGGGGATCACCGACACAGCATACGCGGATCACGCGGATCACACTGATCCTGTTCGATAGTCCGCGTAATCCGCGCCATCCGCGCCATCCGCGGAGGCTGTTTCAGTTGTCCGCGCGATCCGGCCGCACCATCTCGTACCGACAGGTCGGTAGGATCCGGGGATCACCGACACAGCATGCGCGGAGGCTGTTTCAGTTGTCCGCGGGATCCGATTGCCGCATGAGGTACCGACAGGTCGGTAGGATCCGGGGATCACCGACAAAGCATGCGCGGATCACGCGGATCACACGGATCCTGTTCGATCGTCCGCGTGATCCGCGCCATCCGCGCCATCTGCGGAGGCTGTTTCAGTTGTCCGCGGGATCCGATTGCCGCATGAGGTACCGACAGGTCGGTAGGATCCGGGGATCACCGACACAGCATGCGCGGATCACGCGGATCACACGGCTTCTGTTCAATCGTCCGCGTAATCCGCGCCATCCGCAGAGGCTGTTTCGGTTGTCCGCGAGATCCGGCTGCACCATCTCGTACCGACCGGTCGGTAGGATCCTGAGACCACGGACACAGCATGCGTGGAGGCTGTTTCAGTTGTCCGCGCGATCCGGCCACACCATCACGTACCGACCGGTCGGTAGGATCCGGGGATCACCGACACAGCATGCGCGGATCACGCGGATCACACCGATCCTGTGCGATCGTCCGCGTGATCCGCGCCATCCGCGCCATCCGCGGCGGCTGTTTCAGTTGTCCGCGGGATCCGGCTGCCCCATCACGTACCGGCAGCTCGGTAGGATCCGGGGATCACCGAGACAGCATGCGCGGAGACTGTTCCGGTTGTCCGCGAGATCCGGCTGCACCATCTCGTACCGACAGGTCGGTAGGATCCGGGGATCACCGACACAGCATGCGCGGATCACGCGGATCACACCGATCCTGTGCGATCGTCCGCGTGATCCGCGCCATCCGCGCCATCCGCGGCGGCTGTTTCAGTTGTCCGCGGGATCCGGCTGCACCATCACATACCGACAGGTCGGTAGGATCCGGGGATCACCGACCCAGCATGCGCGGATGTCGCGACGTACGCGGAATGCTGGACGAACGGTCAGCCCGGTCCGCCGCCAATCGTGGCGAAGACCTTGCTCATGAAGGCGAACATGGCCGGATCGGGAGTGTTCGGCTGCACGGCATTGATCTGCGCATGCTCGACGTCGTACATGGCGCGGACGTTCCTGGCAATCTCGCGGTTGCCGCCGGTGAATTCGTCGACGAGCGACTTCCAGCGTCGGGCGAGGGCCTGCAGCTCCGGGTTGTCCGGGGGCGTGCCGGCCGCCATGTGCGCGCGAACGGCGGGGATCACCTCGCCCCACGCCTGTTCGACCTCGCGAATACGGTCGGCGCCCAGCGTCTTGCCACGCGCCTCGATCTCGGTGAGCTGCTCGGGGGTGAAGTACTTCTCCATCATGATCGTTGCCTCGATGATGCGACACAGGTCCGTCAGCGGGGCCGGGGTCGCGGTGTCCAGATAACGCGTCAGCTTGCGCAGGCGACCGACGAGCTGCTGCTGCTCGCTGATCTGCTGCTCGAGTCGCTCGAGCTGCATGGCCACGACGCGTTGCGGGGAAGGGCCGGCACGGTCGTCGAGCAAGCGCCGGATCTCGTCCAGTGGAAACCCCATCATGCGCAGCGACTGGATCTGCTGCAGGCGCCCGACGTCCTCGTACGTGTAAAGCCGGTGGCCTGCCGGCGTACGGACGGAGGGGACCAGCAGGGCGATCTCGTCGTAGTGATGCAGCGTCCGCACCGACAGCCCGGTTCGGCGGGACAGCGCCCCCACCTTGAGCGGGGTGAACGTGACGGCAGCAGACATCGGACGGGGGATTCGCGTGGACCGAACGGCCGGTCGGCCGCTCTGGACATCGAGACTACGCCCTCACGTTACGTCAGGTGCAAGGGGGGTGGCAAAACTCCCGCCCATTCGCCCTCGGGCGCCGCGTCCGATAGCTTTCGGCGTCTCCCGAACCGGACCCCGTCATGCGCGCTCCCGCCCTGCTGCTTCTTGCCGCCAGTTCCCTGCTCACCTCCGCCTGCGCCTCGCTCGGCCGCGGCGGAAGCCAAACGCTGCAACCGCAGGCGGCCGTGCGGATCTACGACACCAAGGCGTCGAAGTTCGTGACGTGGCGGGAGTTCACCGCCGTCGCGACCACGAAGGATTTCGTCTTCTTCGGTGAACAGCACGACGATCCGGCCACCCACGCCGCCGAGGCCGCTGTGCTCGCCGCGATCGGTGAGAAGCGCGACCACGTGGTGCTGTCGATGGAAATGTTCGAGCGCGATGTGCAGCCGCTCGTGGATCAGTACCTCGCGGGCACGATCTCCGAACAGAATTTTCTGGCCGGTTCACGCCCGTGGGATCGCTACCAGACGGACTACCGCCCGATGATCGAGCTCGCACGCGTGCATGGCTGGCCGGTGGTCGCCGCCAACGTGCCGCGTCGCCTCGCGAGCGCGGTGAGTCGTCGCGGCCTCGCACTGCTCGACACGCTCAACGCGGCCGACAAGCGATTCATGGCGCGCGAGCATCAGTGCCCCAAAGACACGTACTACGAAAAGTTCGCCGAGACCATGAAGGGACACGGCGCCGGCGGCGGCCCGCCGACCGCGAGCGACGCGGCGGCCATGGCCTCGATGACCGACAAGTTTTACGAGGCGCAGTGCGCGAAGGACGAGGCCATGGGCGAAGCGATCGCCGACGCCTGGAAGAAGGCGCCGAAGGGCGCGGTCGTCTTCCAGGTGGATGGCGCCTTCCACAGCGATTTTGGCCTGGGCACCGCAGCGCGCGCGCGGCGACGTGCCCCGGAGGCCAGCAGCGTGGTGATCACGGCGGTGCCGGTGGCCGATCTCGCCAAGGCCTCCGCGGGGGACGACGCCAAGAAGGCCGACTACCTCCTCTTCACCCGCGCGCCCAAGTAGCCCGCTACTCCCCCGTCGGCTGGTCGCTGTAGCCGCGCTCAAGCAGAAACGCCCGCACCTTCTCCGGATTCCGTTCCACTTCCAGTGAGCCCGGCCGGAGACCGGTGCGAATGAGAATGCCGCGCCCGGCGCCGCTGGCGACCACAAAGGCGTCCGTCGTGATGCACACCACCTCCGCCGTTTCCGAGAGTTGCTGCGGATGGCCGGAGAAGTGCATCACGGCCCCCTCGCGCAGCCCTTCGGCCGTCGTTCCGCCGTGCGGTTCACTCCACGTCACGCCGGTGAAGAGCACGACGTCGTTGCCGCCGTCGATGAAGTCTTCCACGGGCACGCCCAGCACGCCCGATGTCTCGGTGACCTCGGCGCGCACCCGATAGGCGTCGAAGAGCCCTTCCACATCGGCGGCATCCACGCCGATCCGTACGGCCTGACCGTCGCGCAGGACCACCGTGAGTTCCTGCTCCGCCGTGATCAGTCCGCGCCACGCGCCCCGCAGCTTACGGAGGGCCTCGATGCTCTCGGCCGTGGCCTGAAAACGATATTCTCGCATCCCGGCAATGTATCCAATCGCGCCAGTCATCTGGCGCCCACGGCGGCGCCGGGCTTACTGCGCGCGCTTCAGCTGATACTGGTGGCGAAAGCCCATCGGGCGGCTCGCGATCGCCGTTTCCTTGAGCAGCTGCACCGAGCCCGCCGCAACCACAAAGGTCTCGCGGATGCGCGCCGGCTGGTCATCGTCACGCCCGTCCGTTTCCAGCACCAGGCGCAGCGGCTCGCCGTTGACGCCGCCCCGGCGATCCTGTACCACGAAGCGCTGCAGGCTGCTGTCCCTCACGCCGCCCCAGCGCGCCTGCTGCATCGCCCGATCGAAGTGAAGGTGATCGACACTGTGCACGATCTTGCCGGGGCCGTCGTCGTAGGTGTAGCGGAGTTCGAGCCCGTCCTCGTCGGGGGCCGGCACGATCTGCAACTGCGTGGGGAGCGTGACGCGCCGCGTCGAGTCCTGATAGTCCTTGTACTCGAGTGTCCCCTGCCAGCTCCCGATGAGACTGGCGTAGAGCTGATCACGCGGCGGCGCCTGCGTGATCCGCGACGTACGAACGCACCCGGCGAGCACACTCAGCAGCGTCACAGCAAGGATCGGGAGGCGCATGGGAACGAAGCGGCACGGGACGAGGCGGATGTCGGCGACGCGCAGTCGCGTGGACACGAGGTAAGACGCAACGATGCGGCAAAGGGTTGCAATCGCTGCGCCACGCAAAAAAACGGCGGCGTGTCTGCTTGAGACACGCCGCCGTCTGTTCACCCGACGTTCAGGTGCTTACCGGCGAAGCCCTTCCTCATCGAAGAAACCGAACGGGCTCGCGCCGCCCGCGGCGCCGTTGTTCTCGACGCGCAGCTTGACCTTCTGCGTCGTGGGGCCGACCTGCAGGATGACGCCGTAGTCTCCGGTGTTGGCGATGCCGCCGCCACCGAAGCCACCGAAGCCACCGCCGCCGCCACGGCCGCCCTGCGCCGGAACCGGCAGGCCGATCAGCGCGAAGATCTTCTGCACGGCCGGGTTGGTCCCGGCGTTCTGCAGCGCGGCGGCCTGCTCCTGCGCACCTTCCTGCGCGGCCTGCGCCGCACCGCGCCCAGCCGCCGTGCCCGGCGCCGCTTCCGCCGGACGCGCGCACCACGAGTCCCACTGCGTCAGCGGACGGAAGCACTCCCCGCCCGCACCGCGGCCGCCACCACCACCGCCGCCGCCACGCCCGGCGAAGCCACCGCCGAGGTTGGGCGGATTGACCAGCCGCTTCGCGAGCGCGATGGCCGTCGAGTCATACTTGGCCTTCGTCAGCGAGTCGAACACCTGCGGCGCCCGCACGGCGCGCAGGATGCTGTCGCGCTTCTCGCTCGGCGAGAGCGCCGCCCGCGGCTGCGGACGCGGCGTGATCGCGTACCCCCAGTTCACCGTGTGCGTGCCCACCGCGCCCGGACCATTGAGCGTGCTGAGCGTATCCCCGGTGGCGTCCACGATCGTGATCCGGGCGGTCGGTGCCGCCTGCGTCACGCGATACGTGATCGCCGCCCCGTACGCCGGGTTCTGCGTGACGAAGAAGTTCTGCGCGTTGCCGTTGCCGCTGGCGCCGCGCAGCGGCTCCTCGCCCCACTGGAACGCCGTCTTCGGCTCGAAGAGGTGCGCCGGCTTGGCGGCGATCGTCTTGTTGAACTGCTGCAGCGGCGCGACGTCCACGATCCAGATGCCACGGCCGTGCGTCGCCGCGATGAGCTCGCGATCACGCGGATGAATCTGGAGATCGTACACCGGCACGCTCGGCAGATTGGCCGCGAACTTCGTCCACGTCGCACCGCGATCCACCGACGCGTAGACGCTCAGGCTCGTGCCGACGTAGAGCACATCACGGTTGGTCGGGTCTTCACGCACCACGTGCAGGAAGTCGCCCGGGCCACCCGTCGGCAGGTTGTTCACGAGGCTCGAGAACGTCTTGCCGCCGTCCTTCGACACGAACAGATACGGCTTGAAGTCGCCCCACCGGTGGTTGTCGTACGCCACGTACACGACATTGGTGTCGAACTTCGACGCCTCGATGCGCGTGACATACACTTCGCCGCCGTTCGGCAGACCGGCGACGTTCTTGCCGATGTTCTCCCACGTGGCGCCGTCGTTGCTCGACTTCCACACATTGCCGTCGTCGGTGCCGGCGTAGAGCAGCCCCGGCTTGGCCGGGCTTTCTTCCAGCGCCACCACCGTGCCGTAGGTCTCGGCGCCCGTCGCATCGAGCGTGATGCCGCCCGTGAGGCGGAGCGACGTGTCGAGCTTGGCCGTGAGCTGCTTCGAGAGGTCGGGCGAGATGAGCTGGAAATCTTCGCCGCGCTTGCTCGACTTGAGCACCCGGTTGCCGCCGAAGTAGATCACCGCCGGATTGTGCGGCGAGATGAAGAACGGCGAATTCCAGTTGAAGCGGAGCGCGAGCGCGGCCGAGTCGGCCTTCTGCTGCTTGCGCAGCGCGTCGATCGCGAGCTGCTGCGCCTTGGTGATCGGCGCGAGCGGATCACCGCGCAGCACGGCGATCGAATCTTCCATCTTGCGATAGCCTTCCTGCCAGCTCGGCTTGCGGAAGCTCATGCGCTCGCCGGTCTTGAGGTTGAGGCGCGAGGCGTTGCCGCCCTGCGACTCACCATAGACGATGTTCGGATCGGTCGGATCCATGGCGGCATAGAAACCGTCGCCGCCGGCGATCGTGAACCAGTAGCCCGTGCTCGTCTGTGGCGTGCGGCGCTTGCTCGGGCCGCACCAGGTGCCGTTGTCCTGCGCACCGGAGCAGACGTTGTACGGGACCGCCATGTCGTAGGCCACTTCGTAGAACTGCGCCACGGGAATGTTCTGCCCCTGGCTGAAGTTGCCGCCCTTGTCGAACGTGATGGCCACGCCACCGTCGTTCGCAATGACCCAGCGCTCCGGATCGTTCGGATCGATCCACAGGCCGTGATCGTCGACGTGCACGTTCTGCGCGGCGTTGCGATGCGTCTTGCCGCCGTCGTCGGAGACCTGCAGTTCCGTGCTCGAGAAGTACACGCGCTCCGGGTTCTTCGGATCGCTGCGCACCTGCGAGTAGTAGAACGGACGGACGTTGTAGTTGTTCTGCTGCGTCCAGGTCGCGCCGCCGTCGGTGGAGCGCCAGAGGCCGTTGTTCTTCGGCGCGCGCTCACCCACGATCGGGCCCGTGCTGTTCGCCGCGGCCTCGATCATCATGTAGATGATGTTCGGGTTCGCGCGATTGATGTCGAGGCTCATGCGCCCCTTGTAGCCGGCCGGGAAGCCGCCGCCCTTCACTTCCGTCCAGGTCGCGCCGGCGTCAGTGCTCTTGTAGAGCCCCGAGCCCGGTCCGCCGCTGAAGAGCGAGTACGGCGTGCGCCGACGCTCCCAGGCGGTCGCGAACATGATGTTCGGATCCTTCGGGTTGAACGCGACATCGACGAAGCCCGCCTTGTCGCTGATGAACTTGACCAGCGTCCAGGTCGCGCCACCATCGGTGGTGCGATAGAGACCGCGCTCCGGGTTGGAGCGCCAGGCGGCGCCGAGGGCAGCGACCACCACGATGTTCGGGTTCGTGGGGTGCACCGCGATCCGGCCGATGTGCTCGGTCTTCTCGAGCCCCATCGGCTTCCAGGTGATGCCGCCGTCGGTGCTCTTGAAGATGCCGCCGCCCGGCTCGATGGAATTGCGCGAATTGGGCTCGCCGGTGCCGGCCCACACCTGCATGGTGTCGGACGGGGCGATGGCGAGCATCCCCATCGAAATGACGCGCTTGTCATCGAACACCGGCCGCCACGTGACGCCGTTGTTCATGCTCTTCCAGATACCGCCGGCCGCCGCGGCCGCGAAGAGCGTCTTGGAGGGGCCGGGGATGCCGACCACGTCGGACATGCGGCCCATGAAGGTGGCTGGGCCAACGGTGCGCCAGCGCATACCGGCCACGAACGATGAATCGAGCGACTGCGCGTGCGCGCTGCCGGCCATCATCGCCGCGCCAGCCATCACCGCACTGGCCTGAGCCAGCCGTGAGGCAAGACGGAAACGAGTCATAGGGTGTGGAGGGTTCAGGGTTGGTACAATCACCAACTACCAAACGTGCACCGTTAACCACACGTTTAGCCAATGATTCCAACCATCGGTATCGCCGCGCATGACGCGGCCGGTCCACTCGCCCCGTGGACCTTCGAGCGCCGCGACGTCGGCGCGCGCGACGTCCAAATCGAGATCCTGTACTGCGGGATCTGTCACTCCGACCTGCATACCGTCCGCGGCGAATGGGGCCCGATCCAGTACCCGCAGGTACCGGGACACGAGATCGTCGGCCGCGTCGTGTCGGTCGGCGGCGAGGTCAACCGCTTCAAGGCGGGCGATCTGGTTGGTGTCGGCTGTATGGTCGACAGCTGTCGCGTTTGTGATTCATGCAAGGAAGGGGTCGAGCAGTACTGCGACAATGGCATGGTGGGCACCTACGGCGGCGTCGAGAAGGAAACCGGCCGCGCCACCCAAGGCGGCTACTCCACGGCGATTGTCGTCAACGAGGACTTCGTCCTGCGCGTCCCCGAGAACCTCGACACCGCCGCCGTCGCCCCGCTCCTCTGCGCCGGCATCACGACCTGGTCGCCCCTCCGCCACTGGAAGGTCGGTCCGGGCTCGCGCGTCGGCATCGTTGGCCTTGGCGGACTCGGCCATATGGGCGTCAAGCTGGCCGTCGCCCTCGGTGCGCACGTCACGGTCTTCACGACCTCCGAAAGCAAGGTCGAAGACGCCAAGCGACTCGGCGCCCATGCCGTCGTGATCTCGAAGGACAAGGCGCAGATGAAGGCCGTCCGCGGCACGTTGGATCTGATTCTGGATACCGTCAGCGCGCCGCACGACATCGAAGGCGAAATGGCGCTATTGCGTCTTGATGGTGTGCTGTGCCTGCTGGGTGGCTCCCCGGAGCCGCACCCGTCCCCGGCGCCGTTCACCTTCATCCTCAAGCGTCGCTCCCTCGCCGGATCGCTCATCGGCGGCATCAGGGAAACGCAGGAAATGCTCGACTTCTGCGGCGAACACGGCATCACCTCCGATGTGGAAGTGATTGGCGCCGGCGACGTGAACACGGCCTACGAGCGCATGCTCAAGTCGGACGTGAAGTACCGCTTCGTGATCGACCTCAAGACGCTCGCCAGCTGACGCGTGCGGGCGTGACAGGCGGGGTGGCCATTCGTCCCTGAGACGGTGGCCACCCCGCACTCTTTTCCGCCTGTTGATGCCCGGTACTCCCCCGCTGTCTGACGCCCAGGTCCGCGCTGTACTCGAGCAGCGGGAGCGCTTGCAGGAAATCGCCGATCTCCGCCTGACCGCGCCCGACGTCCAGGCGTTGCTCCAATCCACCACGGAGCGGGCGGCCACCGAAATGCAGCTGCCGATCGGATTGGTCTCGATCGTCCTCGATGAGGCCCAGTACTTCGCCGCCCGGGTCGGGATTCCGGACTGGATCGAGGAGGCGGAAGGCACGCCCGCCGAGTGGAGCTTCTGTCGGTATGCGGTGGCCTCGCAGGAGCCGCTCATCGTGGACAATGCGGCCGACGACGACCGGTTGAAGGAGAATCCGCTGGTTACCGTCGACGGACTGCGTTGCTACGCCGGGGTGCCACTTGTCAGCTCCCGCGGCCACGCGCTCGGGTCGTTCTGTGTCGCGGGAGTCGAAGCGCGCACCTTCTCCGACGCCGAACTCGCGCGTTTGCACGAGCTCGCGGCGGAGGTGATGCGACAGATCGAAGCCCGCCGCGTTCGCGGAACCGCGTGATGCCGTCCCCCCGCGTTCCGGTCTACCAACTCGAAGCACCAAGCCTCGCGCTCATCGAAACCTCGCTCGCCCGCTACGTGGACGACGACGAGATGGAGAGCCTGCTCGCCGCCGCGCGCACGACCGCCGGTCTTGCGACGGCACACCCCGAGACCCCCGAGTGCCTGCTGCGCCTGGTCGACGGCCTCGAGCGGCAGGGCGATCTGGCGGCGACCTGCGCCAAGGGGCTGCGCGTTCGTATCAAGTCCTACCTCGTCCTGCTGGCAGCGCAGTCCGGCGGGTAAGGCGTCAGCGCCGGTCTGATGCGCGGCCGCTCGGGCGGTTAGGATTTGGGAAGTCATTCCGACCCCGTTTCCGCCCACTATCGTGCCGCAAGCCTTCGTTCCCGACTGGCCGGATCCGGAGCGTCTCCTCGTCGTGGAGGACGACGATTCGTTGCGCGAGACGCTCGTACACACGCTCTCGACGGTCTGCCGGTCGGTACGAACAGCCGCGACCGTGGCCGACGCCGAGCGCGAGGTGGCGCAGCATCCCCCCGAGCTGATCGTGCTCGATCTCGGGCTGCCCGATGGCGACGGCGCCGACTTGTTGCGCCGGCTGCGCAAGACGACCGACGTGCCGATGATCGTGCTCTCCGGGCGCGACAGCGAGGAGGAGAAGGTGGCGCTGCTCGACGCGGGCGCCGACGACTTCGTGAGCAAGCCGTGCGGTGCCGGCGAGTTGCTCGCGCGCGTGCGCGGGCAGATCCGGCGCGCCTCGCTGTCGACAGTCGCGCGGTCGTGGTCGCGCGTGTCGGTGGATGGCGTGGAGATCGATCTCATCGAACAACGCGTCGTGCGCCACGGTGCGCCGCAGCGGCTCACCCCCACCGAGTGGGCGTTGCTGCGCGCCCTCGTGCTGCACGCGGGGCGCCCGCTCTCGCCCAAGCAGCTCTGGGACATCGTGTGGGCGCGCGAGTTCGGCGATTACGCGACGCACGTGCGCGTGCACATGACCCATCTGCGCCGGAAGGTGGAGCCCGATCCGTCCATGCCCCGCCTCATCGTGACCGAGCCGGGCGTCGGCTATCGATTCGCGGGGCCGCGCTGAGCCACGTGGACTCGTCCGGACGCGCGCGTATCTGGGCCGGCTATCTGGGCGCCTGGCTGCTCGCCACCGTACTCTTCGATCGCATCACCGACAGCCCCGACATTCGCATCGCGCACGGCATCCTCGCCTACCTCGTGCTGATCATCGGCGCGAGCCGACAGGGTGGTCGCGCGCTGAGTGCGGTGATGGTGTCGATCAGCTATCTCGCAGTCGACTATCTCTTCATTCCGCCTCGCCGACAGTTCGGTGGCGCCTCCGAGCTGAACTGGCTCATCCTGATCGGCTTCGTGCTGACCGGCCTGCTGATCACGGCCCTCTTCGACCAGCTGCAGCGCGCCGTGGCCGTGGCACGCGAGCGCACCGCCGAGGTGGAACGACTGAGCGTCGAGCGCCTGCAGCTCGAGCGCGAAGCCGCCACGGCGCGCGTGCTCAGCGAGGCGGATCGCCTCAAGAACGCGCTGATCGCCTCCATTGCGCACGACCTCCGCTCGCCGGTCGCCACGTTGGCGCTGCTCGCGGACCCGGCGGCAGGCTTTGCGGCGTCGCAGGCGTTGGAGCGTGTGGGCGAGGAGACGCGACGCCTGGGTGAGTACCTCGCCACCCTCCAGCGCTTTGCCAACACCAGCGGCTCCGCCCTGCAATTCGAGGCGCACGACCTGCGCGCGCTCGTGCAGATCGCCCTACGCTCGGGCGAGGCGCTGCTGGCCAAGCGCATCGTGCGCATTCATGCGCCGCGTCAGGAGACGCTCGCCTGGTGCGACCAGACGCTCACCGTGCAGGTGTTGGGCAACCTGCTGCAGAACGCCGCACGCTATTCGGCGCCGGAGACGTCGATCGATGTGTTCTGCACCAGCAGCCCCGACGCGCGAGAGATCGTCGTGGCCGATCGCGGCCCGGGGCTCGCGGACGACGATGTGGAACGGCTCTTCACGCCGCTGCGCCGCAAACCGGCCCCCTGGAGCGAGCCGGTCACCGAAGCCGCCCGGATGGGCATGGGGCTCTCCATCGCCCGGACCTTCGCCCGCGCGCAGGGTGGTGACGTCGTCTATCGGGCGCGCGAGGGGGGCGGCTCCTGCTTCTCCCTGCGCCT
>JBDHVK010000092.1:0-15891 GCA_039809645.1 Gemmatimonas sp.
TACGACATCAAGAAGGCCCGCCGCGCCGCCCAGCGCTGACGGCTGAATACTTGCCAAAAGCAAGTATTGGGTGCAGGCTCCGGACATGCCCGCATCGGCCGCCGCTGTCTCCGCCCTCCGCCAGCTCAATCGCGCCGTCACCCAGCGCTTCGGGCTGCTCCACGATCTCCCCTACGGCCGCGGGCTCACCCTCCCGCAGGCACGGCTCATCTTCGAACTGGCCGCCGGGGAGCAGGCGCAGTCGGCGTTGGCGGACGCGCTTGGCCTGGACCAGGGGTATGTGAGCCGTCTCGTCGCCCGACTCGTGACACGCCAGCTGGTGAAGCGGCGCGTCACGGCGGCCGACCGGCGAACCCGATGGCTGTCGCTCACCGCGGCCGGTCGCAAGGCCTTTCAGGCGATCGATGCCGCCTCCGAGGCGCAGGTGCGCGAGGTCCTCGGCGGCATCCCTGCCCGGCAACGCGCCGCGCTCGTGGACGCCAGCCGCGCGGTGACCGCCCTGCTCGGCAACGGCGCGGCCCCCACGCCAGCCTACACGCTGCGTGAAGCGCGCCCGGGCGACTACGGCTGGATCGTGAGCGTCCACGGTGAGCAGTACGCCACCGAGTACGGATGGGATGGCACGTTCGAGGGGCTCGTCGCCGAGATCGCCGGCGCTTTCGCGAAGCAGCACGATCCGGCGCGCGAGCGGTGCTGGATCGCCGAACGCAATGGCGACCGCGTGGGCTCGGTGATGCTCGTGCAGCACCCCGAGCGCCCCGGAGTCTGCAAGCTGCGCCTGCTCATCGTGCTTCCGGAAGCGCGTGGGCTCGGCATCGGCAAGCGACTCGTGCAGGAGTGCGCGGTCTTCGCCAAGGCGGCGGGCTATCACACGATCACGCTGTGGACCAACAGCGTGCTGCATGCGGCGCGCACGCTGTACGTGGCCGACGGATATACCCTCGTGGAGTCGGCGCCACACACGAGCTTCGGCGTGGGGCTCGTGGGCGAAACCTGGGAGCGCGCGTTGTGAGGGATTGGTGCGTGCGACTGACCAACCTCGCAGGCATCAGTGGGGAGGGACAGCGGATGCGGGCGTCAGGACAACCCGCTCCGTAGCTCAGCCCAGTTCTCCCGCCGTATCTCGAACACCACGCGATCGCCGCGCTCCGCATCCACGACGAGCCCCACCCGCGTGCCGCCGATGCGCTCCATTGCCGTCTGCGAGCGGATGTTGTTGGGCCCCACGTTGAAGAGCACCCGGTCCACCGACTCGAACGCGTGCGCCAGCATGAGCCGCTTCATCTCCCGATTCCACTGCCCGCCCCAGTAGGCGCGGGCGAGGAACGTCCAGCCGATCTCGACCTCTCGCGTCGCGGCATCGTACGCGTGATAGCGCGACGACCCGATGATTGCGCCAGTGGCGTTGTCGATGGCGACGAACGCACTGCCGCCCGCGAGGGCGTCGTCCACGAAGGCGCGAAAGACGGGACGTTCGTAGCGGTTCCGCGCCGGATGCTGCGCCCAGATCTCGGGATCGCTGGCCACGGCGTAGAGCGACTCGAAATCGGCTTCGACGAGCGGTCGCAGTGTGAGGTGCGGGCCGACAAGCGTCGGCTGTGGGTTCCAGGGCATGCGTCACGATACGTGACAAACCGGCTCATCGCGAGCGCGCGGCGCTGGCGCCCGGGGGACGAACCGAGCAGCTTTTCCAGCCTGTGGTCCCGCCTCCTTCCCTCCTCTCGCCCCCCACCATGGTCCTCGCGAAAGACGAACTCGTTGGCTTGCTCGCGCACGAAGTGAACGTGCTCCGCCACCTCATCACCAAGATCGACGACGGCGCGGTCAACTACCGGCCCACCGAGAAGCAGCGCAGTTCGATCGAGCTCGTGCGCTATCTCGTGGTGCAGGGTCCGGCGCTGCTGGGCGCGATCAAGGCGGGCAAGTTCGACGGCGCCGCGTGGGGCGCGCTGGCCAAGGACGCCGAGACGATGGACCTGGCCGCGCTCGATGCGAAGCTCGCCGAGCAGGCGGCGTGGTATGCCGACGAGATCGGCGCGATGAGCGATGAGGACTTTCGCGGCGTCATCCAGCTCTTCGGCCCGCCGGCGACGCGCGGCGCGCACCTCGTGAGCATGATTCTCGGCAACTACGCGGCCTACCGCACGCAGCTCTTCTGCTACCTCAAGCTGTGCGGCAAGACGGAGCTCACCACGTCGAACCTGTGGCGCGGCATGGACGCGCCGGCGCAGGCGTAAGGCGTATGGGTGCGCCCGGCAGCTATCCCGATCTGTTCGACGCGCGCACCCTCGACGCGACGATTGCGCGCATCAATGCCCTCACACCGGCGTCACAACCGGTGTGGGGGAAGATGACCGTTGCGCAGATGCTCGCGCACTGCTGCGTGAGCTACGAAATGGTCTACACGGACAAGCATCCCCGCCCTAATCCGATCATGCGGTGGGTGCTGCGAAAAGTCGTGAAGGCCAAGGTGGTGGGCCCCGAGCCGTATGCGCGCAACACCCCCACGGCGCCGGCGTTTCGTATCACCGATGCGCGGGTATTCGACGCCGAGCGCGAGCGACTGATCGACTATCTGCGTCGAGCGCAGCAGGACGGCGCCCGCTTCTACGAGGGGCACGCCTCGCTCAGCTTTGGCCCGCTGACGGCTGCCGAGTGGAGTGTGCTGTTCGGGAAACATCTCGACCATCACCTGCAGCAATTCGGCGTGTAGGCTGTCGCGCACTGTTTCGGGCGTCGGGGGATCCGCACGACGTCCTGGATACGTGAGATTGCACCGATAACGGCCACAGCAATGCGCGGATGACGCGGATTGCCGGGATTGATCCGTGCGATCCGCGCAGGCAGTTGCTGTTGTCCGCGCGATCCGCGCGCGGGGAGGCTGTCGCGCAGGGTGGGTTCGGGCGTCAGGGGATCAGCCCGACGCGACCTCCTGGCTACGTGAGATTGCACCGATAGCTGCCACAGCATGCGCGGATGACGCGGATTGCCGGGATTGATCCGCGTCATCCGCACGATCCGCGCGATCCGCGCAGGCGGTTGCTGTTGTCCGCGCAATCCGCGCAGGCGGTTGCTGTTGTCCGCGCGATCCGCGCGCGAGGAGGCTGTCGCGCAGGGTGGGTTCGGGCGTCAGGGGATCAGCCCGACGCGACCTCCTGGCTACGTGAGCTTGCACCGATAGCTGCCACAGCATGCGCGGATGACGCGGATTGCCGGGATTTGATCCGCGCGGTCCGCGCGATCCGCGCAGGCAGTTGCTGTTGTCCGCGCGATCCGCGCGCGGGGAGGCTGTCGCGCAGGGTGGGTTCGGGCGTCAGGGGATCAGCACGACGCGACGTCCTGGCGACGTGAGATTGCACTGATAACTGCCACAGCAATGCGCGGATGACGCGGATTGCCGGAATCTGATCCGCGCGGTCCGCGCGATCTTCGCAGGCGGTTGCTGTTGTACGCGATATCCCGATCAGTTGGACTGTCGATCAGGACACGTGCGGCAACAGCCAATCGGCAATCTCCTTCGGAAGGCGTTCGTGAAACGCCGCGCGATCGAACCCCGATGGGTCCTGCGACGGTGGAAAGTCCGGGCGACGCATCGTTTCGGGGAACGGCGTCAGGAACGCGAAGTGGCCGCCACCGCTCACCTCGCGAATTTCGCACGGCGTCGCGGCCGGCAAGTGCGTCAGTACGGCACGCACACCGGCCGGCGGCGTGACGGGATCGTGCTCGGCGACGTACACGAGAAGCGGCGCACGTACGTGATCGAGCGAGTCGGGAGCCATGAACCAATCGGTGGCCGGCGCCATCAGGACCGCGGCTCGCACGCGCGCATCGGCGTGTACCTCGAGGGGCACGCGCTCCCGGCTCCACGGCTGGCCGCCGAGCATGGTGAGCGCCGTGAGTCCGCCCATTGAATGGCCGATCGCAGCAATCCGCGCCACATCGACATGTGGTCCCAACTGCGCATGTGCGATCACGGCATCGAGCGCCAGTGAGGCGTGGCGGGCGCGCCGGGCGGCGGCCGTATCGGTGTTCACCAGCGATCGGTCGTTGCGATTGTCACCGGGGTGTTCGGGGCACACCACGATCCATCCGTGCGCGGCGAGATGCGTCGCAATCGATCGATAGAGCAGGTGCGAGCCGCCACCGCCGTGCGACAGCACGGCCAGCGCGTGCCGTCCCGGCGCCACGGGGGCGTCGCGCCCGGCATCGAACCGATACGGGCCCAGCATCGTCTCGCTCGACGCGGCGTCCGTGGGATAACAGACGACCGCCGGATACTCGAGCGCGAGCGCTGGATCGGCTACGGTGAGCGTGAGCAGACCGGCGTTCGCCATCACCCGCCGCCCGGCACATACGCACAGCCGAGGTTCTGGGCCTTCATCAGCCCGAACATTCCCGACGGCACCAGGAACGCGCCAGGCACCAGATTGGCGGCCAGCTCCCGGTGCACGTCGTCCTTCGCCAGGTTCATGCGCTGCGCCAGCCGGTTGGCCATGTGCCCCATGGCAAAGTCGCACACCACGGCCAGGGCGCCACGCTGCACGAGGTTGGTCACATAGCCATAGGCGGCGTCGCCCCCCTCGGGGAGATCGAGGAACGGGTTGCTCTCCGAGATCGCCGGCGCGTTGCCATCGCGCCCCTTGATGCCGACATCCTTTCCGAGCGCGTACTTCGTCCACATCGCCTGCGTGAGGGCCATCGCCACGGCGCGCGTGCGGATGTTGAGTACGATCACGGCACGATGCTTCCCCGCTCCGTAGGCCGCATCGCAGTTGTCGAGAATGCGGGCCGCGATCTGGAGCGGAAACTCGGTGGGCTTGGGAATGTCGATCAGCGCCCGATCGGTGGCCTTCTCGAGACGTTTGGTCCACGAGAGATCGTAGACCGCGGCGCCGGCTCCCGACGCGGCGGCCACGTCATCGTCGAACGCCAGCGCCGGCCACCCGAAGGCACCGAGCAGCGACGCCTGTGAGGCGTTGGCGAGAAAGGCGCGCCGCGAGGCATCGGGCATCCCGTCGAACGTCATGGTACTTCTCTCTCGCTGAATGGTCGCGGCACGGGCACACAGCCGCCAATGCTCTTGAGTTCCGGATCGTCGCGACGCGCACGCCACTTGCCGTTCGCTCGGCGCACTTCGGTCAGCACCATCACGTCGTAGCGCAGCCGGCAGCGCGCGCCGTTCTCGGTGAAGAGCGTACTCCACTTCACACGCGTGGTCACGACCGTCGATTCGCCGAACTCGGTGGTCTCGCGTTTCAGCTGCTGCAACGCGACCGTCACCGTGTCGTCGCCAACCATTGAGGTGCTCGCGATGGGCAGTCCGCGACGCACCATCGCCCGATGTAGCGGAGCGGCGACGATCTGGGTCGTCACCGAGTCGAGCAGCGTCAGCAGCGACATGGTGGGCGGCGAATGGGCCGCCTGCTCCGCCTGCAGCACCGCACCCAGAATTTCGGCGGTGTCCGCCGCCAGCGCCTCGGCGGTACTCAGACGCAGCAGGCCGCATTTGGCCGCCGTCGGACCGTACCGACGGGCGACGGCCGGAGGCGCCAGCGCTGCCGACGCAATCGCGTCGGTCATCGTTGCCGGGATCGTCGCGGACTCGTACCGCCCGAGGTACACGTCATCGAAAATCGCGATGGTCCCGGGCGAGATTTTGGTGATGGGCCGATCGATGAGCAGCTGCGACCTGGCCGCCGCCTCCAGCGAGTCACCGCCACACGATTCGGGCGGTTTGCCGGTGGCGAGCCTCACGAAGTCGGCAATGGTGCGCACGAGGCCCGGCGCCAGCGGCGTGTCGGGATCGCGCCACGCAGGCTCCTGCTGCGCGACATCGCTCCCGCCGCGCTTGAGCGTGTGCGTCATGCTGTCCACGGTGGCCCGCAGACACAGCGGCTGTGCCTTGGCCAGCGTGTCGGCCTCCGCCGAGGCGACCTGCAGATCATGGGCGCCGTGCACCAGCAGGCACGGGTAGCTGATACGACTCAACTCGAGTGCCGGATCGTAGCGCATCCACGACCGGAGGTATGGCTGCAATGAGGGCCGAAAGATCGGCGCGAGACTGAAGGGCACCGTGGTGACGGTGCTGTCGGCCCGCATGGCGCGAATGAGCGTATCGATGCGCGCGGCCATTTCAGGCGGCTGGCCGGGCACCAGCTGTTCGCGCAGCAAGGCGTCGGCCGGACGCGACGGCCCGCCAATGAAGATGTAGGCATCGGCGACCAGCAGGCGCTGCGTGATCGCCGCAACCAGTGCGCCTTCGTCGTATCCCAGGAGCACGATCGGGCCGAGTACGCGGCGGCGCACCTCGTAGATGAACGTGGCCGCGTCTTCCGCGAGGATGTCGAAGCTCATTCGATGTTCGGGGAGCATGGCCTTTGCGCTGGCCCCCACCCCCCGCTTGTCGTAGCGCACCGACGCGATCCCGCGCACGGCGAGCGATTCGGCGAGCTGCCGGATGGCGTCGGTCCGTCCCGGAGTGCCAACCAGGTTGCCATCACGATCGACGGGACCGGCGCCCCCGACAAAGATCACGGTGGGCGGCCGCGACACGCCGCGAGGACGGAGCAACGTCCCCACCAGTCTGGCGGGCGAGCGATCCGCAGTGATCCGGCTCGAGTCGAATGCAAACGCGGTGGATGCCTGCAGCTGGATGGACTGCGCGGGGAGCGCGTGCCGTGCGCCACTCATCAACACCGCCAGCAGTCCCGCCAGCCCGCCCGCACGCACCCTAGCGTTCATAGACCGTCACGGCGCCCGTCGCGCCGCTCAGCCGCGCCATCAACTCCGCCTGCAAGGGAAACCCCTCGAGCACATCGGCGCCGTGTTCGATGAGATCATCCCACCCGGGCGCGTCGTCATGCGCAGTGAATGTCTTGCCGTTCTCGAGCTGCAGACGGAGCGTGATGATGAAGCCCTCCCGCTCGGCCTCGACGCGCACCACATCCTCCCACTGACCGGAAGCGATGGGTCGCGTGCCCTTGAGCAAGCTGAAGTCGACGTCGGTGGCGACGAGCAGTTCGGGGAGCATGGGCGGGAGCGTGAAGGCCGAACGAGCTAGGGAGTGATCGACATCGAACCCTACTTCACCACGCGATAGACCACCACCGGGAATCGCGCTCTTACAGCTGGCCCGTACTGCCCCAGTTTGTCAAACGTTTCGCGTAGGCCGGATCCTCGAAGCGTGAGGGACGGAACGCTACCGCGTAGTCGGGGGACGGCGCGCCGAGCACCGCGTCAGCCACGAGTTCCGCACACGCCGGCGCGGCCATGAGCCCGAAGCCGCTGAACCCGGCGCACACGTACGCGCCGCGCACACCGGCGGCACCCACGAGCGGACGGTTCTCGACGGTCTTGGTGTAGTAGCCGCCATCCACGAAGTGGTGCGGCAGGCGCTCGACGTAGGGCGCCAGCCCCGGCGCGAGGCGCGTCATGCCGCGCAGCACCACCTCCGGATAGAACGGGTCGTCCGGCATGGGATACTCCGGCGCGTCATACCGATGCGCGCTGTGGTAGTCCCAGAGCATGAGCACGGTCGTGCTCGCCCCATAGCCTTCCGGACGCAGATGGATGCCCGCCGGCAGCGGCTCGGTGAGCCAGCGGGTACTGTCGTCCGCGGCCAGTTCGCCTCGCTCGTCCTCGCTCCACTCCAACGACTGCGCGTCGTCGAGAATCACGAGCCCGGTGACCCGGTCCACCGCCCCGCGCGGATCCTCGATACTCACCTTGTAGTGCGCCTCGGAAAAGAGGGGCAGCGACTGACCGGCCAGCGCACCAATCGACTTCGCGTACGGGCCGGCGCAGTTCACGAAGACCGTGGTGGTGAGGTCGTGCGTCGCCCCATCACTCCCGGCAATGCGGACACCCGCCACGGCGCCATCCTGCACCGTGACCGAGGCCAGCCGTCCGCTCAGCAGCGACGCGCCGCGTGCCTTGGCCTCCTCGAGCAGGTACGCCCCCAGCTGCTGACCACTGAACCAGCCGCAGCGTCGCGCGTGCAGGACCGCACAGAGATCGGGCGCGAGCCACGGGAACTGCGCGCGAATGACCTCGGTGCCCAGAAAGAGATCGGCACCGGTGGGATGGTCACGCCACCCGGTGGCGGTGCTCGGCACATACGTGGCGAGGTCGTCTCGCGTGCGATACACCCGCACTGCCCCTGCCCCCTGGGCACTCGCCAGCGCCGCTTCCGCTTCATACTGCACCGCTCGTTCGGCGCGCGCGGTGCAGTAGAGGTAGCCGCGGCGATTGAGCAGGAAGCGATTGGCACTCGCCTCGGCCCACTGCTCCAGGCGATCGATCGACCGGTTCATCAGTCGCACCATCGCGTCATCCGGACCTGGCCACCAATTGCGATACGCCTCGGTGCTCTTGTCGCTGGTGAGGGTGAGCGGCGCGCGATCGTCCACGAGCAGCACCCGGCGCAGGCCGCGCTGCGTGAGCTCGTGCGCCACGGCCACGCCGGCAATGCCGGCGCCGCAGATCACCGCATCCACCGATGCGCTCACGTGCTCGAGACGTTGAGACGATCGCGCCGATAGCGCTGCCGCAGGCCGCCCAGCACCCACATGGCATGCTTGAGAAAGAACACGATCAGCTTGAATCGCTTGCCGGGCACGCACACCACCGCGCCCCGCGCGTTCGCCTGCGCGAGGCTTTCACTGACCACGCGATCAGCGGAGAGCCACGCCCACCCCGGGATACCCGTGCGACCACTGCCGAGTCGATCGTGGAACTCGGTGTACGTGAATCCCGGGCAGAGTGCCTGGATATGCACGCCCGTCCCTGCCAACTCGGTCGCGAGTGCCTCGCAGTACATGCGCTGATACGCCTTGGTGGCGTTGTAGTTCACGTTGCCGGCGGTGGGGCTCCAGCTGGCCACGCTTGCCACGACGATGATCGTGCCCGCCTTGCGTTCCGCCATGCCAGGAAGCGCCGCACTCACGAGTTCGTGCGTGGCGACAACGTGCAGCTGAATCATCTGCCGCTGTTTGACCGGGTCGGCGGTGAGGATCGTGCCGCGCGTGCCAAAGCCGGCGTTGCTGACCAGTGTGGCGAGTCGTGACTCACCGCGCAGCCGATCGGCGAGGCGTGCGATCTCGGCCGGATCACTCAAGTCCGCATTGAGCGCTTCGGCCTGGACATCGTGCTGCCTCGCAAGCTCCAGGCACACGCGGGTGAGCCGCTCGGCGTCGCGTGCCACGAGCAGCAGATCGTGGCCGCTGGCGGCCAGCTTCTGCGCGAAGACATGACCAATGCCCGCGGTGGCACCGGTGACGACGGCGAGAGGGCGCGTGGAATGCATGCCGCAAAGCTATGCGGAAGACACGCATCGCGCCGTTCACCACCGTTCGACGGCCGTTCACCCCCGCACGACGGCCATCGGCCACCGCACCGGCGCGCCACGCAGCCAGCGCGCGCACCATTCGGCATGATGCCCGCCCGTCCGCTCCTTCGTGCTGCGCTCGTCGCCCTGGCGTGCGCGCTCCCGGCCGCCTGCCTCAACAGCGCCACCGCGCCGCATTTCGACGCGGGCGCCACCCGGGTGCTCTTTCTCGGCAATTCGCTCACCTACACCAACGACTTGCCCACCTTGGTGGAGGCCGTCGCCGCCCAGGCCGGCGTCACCACGCTCCGCACCGCCAGCATCGCCAAGCCGGACTACGCCCTCGAGGATCATTGGAACGACGGAGTCGCGCTCCGATGGCTTCGAGACCAGCGCTGGGAATTCGTGGTCATGCAACAGGGCTCCTCGGCGCTGCCCGCCAGTCAGCTGCATTTGCGCACCTGGACGGAAGCGTTCGCCCCCCACATTCGGGAGGCCGGTGGCGTGCCGGTGCTTCTGATGGTGTGGCCGTCGCAGACCCGACTCTTCGACTTCCCCAACGTGCTCACGTCGTACAGCAACGCCGCCGCCGCGGTGAACGGCGTCCTCGCGCCCGCCGGTGACGCGTGGGTGGCGTACGGGCAGTACGAGCGGCTGTATCTCGACGGACTCCACCCCACCATCCTGGGGAGCTATCTGGCCGCGGTCACGCTCGTGCAACGCCTGCTCGGCGTACCGCCGTCGCAGCTGCCACCGGTGATCCCGGGGGTGCCGGTCGATTCCGCCACGGTGCGGGCGCTGCAGGCGGCAGCGACCACCGCGCTCGATCGCAACCCCGTCGCGTTGCGCGCCCCATGAGGCGACTCGCTCGCCTCGTCAGGGCCATCGTCGTGCTCGCATCCAGCGCCACGCCAGCACTCCGCGCCCAGGCAGTCCACGACGCCGCGTCCGATTCGGCGGCCGTCGCGCGCACGGCGTGGCGCGACGCGGCGTCGGCCTCGTCGCTCGCGGTCGCGCTCCCGCTGGCGGAACGCGCGGCCATCGCGTGGCCCATGCAGCCCGTCTACTGGACCACCCTCGCCAGGTTGGCGACACGCGCGGCAGATACCGTGCGATTCGCGCGCGCGATGCGTATGCTCGAACGCTTTCAGCTCGCCCCCACGATCCGCGCGGATTCGGCGCTCTGGCGCGGCGTCCAGCAACTGCGTCCGCAGGACACGGCGCGCATCGCGTCGCTGGCCCGCGAGCTGCGTGCCGGTCGTTTGCTGACCACGATCGCCGACAGTACCGTCTTTGCCGAAGGGATCGATGCCGATCAACGCACCGGCACGCTGTACGTCGCGAGCATTCGCCAACGCACCGTCCTGGCTGTCCGCGATGGCGTCTCGCGCGATCTTGGGCTGCATCGCGATGCGCGGGTCGGCGCGGTGTTTGGCGTGCGGGTGTCGCCGGACGGCCGCACACTCTGGTGCACGTCGGTGGGGCATGAGAATGCGCCCGGTACGGCCACCGTCGCGGCCGTCCTGCTCGAGGTCGACGCCGCCACCGGCGCGATTCGGCGCGTGGTGCCGCTCCCGGCGGCGCCAGCGGGACGCTCGCGGCTGCCCGGTGATCTCGTGCTGAGTGCGGACGGATCGGTGCTCATCTCCGACAGCGACGCGCCCGCCGTGCTGCGCTACGAGCCCCGCACCGATCGGTGGGAGGTGTTCACCGATCCGCGCTGGCGCAGTCCGCAGGGACTGGCATTCATACCCGGTCAGCACGCAATGATTCTGGCCGACTGGTCGCATGGCCTGTTTCGTCTTGATCTCGCCACTCGCGCAGTCACGCGCGTGCACGTGCCGGACGGCATCACGGTGCTGGGGCTCGACGGCCTCACCTGGTACGACGGTGGGGTGCTTGCGGTGCAGAACGGCGTGGAGCCGGCGCGCATCGTCCACATCACGCTGACAACGGCCGGCACGGCCGTGACGGCGATGCGCGTGGTGGACCGGCAACCCACGCTCGCACCTGACCCCACGATTGGCACGCGAGTTGGCAATGCCTATCTGTACGTCGCCAACAGTCAGTGGCACATGTACGCCAACGGGGCGCGCACTCAGGTACCGCTGACGCCCACGCGACTGGTCTGCGTGCCGCTCACCCCGGCGCGGCGCAGCGGCACGCGCAGCACGGACTCCGCACCACCGCCCGACGCGTCCTGCAAACTGAGTGACGCGGCGGCACCGTAGAGGCGCGACAGCCGCGCGCGCAAGTTGGGCAGCCCGGTTCCGGTTCCGGGGACCCGCGCCTGGTCGCGCGGACCAGGGCCGTTGTCGCGCACGGTGATCTCGAGCATCGGAGCCGACGCCTCGGCTTGCACCAACGCCCGAACCGAGAGGCGCGCTGCACCGGTGACGCGACCGACGCCGTGCCGCAACGCATTCTCAACCAGCGGCTGCAGCGCAAATGCCGGCACAAGCGCGTCGGGCACCTCGCCAGCCGGCCAGTCCACTGTCAGACGATCGGCAAAGCGTACCTGTTCGATGGCGAGGTAGCGCCGCGTGACCTCGAGCTCCTGCGCCAGCGTCACTTCCTGCTGCTCGCCGGTCTTCAGCGTCATCCGTAGCAGATCGGCCAGCTGGACGACGAGCTGCTGCGCCGAGGCGGCGTCGCGGCCGATCAGCGCGACGACGGAGTTGAGCGCATTGAAGAGAAAGTGCGGATTGAGCTGGGCTTGCAGCGCCCGAAGCTGCGCCTGCGCCAGGTCTTCGCCGAGGCGTGCCGCCGCGGCCCGCTCCGCCTGCAGTCCCGCGTACCAGCGCGCGCCGAGCTGGGCCACGATGATGGCACACACGATCACGACCGCGTAGTCGCCGCTGGTGCGGAGCCCAACCACCAGCGTGCTTTCGAAGCCGCGCGGTTCGGCCAGATGGAAGCGTACGGACCAGAAGGCCTGCCAATAGATCTGTGCGATCACAATGACCGCGCCCGCCAGCGCGTGAACGAGAACCACCACCACCCGGCGACCGCGGCGCGCCGGCAGCAGGCGGTCGCCGAGCCACCAGAGCAGGAGCGTGTGGACCGCCCAGAGACTCCAGATAAGCAGCTGCGACAGCAGGATGCCAGCGACCGACAATGTCGGATTGAGTCGCGACGGGACCAGCACGAACCCAATGGTTCCCATGAGTGCCGGCACGGCCCAGAACAGCAGCAGCGTGCGGCGGAACCGCCATTCCTGGCGCGATGCCACGACTAGCCTTCGCCCGCGAGCCGTCGCGCGAGAGTGGCGCGGAGATTCCGGCTCACCTTGAGGCGTGTACCATCCCGAAGGATCATGATCTGGTCACCGCCAAACCAGGGTTGCAGCTCCTGCATCGCCAGGAGATCCACGATGGTTCCGCGATGGATGCGCGCCCAGCGGCGCGGATCGAGGCGGGTCTCGAGACTGGTGAGCGTGTCGCGAATCGGGTAGCGTGCCGCGCCCGCGTGGACCACCACGTAGTTGCCATCGGCCTCGAACCATTGCACGTCGCGCAACATCACCACGATGGTGCGCTGCTCGTGCTTCACCACGACGCGGTCGAGATAGCGTACGGGCGGCGGCGGTGCCGTGGCCGGCGTCGTGACCGTCGCGTCGGCACTCCCGAGCGCGCCAAGCAGGCGGGCCTGCCGCAGGAGCTGGTCGGTGGCGGTGCGCCGGAGCGCGCGCTGCCACGCCGCGAGGAACCGGGCGTCGTCGAAGGGCTTGAGCAGGTAGTCGATCGCGGCCAGCTCGAACGCGGCGACGGCGTGCTCGTCATACGCCGTGGCAAAGATCGTGGGCGGCAGCCGCGCCCCCAGCGTCTTCGCCACGTCGAGGCCGGTGCGTCCCGGCATCTGCACATCGAGCAACAGCAACTGCGGCTGCCAGGCGCGGATAAGCTCGAGCGCATCGTCGCCGTTGCCGGCCTCCCGCAGCGTGGCTGCCGGCGCCTGCGCCCGCACGAGCTGGGCGAGCCGCTCGCGGGCGAGCGGTTCGTCGTCGACGATGAGGACGCGCTCGATCATGTGCCAATGACGCCCGCGCCAATGCGCACGTCAAGGTAGGCGTGGTGAAGGGGGCGTCTGGCGCTCACGGGTACGGCAGCGGCCCTGCTCGGGTCTCGTCACGATCTGCATCCCGCGCCTTAACACGGATCGTCATCCATCGTCGAATGCGGCATGACGATGCCGATTTCGATTTCAATGCGGCGGGCCCTTGGCACCGCCATGGTGGTACTCACGGGCGCGGCGTGTGGCGGCTCCTCGACAGCCCCCACGCCCGATCCGTGGGCCGCCGTAGACTCCGTGGCGCGCGCGAGCGCGGCGACCGTAGGTGTCACGCGCTTCGGCCTCACCGTGTACGACGCGAACGATCAGGTCGTGTTCACGCGCAGCTACGGCGGCTTCACGCCGGATGAGCGCGTAGCCGTGGCCTCGGCGTCCAAGATGATCGCCGGACTCGTGCTCTTCGATGTCATTCGCTCAGGACAGCTGTCACTCGGCAGCACCACGGGCACGGTGCTCGGCTGGTCCGGCCTCAAGGGCACGATCACGCTGCGCCACCTGCTCTCGTTCACCTCCGGCCTCACGCCGAATCACCCCTGTCTGCTGCTGCCGAATCTCACGACGGCGCAGTGTGTGGCGTTGATCGAACAGACCACGCTCACCGCGGCTCCCGGTACGCGTTACGACTACGGCGGGACTCATCTCGCCGTCGCCGCGCGCATGGCCGAGGTGGTTACCGGGAAGGACTGGAATGCGCTCTACCGCGAGCGACTGGCCGACCCGCTCGGGCTTCCGGCGGCGGCCACGTTCTTCACCGCGCCCCGGCAGGCGAATGGGACCACCAATCCGCTGACGTCCGGCGGCCTGCGCGCTTCCATGAACGAGTACGCGCCGATGCTCGCCACCATCTTCCATCGCGGCGTCTATCGCAACCGCACCGTGGGCACCACGGCGTTGTTCGATGCGCAAGGCATCGAGCCGTTTCCCGACGTGATCGTGGGCGAGAGCCCCGCCGTGCGCGCGGGCTACGCGTATCGCTACGGCCTCACCGCGTGGCTCGAATGCAGCACGCCGGCCACCGGGTGCGCCGAGTTCTCATCGCCTGGCGCCTTCGGGTTCACGCCGTGGATCGATCGCACGACCGGCTACTATGCCATTCTTGGCATGGAGTACGGCGACGCCGGCGATGGGGATCCGTCGCCGGGGCTGGGGATGGAGGCGCAGCTCAAGCCGGTCATCCGGAAGGCGCTGCAGCGATAGAGCGGGGAGAGGGGCCACATCGCGCGAACGTGGCGCGAACGTGGCGCGAATCGGCACCGGCGGATAGCGTAGCGAACCATGCTTCGCCGCGACTTTCTGCGCACGACAGCCGCTTCGGCGGCGGCCCTGTCCGTGAATCCCCGGTGGCTGTCGGCCGACCCCTTCCCCGTCGCCGACCGCCTGGCGTGGTGGCGCGACGCCAAGTTCGGGATGTTCATCCACTTCGGTCTCTACTCCGGCCCCGGCGGCGAGTGGAACGGCAAACCGACCGGATCGCACGAGTGGATGCGAAACAATGCGAAGATTCCGCACGACGAGTACATCCGCCTCGCCGATGCCTTCAACCCCACCGCACTCGATGTCGACGCGTGGGTGCGCACGGCCAAGGATGCCGGACAGAAGTACATCGTCTTCACCACGAAGCATCACGAAGGCTTTGCCCTGTTCGACTCGGCGGTGTCGCGGTATACCGTGATGCACACGCCGTACAAGCGCGATATCTGCGCGGATCTGGCGCGCGCCTGTCGCAAGCACGGCCTGAAGCTCGGCTGGTACTACTCCATCATGGACTGGTATCACCCCGACTACCTGCCGCGACGTGACTGGGAATCGCGTGATGCCCGCGGTGCGAGCTTCTCGCGCTACCTCGCCTTCATGAAGACGCAGCTGCGGGAGCTGCTCACCAACTACGGCGAGATCGCGGTGCTCTGGTTCGACGGCCAGTGGGAAAGCACCTGGACCCACGCGGCCGCCCTCGAGCTCGAGGCGTACTGCCGGCAGCTCATGCCGAACGTGATCATCAACGACCGCATCGATGTCGGCGTGCCGAAGGACCCACCGGACGGCTATCGACGGGCGGGCGACTACACGACGCCCGAGCTCACCGTTCCCGAACGCGGCCTGCCGGGGCAGGATTGGGAGACGTGCATGACGATGAACCGGAACTGGGGCTACGCGAAAGACGACCACGAGTGGAAGCCGCTGCCGGAGCTCGTGAAGCTGCTGGTCGGCACGGCGTCGCGTGGTGGCAACCTGCTGCTCAATGTCGGACCCGATGGGACGGGGCGCATTCCACCCGAAAGCCTCGACGGGCTCAAGGGGATGGGCGCGTGGCTGCGTACCAACGGCCGGGCGATCTATGGCACCCGGGCCAATCCGTTCGATCGCGGCCTGCTCGTGCAGCGCGCCGGCGTGCGCACGCCGGTACGCGTGACGCGTGGTGAGCGCACCCTCAACCTGTTCGTGGAAGAGTGGCTGGGCGGCCCGCTCGTACTCCCCGGTGTGCGGCAGGCGCCGCG
>JBDHVK010000093.1:0-15864 GCA_039809645.1 Gemmatimonas sp.
ATCGCTTCAGTCAGCTCGACGACGTCCTCGCCGACCCGAACTTCGACTCGCCCACCTCCCGTCCCCGCTGAGCCATGCCCATCACCGACGTCATCTCCAACGCGCAGGATCTCACGCTCACCGTGATCGCCGACTACCCGGTGCCGGTCACGCGCCTCTGGGATGCGTATGCCGATCCGCGCCAGATCGAGCGATTCTGGGGTCCGCGCGAATGGCCGGCCACCTTCACGCGTCACGACATGACGGTGGGCGGTGAGTCGCACTACTACATGACGGGCCCCGACGGACAGCGGTCCCGCGGCTGGTGGCGTTTTCTCGCCGTCGAGGCGTACAAGCAGTTCGAAGTGCAGGACGGCTTCGCCGATGAGCAGGGGAACGTCAACCCGAATATGCCGTCGATGCGCATGATCTTCCGCTTCGACAGCACGCCCAACGGGTCGCGCATGACGAGCACCACGTGGTTCACGAGCCTCGAGACGATGGAACAGCTCGTCCAGATGGGCATGATGGAAGGCATGAAGTCGGCGATGAGCCAGATCGATGACGTGGTCGCCGACCTCCAGTCCTACGCCGTGGACATGGCGACCAACGCCAAGCTCCTCAGCGACACGCAGGTCCGCATCAGCCGTATCATCCGCGGCACGCCCCAGCAGGTCTGGCGCGCGCATCACGATTCGGCGCTGCTGCAGCGCTGGCTGCTCGGCCCCGACGGCTGGACCATGCCCGTCTGTCAGGTCGCAACGACGGTGGGCGATCGCTATCGCTACGAGTGGCAGAACAGCGCCGACCCGCAGCAGCGCTTCGGCTTTGAAGGCGAACTGCTCGAAAGCGCCCCGCCCTATCGCGCCGTGACGACCGAAGCGATGGTCGGCATGCCAGGCCCCTCAACGCGCAACGAACTCACCATGACACCCGTGCAGGGCGGCACGCTGCTCAGCCTCGTGATCACGTACCCGAGCAAGGAGGTGCGCGACATGATCCTCGGCACCGGGATGACGACGGGGATGGAGACGAGCTATCAGCGGCTGGAGCGGGAAGTTCTCGCGGGGGCGTAACTCCGCCTGGTCGTCGCAGTCGGTTACATCGTTGAACAGCATTGGCTCGCTTCGCTCGCGAGCAACGGAGGGTCGGAGAAACGGGGAACCGCCATTGGGCGTCTCCGTGCCTCCGCTCCTCCGTTGCTCGCGAGCGCAGCGAGCCTTTGCTGTTAACGGACTGTCGGCAGCCACCAATCTCCGAGCAAGCACCGAACACACTGAGTAAACTTCAGCGACCAGTGCTGTCGTGCCCTCTGCCCGGACTCGTGATGTCTCGTACGCCTCTTCGCCTGCTGCTGGCCGCGACGCTCGCGGTCGCGCCCTCGCTGATCGCGCAGCCCAAGCCGACGGCGCGCCCCGCGATTCCCACACCGGAATCGCACTTCGGCTTCAAGCCGGGCGCCGACAGCATGCTCTTCACGTACGACCAGAGCATCGACTACTTCCGCAAGCTCGCCAAGGCGCAGCCCACACGCGTGAAGCTGCTGGACGTGGGCAAGACGAGCACCGGGCACGCGTGGACCGCCGTGCTCATTTCGTCGCCGCAGAACCTCGCGAGGCTCGAGCGCTACCGGCAGATCAACCAGCAGCTCGCCCGCCCCGAGATGCTCACCGATGCACAGGCGCGCGCGCTGGCCAGGGAAGGGCGGGCGTTCGTCGACATCTCGGGCGGGCTGCACGCGTCCGAGATTGCCGGCTCGCAGCACACGCCCGAACTGGCGTATCAGCTGCTGGCCCGGATGAACGAGCCCGATACGAAGGAGATCCTGGACAACGTGATCTTCTTCCTGTGGCCGAGCATCAACCCCGATGGGCAGGACATCGTGGTCAACTGGTGCAACGATCGCAAGAAGGGGACGGGCGGGCTGCAGGCGCCGATGGAGCTGTACCAGAAGTACGTCGGCCACGACAACAACCGCGACAGCTACATGCTGAACGTCGTGGAATCGCGGGTCGTGGCGCGCACATGGCGTGAGTGGGAGCCCCAGATCATCTACGCGCACCATCAGAGCTCGCCGTTCCCCACGCGCATCTGGATTCCGCCCTTCGCCGATCCGATCGGGCTGTATGCGCCTCCCATCATGAGCCGGCAGGTGAATGCGATTGGCATGCGCATCGCCGCCGAACTCGATGCGAACAACCAGCCGGGCGCAGTGCACATGCTGGCGACGTTCGATGCGTACTACCCGGGCTACATCGACTACATGCCGATGTACCAGAACATCGCGGCCTGGTGGACCGAAACGCAGGGTGGCAACTGCGGGCTGCCGCGCACGAGCACGCGCAATGAGCTGCCGGAGGATTACAAGTCGCTGATGCCCACGTCCATGTATCCGAGCCCGTGGGCCGAGGGGACGTGGCACTTCCGTGATCAGATCGACTACATGGTCACCGCGAGCATGGCGACGCTGCGCTACGCGGCGCGCTTCCGCGAGGAACTGCTCTACAACCGCTACCAGAGCGGTCGCAACACGATTGCCCAGTACCGCAAGGGGCCCCCGTACGCCTATGTGGTGCCGCAGGCGCAACACGACCCGATGGCGCCGGTGGAGCTGCTGCGCCGCCTGGCGTTCCTCGGCCTGCGTGTGACGCAGCTCGATGCCGACGCGGTGTTCGACGGCACCAGCTATCCGAGGGGCACGTGGGTGGTGCCCATGGATCAGGAGTTTGCGCAGCTCGCGCGCGAGCTCCTCGAGGTGCAGAAGTACCCCGAGCTCGGTGACGATCTGCCGTACGACGCCGCCGGCTGGACGCTGCCGATGCAGATGCACGTGACCGTCGTCGAGGTGAAGCAGCCCATCGCCGCGGCATCGCGCAGCGCGATGAAGCCCGTGACGGGCAAGCCCGAACCGTGGGGCGCGTCGGCGGACTACCCGTTCACCACCAATGCGGTTGCGGCGGGCATTGTGGCCCCGTCGGGCGTGCTCACCGGAACCGGCGATGCGATCGCGCTCGATCCGCGCGAGAACAACGCGTTCAGGTTCATCAATCGCGCGCTCAAGGCGGGCGGCACCGTGCGCGTGGACACCTCGGCGAACGCGCGCGCCGCGCGCTACGTGGTCAGCGGCGTGGATGGCGCGAAGGCCGACGCGTGGGTTCGCGACCTGGGCGTGCGCGCCGAGCGCACGCCCGCGAAGAGCACGAGTGTGGTCGCGCCGACGCGTGTCGCCCTCTACAAGGCCGCGCCGGGCAACATGGATGAGGGGTGGACTGAGTGGCTCTTCGACACTCACGAGTTTCAGTACGCGCTCATCGGCCCCGAGGTGCTCCGCGCCGGCAAGCTGGGTGACAAGTACGACGTGCTCGTGCTCGCGTCGCAGGGATTGGCGCGCACCGGCTTCGGCGGCGGGCGTGGCGGCGCGGGTGGTGGTGGCGCTGGTGCGGACACGTCGCTCGTGAATGCCGTCGCCGAGTTCGTGAAGGGGGGCGGCACCGTGGTCGCGTGGAACCAGGGTGCCACCGGCGCCATCACCGCGCTCGGTCTCCCGGTGAAGAACGTCCTGCAGGGCGTGAACCGTCAGCAGTACTTCACCGGATCGTCGGTGATGCGCACGCTCGTCGACAACGCCCACCCGGTCATGGCCGGCATGCCCGACACGACCGATGTCATGGTGAGCAACAGTCCGGTGTTCGCGCCCGCCGAGGGCTTCAAGGGCTCGGTCATCGCCAAGTACCCGGTCGACGCCAACCCGCTGCGCTCCGGCTATCTCAAGGGACCAGCCTACATGCAGGGCCAGGCCGCCGCGCTCGACGTGCAACTCGGCAGCGGCCACGTGGTCCTCATGGCCTTCCAGCCGCAGTGGCGCGGGCAGCCCACCGGCACGTTCCGCACGATCTTCAACGCGGTCTACTTCGCGCGGAACGCCGCCACCGCGAAACCGACCGCAGGCTTCTGGGCTCCCCCCGTCATCAAGTAACCGATCCAGTAACCGATCAAGGGGTCAGAGCTGTTGAAATTTTGGTCGTTTCAAGGCGTTTCAAGGGGTCGGAGTTGTTGAAATTTTCAACAGCTCCGACCCCTTGAAACGACCCCTCGCAACGTTGGCGCTGCGTTCGTGGTGATCTCAGCGCTTCAGCAGGGCAATGGCCGTCGCCAGCGCCGGATCGCGTCCTGCCGCCAGATCGCTGACCCGGGTCGTCACGCGCTCATCCGGTATCGTTCCGCGGCCATGCTCCGCGGGGGGCGCGACGGCGTTCCAGTAGTCGTACATCATGATCTTCAGACGAAGCCCGGAGTTCGGCAGCACGATGAGCGCATTGAGCGCGGACGCATTGCCCTCGTAACCGCCACCGGTCTCTTCGCCGACGAAACGGGCGCGAGCATGCGAGCGGAGCTGTGCGGCCACATCCGCTGCGGTCGAGAAGGTGCCGCCATCGGTGAGCACGACCAACGCCCCCCGATACGGCTCCGGGGCCGGCTGCTGCACCCCAACCCCACTGTGATAGGCGGGCGTCACGAGATAGCCGCCGGCGGGATCGACCACCGTTCCGCCACGCAGCGCGCTGAAGGTGCGGTCGGGCCACGTCGCGAACCGTGGCGCGATCGTGGGGAGGTGGATGCGATCGAAATAGCGAAACGGCTCCGACAGCAGGTGCCCCACAAGCAACGCCCCATATTCGTCGACGCCACCGCCATTCCCGCGCAGATCAAGCACCACGCCGGTGGTACCGGCGGTGCGAATCTTCGCGAACGCGCTGTCGAGCATCTGGGGAAACGCGGCACCATCGAAGCCGCGAATGCGCAAGCGCGCGACCCCGCCGCTCTCCAGCCACTCGAGCCCGATCAGGCCGGTCGTGCGGTCCCGTAGTGCGGCCCGCTCGGCGTACGCGCGACTCGCGGTGTTCATCTGGGCGCGCCGGTCACGCTCGAGCACCGCCGGCACAGTGACGCTGACCAGGCGACCATCCGCGTCACGCGCCTCCAGAGCAAAGGCGTCGGGGCGCTCGATGAAGAGCCAGTAGAGGCTGGCCCATTCACGCGCGAGCCGCATGCGCCGCCCGGTCTCGATGAAGCCATCACCGCTGACGGTGCGCAGCAACTCGTTCACCACATCAGCCGCGGGGCGTCCGTTGACGCGGACCAGTTCCATGCCCGGCGACAGTAACGTGTCCGCCAACACGTCGATGCTCGAGAGCACCACCCGGGTACCCTCGAGTGCCACGCGTACCGGCATGACCCGCGCGGTGCCCAGCGCTTCGACCGTGGCCGGATCGTACTCGAGACGCAGATGTCCGTCGCGCACGACGGCCACCGCCTTCGCCACATGCGCCGCAAAGGCCGCCGACGACATTGGCCGGGTGATGGACGATCGCATGGCCGCGAGCTGTGCCGCGACCGTCGCCCGCGGTGCATGCCGCGCATAGCCGCCGTGGGCCTCGGCCATCGCGCGCTCGAGGATGGTGAAATCGGCGCGCATGTCCGGCACCGACAAGGGCTGTGCCGCAACCATGGAGGCCGGCAGGGTGAACAGCACACCCAGCAATGCGGTCGGGAGTCGGCGCACCCGAGCCAGCGAAAGGCGTCGTATCATGGCCGGTTGGACCGTGCCAGCCCGGCCAATGGTTGGAACGTCTGGACCCGGACGTCTTTCAACCACTCCGTTTCAACAGCTCTGACCCCTTGAAACCTGACAGTTTCAACAGCTCTGACCCCTTGAAACCTGACAGGTTTCAACAGCTCTGACCCCTTGAAACCTGACCGTTTCAACAGCTCTGACCCCTTGAAACGCTGAGCTCTTGAAGCGCGGGGCGGTCAGCGTGCGACGCGGTATACGCCGATCCGGCTGGTGCCGTTGTCGGCGTCGGGCACCGAGAACAGCACGGTGTCGGCGCCGAGAAAGCCGAGGGGGAGCGATCGGCCAAAGACGGTGCCAAGGTAGCGGCCGTCGCGATCGAAGACATCGGTGCGCGGCGTCTCGCCCTCGAAGACGTAGCGCTCGACCCACAGCTCGCCGGTGGGGGCGAACGTCATGGCGCGCACGACCGGCAGCGTGCTCGCCATTCCCATCTTCTGCGCGACCTCGGCGGAGGGCGTCACGCATTCGCGGCCGCCGCCAAAGCGCACCTTGAGCCCCTCAGGGTAGACCTTGAGGGCATCCTCGGGCGAGGTGGGCGCGCCGGTGATCGCGCGACGGATGCTGCGCACCCGCTTCCCCTGTTCTACCACGTCGATGACGTAGCGCGACTGATTGGCCACCGCGACCGCCGTACTGCCGGGCGCGTAGATCAGCTCACCCGTCAATAGCGGCGGAAGGGCCAGTCCGACGCACTTGAACGTCACCATGGTGGGCCGCGCGCCCACGACGGAGTCGACGTGCAGGGTATCGCGCGGGGTCCAGCGCTCCAGCCGTCGCACCGACTTCGTGCTGTCCAGCAGGTCCACGGCGGCCCACACGGTATCGCCGCGCAGCCGCGGCATGCCCCACACGCGCCCGTAGTTCACGCCGAGGCGCCGCTCGGTAAGCGGGCGCCCGAGCGAGTCCCATGCCACCAGCGCCGACTTGGCCGCATCGCGGACCGACAACCGCCCGTCGGGTTCGAACTCCAGCCCCAGGGGGATCTCGAGCTCGCCAGGACCGCCGCCGCGCCCGCCCACGGAGCGCAGCAGCACCCCGCTGGCGTTGAACACATGCACGCGGTTGTCGCGACGACCATCGAGTACCGCGATCTGCGACCGCCCGTCGGTCGTCACGTTGTATGGGGCCGCCACCTCGAACGCGAGTGCGCCGGTGTCCGCGCCGCCGAACTGCGTCACCTCGGTAAATCGCCACGGCAGGGTATCATCCGTGGCGGGGCCCGTCGACACGAGGACACCGGCAGAATCCACCGGCGCCCCGCGGCGCGCTTCGACGGCGCCACCCGTGCAGGCGCTGAGCACCCCCATGGTGATGAGCGCACCCAGCAGACCGACGTTCATGTCGACTCCAATGAATTGAGGGGACATCCCGTCAACAATTGGCAGCACGGGATCCACTCCTTCAAGAGGGTGACCGCTATCGTCCTTGAATCATCTTCCAGCCGTTCCCGCTCGGGTCGCGAAATCCCGCGTCAATGGTCCCGTACCGATCGATGGGCTCCTGGGTGAACTCCACACCCGCGTCGCGGAGCCGGGCGTACTCGGCCCGACAGTCGCTCACGTAATAGACGAGCGGCGGCATCGCTCCCTTCGCAACGAGGGTGTTGAGCGCCTCGGCCGTCGCGACATCGTGTACCGGTGGTCCCGGACGAAAGAGCCCCAGCTGAAACGACTGCTCGGGGTGCTGCACCGTGAGCCAGCGATAGTCGCCGTTCCGGACGTCGGTGTGCACACGGAAGCCCAGCTGGTCCACATAAAACGCGCACGCCGCATCCTGATCGTGCACATACACGCCGACCACGCCAACACCATTGCTCATGCTTGCTCCTTGATAGGGGGAGCCGGATAGCTAGCGTTCCCCTCGCGGCGACGCTTCTCCGAAACTGCCATGATGAGATCGGGGCGATGTACGGCGCTGACGACACACGCCGGGATGCTCCAGAGCCCCTGAGCCGACGCTCGACCGCGCGCCCGATTCTCGCTGGGGCTTTCGCCGGTGATGTCGCGGAAGGTGCGCCCGAACGTGCCGAGGCTCCCCCAGCCGGTCTGAAACGCGATCTCGGTGATGGACAGATCGGTATCGCGCAGCAGCGCGCACGCGCGCTCGATCCGACGGGTGAGGAGATAGCGGTGCGGCGGAAGACCGAATGCCGTCCTGAACTCGCGCGCAAAATGCGCCGGCGACACGCCGCTCACCGCCGCCAGGCGCGTGACCGGCCACGCCTCGTGCGACGCGGCGTCCATGCGATCCTTGGCGCGGAGGAGGCGGCGTACCAGGGCGGGATCCTGCGGGGACACGCGATGCATTCGGGTCGCCGAATGGGGTGAGGGTGATTCCCGCCAGGCGCGGCGTGGATGGCGCTCTCACCATACCGCGCCAACTTCCCGCTGGCGAGTTACGTTCGTGGCACCTCACGCACGGAGCTGCAATGGCCGCAGGTCTTCCGCCGGTGCCAACCGGAAGCGGTGCGCATCCGGTGATCATGGTCGCGATCGCCGCGAACGATCTGGCCGCCTCGGTGGCATTCTATCAGCAGGTCTTTTCGTGGCCGCTCATGAGGCTGTCGCCGGAGCTCGCAGTCGCTGGCATGCCGGCCGGTCCCATGGTCACGCTGCGGGCCAACACGGCACCGGGCTTTCCCGGCGTCGTCCCGTTCGTGCAGGTGGCCGATGTGATGGGCGCGATCGACGATGCGACCGCCGCGGGCGCAACGCTGGAACGCGCGCCCTGGTCCGCGCAGATGATGGGCACGCTCGCCCGCATCAGCGCCCCGGGTGGCACGATCTACGGACTCACGTCGGCGGTGCCTCCGGCGGCGCCTTCGCATTGGCCCGCGCCCTTCGGCGACGCACCGCGCATGCCGGCCGGGTGTGTCTGCTCACTCGAGCTCCACGCGAGCGATCTGGAGCCGGCGGCCCAGTTCGCACGGTCGCAGTTCGGCTGGGGCACGCTTCCCACCATGCCGCAGTACTGCATGTTCGACGCCGGCGCTGGCATCGGTGGTGTCTTTCAGTCGCACACCCCTGGGACGGCGGGGCTCGCCTACCTCGCAGTCGCCGACGTCGCCGCCACACTCGCGGCCATCGAGGCCGCCGGCGGCAAGCGGCTCGGCGAACCCATGGCGATGCCGGGGATGGCGACGTTCGGCTACTTCACCGATCCGTCGGGAACGGCGATGGGATTGCTGGGGTGACGTCGGCGAGTATGCACTTCATTCCGACGTGCGACGCCACGAAGCCGAGTCGTTCGTAGAATCGCCGCGCATCGGTGCGCGCGATGTTCGACGACAGCTGCATCACCGTGCAGCCGGCCGCCACCGCGCGGCGCATCGCCTCGTGAACGAGTGCCTCACCGATGCGTCGGCCACGATGCGCGGAGGCCACGCGCACGCCTTCGATCTGCGCGCGCGTGGCGCCCTGCATGCTGATGCCCGGCAACACGAGCAATTGCAGACAGGCCACGATCGTGCCGTCCAGCTCACCAATCACCAACTCGTTGCCGCCCTGCCGCTCCATCGCCGCAAAGGCCTCGACGTAGCAGGCGGCAAGGGGCGTTGCCGCCCGCTCGCGAGCGGCGCCGAGGGGATCATCGGCGAGCATCGCCACGACCGCCGGCAAGTCAGCGGCCGTCCCGCGCCGAAATTGCACGGACGCCGACGTCACGCCGCGCCGCGCAGGATCTTCGTCATCGGCCGCCCTTTCGCGAGCTCGTCGATCAGCTTGTCGAGCCAGCGGATCTTCTGCATCAGCGGATCGTCCACGGTCTCGACCCGTACACCGCACACGACACCGGTGATGAGGGCCACGTGCGGCGTCATCGCCGGTGCCTCGGCAAAGAACCGCTCCATGGAGACTCGCGCTGCGATCTGCTGCTCGAGTCCGTGCTGGTCATAGCCCGTGAGCCAGCAGATGATCGCATCCACCTCGGCCTTCGTGCGCTGCTTCTTCTCGGCCTTGTTGATGTACGCCGGATAGACCGACGCGAAGGGCATGGCGAAGATGCGATGACTCATTGTCCCGCCGGCGGTTCCCAGAGTTCGATCTTGTTGCCCTCCGGATCCACAACCCAGCCGAACTTGCCGAAATTCGGGTCATCGACCGGGTCGAGCACCTGACAGCCCTCCTCGCGAAGCGCCGCAAGGAGCGCCGAGAGATCGGCCACGCGATAGTTCACCATGAACGGGGCGGTTCCCGGCGCGAAGGCCTCGGGGCCCGCGGGCTTGAGGCACCAGGCGGTGGTTCCACCGATCGGCGTCCCGCTCGCGTCGGTCCAGTCGAACGATGCCCCGCCCCACGACTGCACATCGATCCCCAGATGGCGGCGATACCACTCCGCCTGCGCCTTGGGGTCCCTGGCGGTGAAGAAGATGCCGCCGATGCCGGTCACACGGGTCATGCACAGCGCTCCGTTTAGGTGGTGCGGCCAAAACTATCCTCCGACACACCCCCTTGACCGCTATATCGTACGATATATCTTACGATACAACGTGACGATATATCGCAGCGACACAACTTTGGCCGCGGGACTCTCCCGCCTCCTCGCCGGCGAACGACACGGGTATACGGAGGACCTCATGCGAGGACCATTTGGACGACAGCCCCGGGGCGACTGGGGCGGTCATGATTGCCGCGGTCGGCGCCCCTTGGGTGGCTTCGATGCGGACTTCAGCGCCTTCTTCGGCGGCGGTCGCGGACGGCGCGGCCCCTTCGGCGGGGGACGCATGTTCGATCAGGGCGATCTCAAGCTCGTGATCCTGCGCCTGCTCGACGAAAAACCGCGACATGGCTACGAGATCATCAAGGCGCTCGAAGACCGCTCGGGCGGGCGCTACACGCCCAGCGCGGGTGCGGTGTACCCCACCCTCACGATGCTCGAAGACCTGGGCTACGCCGTGGCGACCACGGAAGAGGGAGGCAAGAAGGTCTACACCATCACCGAGGCGGGGCGCGCGCATCTCGCCGAGCATCGCACGATGGTCGACGATCTGTTCGATCGGGTGGGGCAGATGGGCGAGGCGGTGTTCGGCGACGGCGTCCGGCCGGCGCGCGATGCCATGATGAACCTCGCCCGGGAGTTCGGGGCCGCCATGTTCAATCCGCGACGGACGGCCGAACATGCCGCACGCATCGGTGAGATTCTCGATCGGGCCGCGGCGGAGATTCGCGCCGTGACCAGCGATCGGCCGGACGAGCCGGGCAAGTAGGCCGCACGCTACGGCGGAGCGCGTAGCTGGGCGGGTGGCGGGGCGCGTGGCACAGTTGCCACGCGCCCCGTTCGTGCGTACGATCGGTTCACATGGCGAACTCGGCCGATACGTCCCTCGACCTGCCCGTCGTTTCCCGTCTGAGAGGGTGGTCTCGGCGGTTCCTCCCGCTGTTCGCGCACATCCTGCGCGAGGACGCGGATCTGCTCACGCGATGGCGGGCGCGTCTCACCGCGGCCTTCCTCGCCTCGGTGGCGACGCTCGGCATTCTGGTGGCCATCCCCATGGTCACCGTCGCCATCCGCCGCGGCCTGTGGCCGCTGGCGCTGTTCGACTGTGCGGCAGTCGTCGCGACCTACTTCCTCATCCTGTCTCGGCACGTCACGAACCGCGCGCGCAACGTCTTTCTCACCAGCGCGAGCTTCGGGCTCGGTGTCATGGCGGTGCTGACGCGCGGCCCGGGCTCTGCGGCGCTCGGGTGGCTGTTCATGAGCGCGTTTCTTTCGGCGTTCCTGTTGGGCTCCCGGGCCACCGCGATCGTCGTGACCGGCACGCTGGGCGTACTCGGTGGCGTGGCGCTGGCGATCGCCCGGCAGTGGGTTCCCTGGGCCGCTGCCGATCCACACGCCCTCCGCGAATGGCTGCTCACGTCGCTCAACTTCGCCTTTCTCATCATTGTCTTCGCCATCGCGAACGGCATCATCATCAACCTGCTCGAAAAGGAAGACCAGGCGAGAACGGACGCCGAACAACGTTTGCGCGATGCGCGACACAATGAAGCGCTCGACACCCTTGCCGGCGGTATCGCGCACGACTTCAACAACCTGCTCGTGCCGATCCTCTCCAACGTGGAGGGGGTGAGAGCGCTCGTGTCACCGGAGAGTGACGCGGACCGCGCATTGCGCGACGTGGAGCGCTCAGCGCATCGCGCCCGCGAGTTGGTGCAGCGCATCCTGACCTTCGGTCGGGGGATGGAGGCCGCGCGCACTCCGCTCGATCCGGCGCAGGCGGCGTACGACGCCGTGCAGCTATCGCGTCTGTCGACACCCGACGATGTGCACGTCGCCCTGAGCGCCTCACCGACGCCGTTCGTCCACGCGTCGACCGCCGAGTTGCATCAGATCTTCTCCAACCTCATCGCGAACGCCGTGCACGCGGTCGGTCCGCACGGCACGATCGCCGTGGCGGTGGACGCGGTGGTACAGGAGCAGACATCATGGGTTCGGGTTCGCGTGAGCGACAATGGTGTCGGCATGGACAGGCACACGCGCGAACGGCTGTTCGACCCCTATTTCTCGACGAAGGGCCCCGGTCGCGGCACCGGGCTGGGGTTGCCGATCGTCCAGAGCGTGGTGCGCTCACTTGGTGGGCAGATCCACATCGACAGTGAGCCGAACGCGGGCACGACATTCACGTTGCTGCTGCCGGCGCTCGAGACACCGGCGCCGGCCTTCGCGGCGGCGAAGGATATCCCGCCTGTGAATGCCGCTCCGAAGGATGCTCCGACGGCCGGCGACGCCTTCGCGCGCGTACGGGGCACACATGTCCTTCTGGTCGATGACGAGCCAACGGTTCGACGCGCGGTCACCCGCCTGCTCGAATCCATCGGCTGTACGGTGCACAGCGCCGAAAGCGCCGCGGACGCGTTGGTGCAGCTGCAATCGCCGTCGCGAAGCGTCGACGTGCTCATCACGGATTTCCGCATGCCTGAACGTTCAGGCATCGATCTCATTGCCGATGCGCACCGCTGCAGCGAGCGCCTTCGGATCGTGCTGGTGAGTGGCCATCTCGACGCCGCCCGCACCGAGGGCACGATCCCCGACAGCGTCGCCCTCCTGGCCAAGCCGTTCACGCGGGCGTCGATGGCCGAGGCCATCGCCTCGGCGATGACCTCGGCCGAAGCGGCCGGTTAGCTGTTCTTCTTCCCGGCGATCTTGGACCCGTCACCGGTCATCGTCCAATCGCCGTCCACCGCGTTGTCGGCCGCAACCGTGAGATTCACGGTGGCCGGCCCGCCCGGTGTTTCGACGGTGACCGTCAGCTTGCGGCCGTCGACCTTGAAGCTGGTGGTCGTGAATTCGCCCATCTCGGCGTGGCGGAAGACGCCGACGAACGAGCCGTCAGCCTTCTTGTCGACGGTGAATGACATGACCAGGGGCTGCCCTTCAATGGCCATGTTGAGCGTGTAGCCGCCTTCAGGCTTGAACGTGGTATCGGCGGCCAGCACTACGGCGGTCGCGCTGGCGACGGCCGATGGGAGCGCCGCCGCAGTACGCGGCGCAACGGTGCACGCGAGCGCGAACGCGAACGCGAACGCGAACGCGCCGGCGAACGACAGGGCAAGCAGCGAGGAAGTGGGGAGTCGACGCATGGGAGGTACAGGTCCGTGGAGTGCTCAGGCGGGGATCGCCGGCCGGCGACCCTCGGAGTATTCGACGACACCGGCGTGCCGAGGGTTTCAGCCCACGGGCATCGTCCGCCGATGGTGGGCCCACAGCGCCTGCTCCACCATGACCGGCGTCCAATCGGCCCCAAGCGCCGCGGCGCGCGCCGTCAGCGCCTCGGCGTAGCGCCGATAGTAGGCGAGGGTCCACGCGACGGGCCCGAGACTCGGCACCTGCCGGGCCACGTCCTCATCGAAGAACGGATAACGCGTCGGGTCCATGATGGCGAGCACCGCGCTCGCCGTTGCCGGGCCGACGCCATCGAGTTCGGTGATGGCACCGACGGCCTTGTTGAGGGTGCCAAGCTGCGCCGCAGCCATACGGCCGGCTGCCTCCACGGCCTCGGGCGCGTTGGCTTTCACCTTCACGAGATTGGGAGCACGCCAGACGCCACGCGCCATCTTCCACTCGGTGACCCGCACCATCTCCTCGTGCGTGATCGTCATCGGCTGCCGCGCGCGTATCGCGAGCGGCAGCGCGTCGCGATACCACGTGTCGAGCCCCGAGAGTCGAGCCACCGGATGCGCGGCGATCTGCGCGGGGTAGTCACGCAGCGCCGCCTGCCACGCCTCGAGATCAGCCGATGCGAACCATGTCATGTCGAACCCTTGGGGACCGGAAGGACGTCGATGGCCTGGACGACCCACTCGTGACGGATGCGCTTGAGGGTGAGGCGCCACGCGTTGCGACAGTGCTCGCCACAGGCGCGGCCCACCACGATGGTGGCGTCGTTGTCGTGTACGCGCGGCTCGGCGACTTCGATCAGCCCGGCGCTTGCGGGATTGGCGGTGAACCAGGCATCCCAACCCTTGGGATTCGCGCGGAAGAACGCGTCCATGCTGGCTCGGTCTTCGGCCCGCGTCGGGACGGGGAGCGCGAGTGTCGCGGAGTCGAGGGCGAGACGCGGCGCGGCGTCGCTGGCGAGCGTGGCCGGGAGCGAGAGGGTGACGGTGGTGTCGCGCCAGAGAGCGACGGCGTGCGCCCGCTCCCGCGTGAGGAACAGTTGCTTGAGGGCGACTCTGGCGATGTCGGCTTGCTCGACTGGCTTTGGGCGGCCGCAGGCGAGGAGGACGGCGAATAGCGTATATGTGGGGCGCATACGGGGAGCGCGGACTTGGGGCGCAGACGGGGGGCGCAGACGTGAAGCGCATACGTGAAGCGCAGACGTGGGGCGCAGACGTGAAGCGCAGACGTGAAGCGCAGACGTGCGGCGCAGACGTGCGGCGCAGACGTGCGGCGCAGACGTGCGGCGCATACGTGCGGCGCATACGTGGGGCGGTCGGGAGACTAGAGACCGGTGACGCGTGGGAGAGCCTGGCCGACCTCGGCGCTCCTCAGCCCGGGCTCTCGCGGCGGGGCGGGAAACTGATCGGTCGCGGGTTGGAAGGTGCGCCAGCTGTGCCAGAACTCCTGACTCGCGGGGAGCGCGATGAGCTGGCCGTGCGGGCCCTTGCCGTTGAATGCGTAGTGCCCGGTGCCGGCGATCAGGGAGTCCTGCTCGATGCGGAAGATCTGGCTCGAGTCGGGACGCTCGAAGACAAAGAAACTGGCGCTGTCGCTGGCGAGGGCGATCACGATCGGCGTGCCGTTCAGCACGTCGTTGATCACCCGATGACGTTCGAGATGATTCCAGTCGTACGCGCGACTGCGGCCGCGGATGGTGACGCCGATGACCCAGCTCTTGTCTTCCCATGAACGGGGGTCGGTGCCGGTGAGTTGCTTGCGGCTCGTGCCGCGCTCGTAGGCGTAGTCCTTGGCGTACTGGGCGGCGAAGGCGGGATCGGGCTGCATCACGCGACTCTCGGGATACAGGGCGAGCCATTGCTTGAGCGTGACCTGACGACTGGGCACTTCCTCGAGCATCGTGCCCTTCCGCGGGCCGATCACGGCCTCGCCGTTCGCCTGACGCCACCAGCTGCCCGTGCGCACATCCTCGAGCATCGCATTGAAGTGATCCATGCCGACGAGGCGGAACTGCTGCAGTTCACCCTTCACGAACGGGCGGAACACGCGCCCCGTGCGACACACCGTGCAGTAGGTGACCAGCACCTCCTGTCCGGCGATCTGATCGCGCACGTGATGATGGTAGCCGATGATCTGCAGCGGATAGGCGCGTGCCTCGCCGTTCACTTCGATGCCCACCACCAGGCGATCGAGCGCGACGGTGTTCTGCGCGGCCGCGACCACCTGCACGGCCGAGGGCTGCTTGAAGATCTGATCGGCAGCCATGCCGAAGTTGATGTAACCGGCCACGACGGCGGCCACTGCGAGCATCGGGGCGATGACGAGCCAGCGATCGCGCGGCGCGGACCATCGAGCCCACATTCCGCCCGCGATCATCGCGGTGGCGACGCCACGGACCGCCCAGCGCCATGACCAGAGCGCATACGCGAGCGACAGACTGCGCATCCGCTGGCTGCCGGGCAGCGGCATGATGAAGTAGACGTTTGCCAACTCGAACAGCACCAGCAGCAGGATACCCACGACAAAGAGTCGACGCATGCGGGAATTCTACTCCGCTATCGTTCGCGACGGAAAAACCGCACGCTGCGGAGCAGCGCGTCGGCGCTGGCCGAATCGCCGAGCGTGTGCGGTTCGCCGGG
>JBDHVK010000094.1:0-15851 GCA_039809645.1 Gemmatimonas sp.
ACCGGCATCTCGAACGTGGCGAACTGCCCCGTGTGCGGCGCGGTGAGCCCCACCAGGCGCAGGACGCGCGCGCGCGCATTGTCGAAGATCTCGTAGAAGGTGGGAATGACCAGCAGCGTGAGCACCGTGCTCGTGATGACACCGCCAATCACCGCCACGCCGAGCGGGGCGCGGAACTGCGCGCCTTCGCCGCGGCCGAGCGCCACCGGAATCATGCCGGCGATGAGCGCAAACGTCGTCATGAGAATCGGACGCAAGCGGATCGCGCCGGCCTCGATGAGGGCCTCCCGCAGCGGCATCCCCTGCACCTCGCGGGCCTGCTTCGCGAAGTCGATGAGCAGAATGGCGTTCTTCGCCACGATGCCGCACAACAGGATCACGCCGATGAGACTCATCAGGTTGATCGTGTTCCCCGACAGGCCAAGCGCGCCCATCACGCCGATGAGCGACAACGGCAGCGAGATGAGAATGGCGATCGGATCGAGGAACGACTGGAACTGCACCACGAGGATGAGATACATCAGCCCCACCGCCACACCCAGCGCGATGAAGATGTTGGTGAACACCTCCTGCTGCTGCTGCACCTGACCGCCACTCGTGAGACGAACGCCCGGCGGCATCGCGATCGCGGCCGTCTTCTGCGCAATCGCGGCCTGCACTTCGGTGAGCGACACGCCGGCCACGTTGGCCTCCACCTTGATCACGTTGTCGCGATCCAGGTGATTGACGACCGCCGGACCGAGCTCGCTCTTGATACGCGCCACCTGTTCGAGCGGCACCAGCGCCGCATTCGGACCGGTCCCCACCGCCACGGGCAGGTGCGCGAGATCGGTGCCCCGCGACCGCGCCTCGGGCGACAGTCGCACCATCACCTTGCGCGTCTCGTTCGACGGATCGACCCAGTCACCCGCGTCGAGTCCGGCGAACGCCGGCCGCAGCGCCTGCGCCACGCTCCCGACGCTCAAACCGAGCGAGCCCGCGAGGCCGCGATCGATCTGCACCGTGAGCTCGGGCTTCTGCCCCTTCGTGCTGAGCCCCACGTCCACCGCGCCGGGCACCGTCGAGATCGCCGCCAGGTACTGATCGGCCACGGCCTGCAGCGCCGCCTTGTTCTGGCCGCGGAGTTCGATCGAGATCTGCTTCTGCTGCCCGGCGAAGTCGTCGGTGAACACCGCCACCGTGGCCCCACCGATTCCCTTCACTTCCTCACGCAGCGTGCTCGCCAGCGCTTCGGCCGACAGCAGCCCCTTCGCGTCGCGCTCCTTCTTGGGGAAGAGCTTGAAGTAGACGTTGGCCTTGTCCACTGCCCCGCTCGCGCCGCCGGCGCTGACGAAACTGTACGCCACCTCGTCCTTGTGCTTCGCCCCGAGCGCCACGACTTCCTGCGTCTTCTGCCGCAGATAGTCGAGGTTCGCGCCCGGTGGCGTCTCGATCGTCATGCTCAGTTCCGCATTGTCCTGCAGCGGGAAGAAGCTGCCACCGACGAGGCCAATGGCCGGCATCGCCAGGGCGAAGACGAACGTCGACACCGCCAGCGCCACCATGCTCTTCGGGTGATCGAGCGCCCAACCGATCAGGCGGCGGTAGCTTTCGGCCAGCCCGTTGAACCAGTGGTTGAACTTGTCGAGCTGCTTGGTGAGCCAGTTCTTCTGGTGCTCCTCGAGATGCGGATCCGGCCAGTAGGCGGACAGCATCGGGTCGAGCGAGAAGGAGACGAACAGCGACACCAGCACCGAGCAGGCGATCGTGAGCGCGAACGGCTTGAACCACTGCCCCGATTCACCCTGCAGGAACGCGATCGGCACGAACACGGCGATGATCGAGAACGTCGTCGCCGCCACGGCCAGGCCAATCTCGGCCGTTCCCTCACGCGCAGCCGTGTAGTGATCTTTCCCCATCTCCACGTGGCGCACGATGTTTTCGCGCACCACGATGGCGTCGTCGATCAGGATACCGATCGCCAGGGAGAGGCCGAGCAGCGACATGGTGTTGAGCGTGAAGCCGAACGCCCACACGGCCACGAAGCTCGCCAGCACCGACACCGGCAGCGCCAGACCGGTGATGACGGTCGAGCGCCACGAGTTGAGGAACACGAACACCACGAGCACGGTGAGCAGCGCGCCCTCGATGAGCGCGTCTTCCACGTTGTTCACCGAGTTCTCGACGCGCGTGCCCTTGTTCCGCACCACCTCGAGCTGCGCGCCCTTGGGGAGCGTCGGGCGCAGCTCGTCCATCTTCTTGATGATGGCTTCGGCCACGGCCGTGGTGCTGAACCCCTTGGTCTTCTTGATCTCGAGCCCCACGGCGTCGCGGCCGTTGAACAGCGCCATCGTGCGCTGCTCCTCATAGCCTTCCTCGGCCGTCGCCACGTCCGCCAGCCGCACCACACGCCCGCCCTTCTCGGCGATGACGAGCTGCATGAAGTCCTGCGCGCCATCGAGACGGCCGCGCAACCGGATCGTCCGCTCGTCGAGCGCGCCATTCAGGCGGCCCACCGGCACGGCGAGATTGCCGCTCTGCACCGCACCCACGACCTGCGGCACGCTGACGCCGGCCGACTGCATGCGCAGCGGATCGAGCTTCACCGTGAGCTCCTTCTTCACCGCGCCGGTCACCGACACATCGGCCACGCCGGGAATCGACCGCAACTCCCGCGTGATCCCCGGGTCGGCGAGCAGCGTGAGCTGCGCCGGCGACAGCGAGTTCGACCAGAGCGACAGCGTCAGGATCGGCGCGTCGGTCGGATTGAACTTGCGGAGGATCGGCTCCTCGATTTCCTGCGGCAGATCCTGACGCTTCGTGCTGATGGCGTCGCGGATCTCCTGCGTGGCTTCCTGCAGATCCTTCTCGAACAGGAACTGCGTCGTGATCTGGGCGAAGCCGTCACGCGCCTCGCTGTTGATGTTCTTGACCCCCGAGATGGACTGAATGGCCTCCTCGATGGGCTCGAGCACTTCGCGCTCGACCTGTTCCGGCGAGGCACCGGGGTACACCACCGTCGTCAGGACGACCGGCGGCTGCACCTCGGGGAACTCGTCGGTTTGCAGCTGTGTCAGGGCGACCGCGCCGAACCCACCGAGGGTCAGCATGGCCACCACCGTCAGCAGCGGCTTCTTGATGGCAAAATCCGAAATGAACATGGCGTGGGCCTGGAGAAGTGCCTGAGAAAGGTCCCGCGGTCCGTCAGTTCTTTACGGGCTTGGCGGCGGGCGTCGCGGCCGGCGTCGCATCCTTCGGCGCCGATACCGTGATCGCCGTGCCCACCGAGATGCCGCGCGCGGCCCCCAGCAGCACCGTGTCCCCGCCGGCGAGTCCCGACGTGATCTCCAACAACTCGGCTGCGTCATCGCGCAGCCCCACCTGCACCTCCACCTTCTCCACCTTGCCGCCCTTCACGCGCATCACGTTGGCCACGATGCCGGTCTGGTCGACCGCCTGCTCCGGCACCAGCACGCCCACGCGCTTCTGCGACGCCACGCGACCTTCCACAAAAAGCCCCGCGACCAGCGCGTTCGCGCTGTTCGGCACGGTGGCCTGAATACCCACCTGCTTGGTTTGCGCGTTCACCATGGGCGCCACGCGGCTGATCTTGCCGACCAGCTCGCGGTTCGCCCCGTTCACGGTGAACATCACGGGCGCACCCACATGCACATCGCCCAGCGCCGTGGCCGGCACCGAGGCTTCGACCCGCAGGCTGCGCGGGTCGATGACCGTGAAGAGCGCCGCCCCCGGCGCCACGATATCGCCCGGGCTCACCGACTTCTCGGCGACCACGCCCGCAAAGGGCGCGCGAATCGTGGCACTGCGCAGGTTCTTCTCGGCGGTCGCGAGTCGCGCCTTGGCATCGGCGAGCTGGGCCTGCGCGCCGAGGTTCGCGCGCTGCGCGCTCTCCACGTCGCGATCGGCAATCGCGCCGGCCGCCGAGAGCGACTGCGCGCGCTTGAGTTCCCGCTCGGCCTGCTCGGCGGCAAGCGCCGCCTGCGCCACCGCCGACTTCGCCGATGCGGCGCCATCGCGCAGCACCGCATCATCGATGCGACCCAGCGCGGTGCCCTCGGAGACACGCTGGCCGGCGTCGACGTAGGTCTGCAGCACCGCGCCGGCCACTTCGGCGCGGATGCGCGCCTCGCGATCGGCGACGAGGGTGCCGGAGATCGCCGGACCGCTCTTGAGCGTGTCCGTGCGGGCGACCGCGATGTTCTCGGGGCCGATCGCCTGCACGGTGGGTGTGGTGGCCGAAGACTCGGCCTTGTCCTTCTTGCCGCAAGCCGCGGCGACGAGGGCAACAGTCAGAAGAAGCGCCGACTGGCGCAGAGGGGTCGTCATCGGCCGGTTCCGGTGGTCGTGGAAGCTGCGCTCGCACTTCCGAGCGGCAGGTAGGGCAACAATTCGAGGCGCTTGCGGGCCACCTGCAGGTCACGCGCGGCACGCGCGCGGTTCGCGAGCGCCTGCTGCAACTGCACGCGGGAATCGGAGAGTTCGATCTGCGTGGAGATGCCTTCGCGGAAGCGCACTTCCGCGATGTCGTACGCGCGCTGCGCCTGCTCGGCGGTCCCCACACTGGCGAGCCAGGTGGCTTCCGCTTCGGTGAGCTGCAGCGTCGCCTGCTTCGCCTCGAGCGACGCATTCTCCTGGGCGAGCTTGAGACGCTGGCGCGCATCGGCGACGCCGGCTTCGGCCTGGATGATCTGGCCGCGTACGTTGCCGCCCGTGAAGAGCGGATACGAGAAGCCGAGCCCGACGGTCCAGTTGGGGAAGAAGTCCCGCAGGCTCGTGGGCAATGCATTCACCGGGTAGGCGAGGCGCTGGTACTGCGTGTTGGCGCTGAGTTGCGGAAGACGCGCCGCTTTGGCCGCGCGCAGCTGCTGCTCGGCGACACCGACCGACTTCTCCGCCTGCTTCACTGAGGCACGTGAACGGCTGGCGGTGTCGGTGGCGCCAACGACCGCGGCGACGTTGTTGCTCACGCGCGGATCGATGGCCAGCACCGTGGCCGCATCCACATTGACCGTGGTGACCGGCACACTCGCCGGTGCGGGACCGAGCGGCTGCTCGGCGATGCTGTCGGTGAGCACGAGCGGCGTGTTGGCCGGCAGGTCGAGCAGGTTGCGCAGCCGGGCGAAGGCAAGCTCACGCTGCGTCTTGGACTGCAACCACGACGGGCGCTGATTGTCGCGCGTCACGCGCGCGCGAATGAGCTCGAATTCCGACGCCGAGCCGACGCTGCGCGTGAGCTGCACCTGACGCAGCGTGCGTTCCGACTGCACCAGCGTCGTTTCGGCGATGGTGACCAGTCGGTCAGCGAGCACCGCGTCATAGTAGGCCTGCGTGACATCGAGCTGCACCTGCGCCTGGGCACTGGTGATGCCGATCTCGGCGCTTTCCCGCTGCAGCCGCGCTGCCTTGATGTTGGCCGTGGCGCGCCCGCCGGTGAAGATCGGCTGCGACGCGGCGATGCCGGCCGTCATCGTGTACTCACTCGCGAAGATGCGCGTGATGCTCGCGGTGGAGTTGCCGCTGCTGGATGTATCGCTCCCACCGGAACTGCCGCCCGAGCTGCTGCCGCTGCTCGCGCGCTTGGAGATCGCGGCGAACTGGTTCTCGAGCGTCTTGCGCCAGTCGAGCGTCGTGTTGACCTGCGGCAGCAGGGCCGAGCGCGCCGAGCCGAGCGCCCCGCGCGCGCGCTGCTCGCCGGCCTTGGCGATCGCGACCTGTTCGGACGTGGCGCCCGCCAGCGAGAGCGCCTCGGCCAGCGAGAGCGGACGCGGAGCGGGCGTGACGGGCTGCTGCGCGTGGCCCAGCGAGGGGACCGCGCTCAGCAGCAGGAGGGTCAGTGCACGGCCCGCGGCGCGTGCACCAGGGAGAGGGTTCATTCGGACACCGCCGACGTGGTGAAGAGGCGCATCGACGCGTCGGACCCCGGTGCCGGACTCGCCGGCAGGGCACCCAGACCGCGCAGGAAAATGCGCACGTAGGCCCGCAGACTGTCGTCGACCGTCTGCGAGAACATCTCGGGCATGAGTTCGCGATGCATGGCATCGGAGAAGAGCGCGCCCATGAGCATGGTGACAGCTGCCGCGACCTCGGTGGGTGAGATCTGTTCGGGGCCGGCAATGAGCCCGTGCCGACGCAGCTTCACGACGTAGTCGCGGAGCGAGGCGGCGGCGCTGTTCGGCCCCTGCGACGCACAGCTGGCGGCGTCGGGACGTTCGAGCGCGTCGGACATCATCTGTTGGACCAGGGCGCGGCGGGACGCGACATGGACGTGCTGCGCCATCATCCAGCGCAGCAGTTCGGCCTGGGGATCGGCCGGGACTTCGGGAAAAGCGACCACGCCATCGAGCGCCGCGAGCTCCCGCATCATGGTGTCCAGCAGCACATCCTTGGACCCGAAATGGCGGAAGAGCGTGACCTCGTTGACGCCCGCCTCTTCGGCGATGCGCCGCGTGGTGGCGCCACGCCAGCCGTGCTGGCCGTAGACCACGGCGGCGGCGTGGAGGATGCGGTGTCGGAGATCGTCTACCATGAGATGAGATTTATGCAAGTAGACACTTGCTCGCAAGTGAGCACTTGCTTCCGTTAACAACGGCAGGTGCCCGCGGAAGTTTCAGGTGCGACCCGTTCGGGAGATGAGTAGACTCCGACAGCCCCTTTGACTCCTTGTGGAGGCTTTTCTGATCGGATTCGCCGACCTCGCCCGGGCGGCGGCGGCCGCCCAGGCGGCACGCCCCACGGTACCGCTCGCCCTCGCCACGCTGGTGGCGGTGGAGGGGTCGTCGTACCGGCAACCGGGGGCGCGGCTGCTGGTGGACGCCGAAGGGCGGGTGCTCGCCGGCGCCGTGAGCGGTGGCTGCCTTGAGGGCGATGTGGCGGCGCGGGCGGCCGCGGTGTGTGCGTCGGGGCAGTCCGTCCGGCTGCGCTATGATCTGCGCACCGATCTCGAGACGATCTGGGGCTTCGGCGCCGCGTGTGATGGCATTGCGCATCTGCTGCTCGAGCCGCTCGCCGACTGGCGGTGGCTGGCCGACGCCGACGCCCGACGGCAGCACCGCGCCGGCGGGGCCGTCCTCACGGTCCTCGGCGCGACCGGCGGCGTCAGCTTCCTCCCCGCCACTCCGCCGCCCGCTCTCGCCCCCGATCAAGGGGTCAGAGTTGTTGATCTGACGGATCAAGGGGTCAGAGCTGTTGATCGGCCCGATCAAGGGGTCAGAGCTGTTGATCTGACGGATCAAGGGGTCGGAGCTGTTGATCTGACGGATCAAGGGGTCGGAGCTGTTGATCTGGCGCAGCTGGCAGGGGCGCTCGACGCAGCGGAGCGTACCGGAACGCCGATGCTGGTCGATCTGGATGCCGCGCGGTCGGTGTTGGTCGATCCACTCGTGCCGCCGATCGCCCTGCACTGCGTGGGCGCGGGGCGCGGCGCCGAAGCGTTCGCCCGCATCGCCTCCACATTGGGGTGGACCGTCACGATTCTTGATCATCGGCCGGCCCTGCTCGAGCGCCTCGACATCCCGGAGCAGGTGCGCGTCGTGGCCATGCGCGGCATCGAGGGGTTGGGCGACGCGCTCGCGACCCTGCCTTGCGACGCGCGTACGGCGGTCGCGCTGCTCTCGCATGTGTTCGAGGCCGACGCGGCGTGGCTCGCACTGTGCCTGCCGCAGCCGGTCTCGTACATCGGAGTCCTCGGCTCACGGAGTCGCGGCGCACAGTTGCTGGATCGTGTTCGCCGCGACTTCACGGCGCGAGGCCTGCCGCTCTCGACGCGCCTCCAGCAGAAGGTGCACGCGCCGATTGGTCTCGATCTCGGCGGTGAGGATCCGGCGTCGATCGCGCTGGCGGCGATCGCCGAGATCGAAGCGGTGATGCATGGCCGGCCGGGTGGTTTTCTGCGCGAGCGACAGAGCCCGATTCACACTCGCACGCCGACACCTCAGCTGCGCGCCTCGGCGCCGGAGTCGATCTCGCCGACGCAGTGCGCCGCGCCCCTCGAGGGCGCGTGATCGTTGGCGTGCTGCTCGCGGCGGGGGCATCCTCGCGCCTCGGCCAGCCGAAGCAGTTGCTGACCGATGCGGCGGGCACACCACTCGTGCGGCGCAGCGCGCAGGTGCTGCTCGATGGCGGCTGCGATCAGGTGATCGTGGTGACCGGTGCGCGGGCCACCGAGGTCGCCGCGGCCTGTGCCGGACTCGCCCGCACCCGCTGCGTGCACAACCCCGACTTTGTCGAGGGGATGGGGAGGTCGATCGCCGCCGGTGTTGCGGCGACGCCAGCCGATGCCGCCGTACTCGTGGCCACCTGCGACATGCCCGTCGTGGATGCGTCGCACGTACGGGCGCTCCTGGCCGCCAGCGACGCCGGCACGCGTCGGGTCGCCTCGAGCTACGCGGCCACGGACGAGGCGGACGCGCTCGTACGCGGGGTACCGGCCCTCTTTCCCGCCTCCGATGTTGCGGCCTTGCTTGCACTTACGGGTGATCGAGGCGCGCGCGATCTCCTGAGGCAAAACGACACACTTTCGGTTTTTCTTCAGGACGGTAGTTTGGACCTCGACACTCCGGCCGATATCGCTCGCTGGCACGAGGCCGGCGGCCGGCCCGGTGTTCGCTCACCATCGTCCTCACCTCTCATGGCCTCGACGCTCTTCGCCACCGCCCTCGGCGATCTCGATTACGAGTTCGCGCAAACCCGCCGCATGCTCGAGCGGGTGCCGCAGGATCATCTCGACTTCACTCCGCACGCCAAGAGCTGGGCCCTGAACAAGGTCGCGCGGCATCTCTGCGACTTCCCCGAGTGGGCACTCTTCACGCTGCAGACCACGGAGCTCAACTTCGACGAGCCGATGCCGCCGAAGCAGATCCCCACGACGGCCGCCGAGTACCTGAAGCTGTGGGATGACGCCGTTGCCGCGCTGAAGGCGTACCTGCCGCAGGTCACCGACGCGGATCTGGGCGTGGAGTGGCGCGCGACTGCCGGTGGACAGGTCGTCATCAAGGGAACGCGGGCCGAGATCATTCGCGGCATGGTGATCAATCACATGATCCACCATCGCGCGCAGCTCACGATCTACTATCGGCTTGTGGGCGTGGCGGTGCCGGGGCTGTACGGACCGTCGGCGGACGAGCAGTAAGCGTTTGAGATCTGGGGTCTGAGTAACCTCTGAGGGATCGAGGGGGCAGGACGTCAAGGGGGGAGGTATCAGGGACCGCGTGCGGTCCTCGACACCTCCCCCCTTGATCACCGTCCCCCTGAACACCGTCCGCCTCGACAACTGAGGGGATACTCAAGGCTCATCTCCGACACCGCGAATGTCAGAACCGTCCGCTTACCGCCCCGTGCTATCCGGCAGCGTGTCCCCACCACGCCGGCCACGCGGCCCCATCGGCATCATGCCCGCACCCATCCCCTGCCCCATCGGCGGGCCCTGACGGAAGCCCTGCGGGCCACCCTGCGGGCCACCCTGCGGGCCGAACGGCGGACGGCCCATCTGCCCCGGCGGTCCCATACGATTCCGGCCACCGGGGCCGAACGCCTGGCCTCGGCCCATACGCTGACGACCCGCGGGTCCGCCCTGGCGCATCCGGCGACCAACGGTCTGACGGAAATTGTCGAGCTTGGTCTTCTGCGCCGGCGTCAGGACCGCACGGGCATCCTGCCGGGTCTTGAGCCGCGCGATCGCTTCATCCGTGCGAAGGCGGTTCATCTTGTCGAGCGCAGCGCGGGCCGCCGACAGGTTGCCGTCGCCCTGCATCGCATCCATCAGGTCGGCCTGCGCCCGGAGCCGATCGGCCTGCGACGACTTCGCGCGCGGCGCAGCCTGCAGCGCCTCCAGCTTCTTCACCTGATCGTCGGTGAGCTCCAGCTGCTGACGGAGGCCAAGAATGCGCGCGGCTGGGCTACCGCCCGGGCCACCGCCCGGGCCACCGAATGAGCGGGCACGACCGCCCGGGCCCATCGCCGGGCCCGCGCCACCCGGACCGGGGGCTGGCTGCGCAGCCTGTGCGTTCGGCACAGGGGCAGGGCGACGCGGCGCGCCGGGGCGCTGCGCGTGTGCGACCGTCGCCGCCGACAGGCCAACGGCTGCGGCAAGAACGAGTGTCCTATTGAGGCTGCGCATGAGGGATGTCCTCCGTATGGGTGTCAACGGTCGCCACCAAGGCGCCCGCTCACCCGATTGGACGCCGACCAGAACCAGACGTTAAGACTGGGGGTATCGAGTGCGCGGACCCCAACACTTGGCCCCCCGAACGCGTCCACGATAAGTCCCCCTGCACGGGGGAATTCCCACCGGTTGTCCGCCCCGCGGTCTGTTCGAGCTGTTCGCCGTCGTCCCTTCGTCCCGTTCCCGCCGAGACTTCGTGGGCTCCTGGTTCGACATCGCTGCTGCCTGGCTGTTCAAGTATCCGCCGCGGGCGTTCGCTCGCGGCGATCTGGTCGTGGCCCCAGTCGTGCCGCTGACGCTCCTCGCGGTGGCCGCGGCCGTGATCGGCGTGGTCGTGCTGGTGCAGCACGCCCGCCTGCGCACGGTCCGCGTGATCGATCGGGCCGTGCTTGCGCTGCTGCGCACCGCGATCGCGGCACTCGTGCTGGCGTGCCTGCTGCGCCCCGGGCTCGTGATCGCGGCGGCCGTCCCGCAGCGCAACGTACTTGCGGTGTTGTTCGATGATTCGCGAAGCATGCGCATCGGTGATGCGGCCAACACCATGGCGAGCGGTGCGGGCGACACCACGCGACTGGCGGCGATGCAGCGCGCCTTCGCCGACTCGACCGCGCTGCTCAAGGCCCTCAGCAATCGCTTTGCGGTGCGGCGCTTTCGCTTTGCCGCCGATGGCGCGCCCGTTTCAAACGTGAGCGAGCTGGCGGCAAGCGGGACGCGCTCCGATCTCGCGCAGGCGCTGGCGAGCGTGCGCGAAGACCTCAATGGTCTGCCGCTCGCGGGCGTCGTGCTCGTCTCCGATGGCGCCGACAATGGTGGAAGCAATCTCGACGACGCGTTGCTCGCCCTGCGCGCCCGACGCGTCCCGGTGTACACCGTGGGTGTCGGCACCGAGCGCTTTGCGCGCGACGTGGCGATCGAGCGCGTGCAGGCCCCGCTGCAGACCTTGCGCGGCGCCAGCACCGTGGTGGAAGCCGATGTGCGCATTCGTGGCGCCGGCTCGGCGGAGGTGCCGGTCACCGTCGAGGCCGACGGCAAGGTGGTTGCTACCGAAAACGTGAAGCCGGCGGCGAAGGGAGACCTGGTCACCGCCCGTCTCCGCATTCCGCCGCTCGAACCCGGGGTGCATCGACTCGCCGTGCGCGCGCGGCCCTTTCCGAATGAGCTCGTCACCGAGAACAACGAGTGGCAGACGAGCCTCGAAGTGCGCAGCGGCCCCGATCGCATCCTGTACGTGGAGGGTGAGCCGCGCCCCGAATTTCCGTTCCTGCGCCGCGCCATGGCGGCGGACAGCGCCGTGCAGATCGTGGGACTCATGCGCAGCGCCGAGAAGAAGTATCTCCGTCTCGGTGTGCGCGACAGCATGGAGTTGCTCGGCGGATTTCCCACGACGCGCGATGAGCTCTTTCAGTATCGCGGGCTGATCCTCGGCAGCGTCGAGGCGGGATTCTTCTCGACGGACCAGCTCCGCATGCTCGCTGAATTCGTGAGTGTGCGCGGCGGCGGCGTACTCGCGCTGGGCGGCCGGGCCGCCCTCTCCGAAGGCGGATACGCCGGCACGCCCTTCGCCGACGTGCTGCCGCTGACGATCAACGCGGGCAAGGTGAACGAGGACGGGCCCGCGATTCCCGTGAAGGTGCGCGCCACTCGCGAGGGCGAAACGCACCCGGCGCTGCAACTGCGCGAAACGCTCGCGGCCTCGGTCCGCCGGTGGGACTCGCTGCCGCCGCTGACCATGGTGAACAACCTGGGCGCGTTGCGTGCCGGGGCGACGCTGCTGCTGGCCGGCAGTGTGGAGAACGGCCGCAGCGACGTGCCGATCCTGGCCTGGCAGCGCTATGGTCGCGGCATGAGTGCGGTTTTCGGCGTGCAGGATTCGTGGCTCTGGCGCATGGACACGTCCATTCCGGTGGAAGACGTCACGTATCAGACGTTCTGGCGCCAACTCACGCGCTGGCTCGTCAGCGACGTGCCGGTACCGTTCGAGCTGTCGGCCTCACCCGCCCGGGTCGCTCCCGGCGAACCGATCACGATTCGCGCGCATGTGAGCACGCCGCTCTACGCCGACATCAACGATGCGACGGTCACGGCGACCGTCACCTCGCCGAGCGGTCAGAGCACGACGGTGCCGCTCGAGTGGGCCCTGCGCGACGACGGCAGCTATTCGGCGCGGTTCACGCCAACCGACACGGGCCGCTTCACCATCGAGGCGGTGGCGCAACGCGGGAAGGACTCGGTCCAGACGGCGCAAACCACGTTGCTCGTGGATGAGCGCGGTGCCGATGTGGCCCAGGCCGAACTGCGTCCGACCTTGCTCGAACGCATCGCGGACGAAACGGGCGGGCGGTATTACCCGTTGGCCGACGCCGGCAAACTGGCCGACGATGCCATCTATACCAACGCCGGCGTCACCGTGCGCGAAGCGAAGGATCTGTGGGACATGCCGGCGGTGCTGCTCTTGCTGCTTGTGCTGCTGGGCGGCGAGTGGGGGTACCGGCGGTGGCGGGGGTTGTCATGAGGCGATTCGGATGGGCGGCACTGCTCGGCGTCGGGCTGTTGTTGGCACGACCAACGGTCGCGTTGGCCCAGCGCACGCATGTGCTCGTGGTGGCGGGCCTGTCGGGGGCGCCGGAGTTTCGCGTGCGCTTCGATGCCGCGGTCGATGCCGTGCGCGGTGCGGCGAAGTCACGCTGGGGCGTCGGGGATTCGAGCCTGGTCGCCCTCGGTGAAGACTCCGTGAAGTCGGCGCGCTATGACGCGCGGTCGACCAGGGAGAATGTGGGCGCGGCGTTCGTGCGCCTGTCGCGGGTCGTGAAGCCGGGCGATGTCCTGCTGGTGGTACTCATCGGTCACGGCAGTGGCGAGGGGCCGCAGTCCAAGGTCAATCTCCCTGGGCCGGATGCCACCGCCGCCGAGTATGCCGCGTGGCTCGCCCCGTTCACCCAGCAGCAGGTGGTGTTCGTCAACACCGCCACCGGCAGCGGCGATTTCGTCCCGGTCCTTGCCGGACCGGGACGCGTCGTGATGACCGCGACCCGCACGGCGATCGAGAAGAACGAGAGCGAATTCCTGCGCTACTTCGCCGATGCCCTCAAGAGCGACGATGCCGACGCCGACAAGGATGGCCGCTTGTCGGTTCTCGAGGCCTTCCGCTACGCGCGCACGGAAGTGGCGAAGAGCTATGAGAAGACCAACCGCATGCTCACCGAGCACGCACTGTTGAGCGACTCGCTGGTTGCCGGTCGCATCACGTTCGGGCGGAAGGCCTCGGCGGACAATCCCAAGGTGGCCGCGCTTCTCGCCGAGCGGCAGGCGCTCGAATCGCAGGTCGCCGCATTGCGCACGAAGAAGGCGACGATGGACGCGACGGCGTACGAAGCGGAGTTGGAGCGTCTGCTCCTGGCGATCGCCGAAAAGACCGCCGCCATCAAGGCCGCCGGAGGTGGCGCATGACACGCGCGCTCGCAGTCGCGCTCGCAGTCGCGCTGCTGCTCGCGGCGCCCGCGCTGGCGTGCGCGCAGGAGCCGCGCGCCGTCGGGTCGGATCGCTGGGCCGCGGATATCGCGGCGGCCGAGCGGTCGATGCAACGCGGTGATCGCGCCACGGCGACGCAGCAGGCGCGTCGCATCGTCACGACGTACGAATCGAGCAACGCCGTCAACACCCGCGAGCATGTCTCGGCCGGGCGGGCATACGTGTTGCTCGGCACCGGCGATGCGAACGCCGTGCGCTCGGCGCTGCGCGCATTCGATCGCGCGACCGCGCTGGACTCCACGAACCTCGAGGCGCAGCGACGCGCCGGCGATCTGTTCCTGGACAAGTACAACGCGCCGGACGCGCGGGCGAGCTACGAACTGGTCCTGAAGCGTGATCCCAACGACGCCGACGCCCTGCTCGGTCTGGCGCGCGTCGAGGAGTTCGAAGGCAAGCCCACCGCAATGGCCACGGCGCGACGGAGTCTCGCCGCGCGGCCGAACAACGCCGGGGCGCTCGCCTTTGCGGCCCGCCTCTTTCTCGAAGCCGAAGCGTTCGATTCCGCGCGCGTCTACGCACTCAAGGCCGCGGAGGTCGACTCGCTCGCCCTCGACGGATGGTCGGTGCTCGGAGCGACGGCCTTTGTGACGGGTGATTCGGCCACCTACCGCCGAGCCCTCCGTGCGAGCTCCGCGGTGCAGCCCCTGCCAACCGCCTTCTTCACCGAGTTGGCCGATGCCGCCGTACGCCAGCGCCGCTACGCGGAGGCGGTGAAACTGGCGCAGCAGGCGGTGCGCTACGATTCACTCAACGTGCGCGCGCTCGGCGTGCTGGGAACCAATCAGCTGCGCACCGGGCAGCTGACCGAGGGCCGCGCCGCGCTCGATCGGGCCTTTGCGCTCGACGCGTTCAACCTGTGGCACAAGAACTCGCTCGACCTGCTCGACAAGATGCAGGGCTTTCAGACGATCAAGCAGGGGCGCTTCGAACTGGTGGCGCCCCCCGAGGAAGCGCCGCTGCTCGCGCTGTATCTGATGCCATTGCTCGAGCGCGCGTATGACTCGCTGCAGGTGCGCTACGGATACGCGCCGCCCACGCCGGTTCGCCTCGAGTTCTTCCGGCAGCACGCCGATTTCTCGGTGCGTACACTGGGGCTCACCGGTCTCGGCGCACTCGGCGTGAGCTTCGGCAGCTTCCTCGCGCTCGACGCACCCAGCGCGCGCGACCGCGGCACGTTCAACTGGGGCAGCACCAGTTGGCACGAACTGGCGCATGCTTTCACGCTGGGCGCCTCCGCGCATCGGGTTCCGCGCTGGATCTCGGAAGGGTTGTCGGTGCTGGAGGAGCGACGGGCCAATATCGGCTGGGGCGCGCGGGCGTCGCTCGGCTGGCTCGTGGCCATGAACGACGGGAAGGTGCGGCGCATCAGCGAGCTCAATGACGGTTTCCTGCGCCCGCGCACCGCCGACGAGACCCAGAACAGCTATTTCCAGGCCTCGATGTTCTGCGAGTGGGTGGAGCGCACGAAGGGGCCCAAGGCGATGCCGGCGATGCTCGTGGCCTATCGCGACGGCCTCGATACGCCAGCGGCGTTCCAGAGGGTCCTTGGGCTCACGCCTTCTCAGGTGGATGCGCAGTTCGACACGTGGATCCGGCAGCGTTTCGCGAAGGACCTCGCCAGTGCCCAGGGGCTCACCGCCAGAGACAGCACCGGTGGACGGTTCATGCGCGTCATGCGCACCGCGCTGTCGCTGCTGGAGACGCACCCGGACTCGGCGCGCGGCATGCTCGAGGAAGCCATGGGATTGATGCCGGAGTACGCCTCCGACGACGGCCCGGCGTGGTACCTGGCCCGTGTGGCGCTCGCGCAGAAGGACACGGCCACCGCTCTGACCATGGTGCAGGTGGTGACGGGGCGCGATGAAACCGCCTGGGAAGCGAACCTGCTCGAAGCGAACCTGCTCGAGGCGCACGGCGACAAGGTGGGAGCGATGGCGGCGCTCGATCGGCTCAACTGGATGTGGCCGTATGACGTGTCGCTGCATACACGGTTCGCCACGTTGGCCGCCAGCGCGGGCGAGAAGGCCACGGCGGTCCGCGAACGTCGGGCGGTGATTGCGAACAATCCGACCGATCTGTTGACGGCTCGGTACGAACTGGCGCGCGCGCTCGCGACGGCCGGCGATGTCGCCGCGGCCCGTCGCGAGCTGCTGCAGGTGCTGGA
>JBDHVK010000095.1:0-15821 GCA_039809645.1 Gemmatimonas sp.
GATGCAACTGGTGCATCCCGACCTGGCCGAGGAGCTGCTCGTGATCAATCGCAAGTCGAACGCCAGTATGCGCCGCGAGGACGCGCTGCACGGGTTGTACGACCGCACCGGCGTGACCGAGCTGCGCACGCTCGCGTCGGCCATGGTCCAGAGCGAGAAGTGGGGATCGTCGATCGGCCGCGTCCTGCGCGTGCATGCCGAAGGCCTGCGGCGCAAGCGGCGGCAGGTGGCCGAGAAGGCGGCGGCGCTCGCCGCCACGAAGATGGTGTTCCCGATGGTGCTGTTCATTCTGCCCGCGCTGTTCATCGTGATCGGCGGCCCAATGCTGATCGGACTGGACTCGATCTGGACCGCGCTGGGGTTGCAGTAGCGCCTGACCGGCGCTGAGGAGGGTCCGATGAGGCGCACCAACCTGTTGCTCCCGTCGGCGCGTTCCCGTGCATCCGGGACGCGCGCACGTCGCGGGTCGATCCTGATTCTCGTGGCGATTCTCACGGGTGTGCTGCTCGGCGTGGCGGCATTCGCCGTGGATTTCGGACGCATGTACCTCGATCGCGCGCAGGTGCATGTGTCGGCTGATGCGGCCGCGCTGGCCGGAGCCGAGCGTCTCCTTCATCTCGCTCCGACACGGGCGGCCGACTCGGCCGTTCGTTATGGCCAGTTGAACCTCGTGGAGAATGCGACGCCCACTATTGGTGGAGCCGATGTCGTCCCGGGACGCTGGGACTTCACCAGTCGCACCTTCACGGCGACGGGCTCCTGGACGTCACCGAGCACGAACGCGGTGCGCGCCACGTCGCGCTTTACGGCCCAGTATCTCTTCGGCCGCATCTATGGGTTCAACACGAAGCTGCGGTCAGCGACCAGTGTCGCCGCCGTCGGGTATGCGTCGAGGACGCCCTGTGTACGCCCCATGGTGGTGCCTTATCAGGCGCTGCTGGATATGCTCTTTCCCCCTGCCGGATCGCAATCGAGTGCCACGCATCCCTCGCTCGATACGGCGGATGTGCGACGGCTCGCGCAGCTGACGGTCGCGAACGAGATCACGCTGGCCGGCAAGGGTAATGGCCCACTTGGCTCCGGGACCTTTGGTGGCGTGCGCCTGCCGCCGATCCAGTACGCTGATGGCGGCGCGGGGAGCCCGTGGAACAACTCCAGCAACAATTGGGAGTATGGACTTGGTGTGACATGCGACTCGCTTGCGCAGCGTGTCGAGTCCTATGGCGGCCGTCCCACGATTGGCGTCGGCGACCAACTCGCCGAGGACAACGGGGTCGCGACCTCAGCGCAAAGTGCGGGCGTGGAACGGCTCTGCAACAACGAAGGGGGAGGGACGGTCCCAGCCAGCCCCAAGAACAACGCGAGCTTTCGCTGTGTGAATCCTGTACCGGTAAAGGTCGCCGTTTCTGAAGCGCTGGTGGGCGGCCGGTTTGTCGTGAAGTTCATCGGCGTGTTTGCCGTGACCGGCTACACGAAGAATACCGGCATTCGTGGTTATTTCTCTTCCGTTGGGTCGACGGGTACGTTCTCGGGGACGCCGAGTCCGGTGAAGGCGATCGCCCTCGTCCAATAGCGACAGGAGCGCACCATGATCACGCGAACCGCCTTCGTCGATCAGATCACCCGCCAGCTCGAAGGACGCTTTCAGGAAGTACGCCTTCTGCACACCGGCGAGAACGGCGTCGTATTCAGTGCCCGTGACCCGGCGGATGCGGATGCCCGACGCGCCCTGCGCGTGCCATTTCCGAGCGAGGGCGCCGATGTAGCGCACACCGTGCGCTTTCACCGGCTCGCCGAGCTCGCGTGTGCCGTGCCGCATCCGTACATCGCCGCGGGCATCGCGATGGAGCAGGTTGCCGGAATGGACGTGATGATCATGGAGCTGGCCGGCCCACTCCGCGTGGATCATCTTGTCACGTCGGCTCGGCCGGCCACCGTGCACCGGATCCTCACCGTGATGCGTGAACTGGCCACCGCGCTCGATGCGCTGCACGCGGCCGGTATCGTGCACGGTGCGCTCCGTCCGTCCCGGGTGTTGCTCGATGCGAGCGGCCACGTCAAGGTGACCGGCATGCTGCTGCGCAGCGGAGAGGCGCCCCCCCACACCGCGCTGACCCCGGCGCACGTGGGCGATCCGGCCTACATGGCGCCGGAGCAGTGGCACTCGACCACCGCCGCCGCGGCGATGGATGTGTATGCGGCCGGCGTGATCGCCTTCGAGCTGTACACCGGGGAACCGCGAGTCACCCGGCTCGCGCCGGGCGTGGCGATTCATCCCCTGGTCATTCCGGCGAACCGCTCGCTCCGCCCTGACCTTCCGCTCGCAATCAACGAGGCGTTGCGACGGGCGACGCATCCCGATCCGGCCATGCGCTTCGCCACGGTCGGTGCGTTCGTCGACGCGCTCGCCGCGCCCCACACGCCAACGGCGGGACATCCGGCGATCGGCCCGCCGACGGACGCGGCGCTCCAACCGGTACGGTCGAGCGATCTCCGCACGGTGCTCCTGCTCGCGGCGCTGGTGGTGGTGCTGTTGATGCTCTTCCTCTAGCGAGCGCGCCGCGTGTCTCCGCTCACCGTGTCGTCGCTGGCAGGGCCAGGATGCGTTCGCCGACTCGGCGAACGATCTGTTCGAGCTCCGCCTGCTTCTTCCGCGATGAGCGCACGAAGAGGGCTCGAGCGCCGGCGACGGCCGCCGACAGGGTGCCGAGGAGTGCGAGCACGATGGGGGGCGCTGAATGCGTTGCGGCCCCGGTCAGGGCGGCGATGAGCGTGCCGCCCCCCACGCCGACGCCGGCGGCCAGTCCGCCGAAGAATGCGCCGGCCGATTGCGAGGCATCTTCGAAGGCGCGAATCGTGGTGCGACCGTTCCGGCTCGATACGGTCACCTGCAGCGTACGCGGCAGCCCTTTCCCCGGGGTTGGCACGGTGTTCACCGTGAGCGTGCGACCGACCGCGCTCACTGCGACCACCTGGGTCAATGCCGACCGGAGCTCGTCGGCGACGTCTTCGAAATCTTCCGGCGAGAGTTCGCGATCGATCACGGCCGTGTATTCGATCTTGGTGGGCGCGCCGAGAAACACACCGACCGGGGCGAGCAGTGCCGGCCCGGGCTGCACCGCGAGTGCCACCCGCGCAGCGTGATCGCGCTCCACCAGCGCGCGATTCACATACCGCGCATCGATTCCCGCTTCCACCGCCGCGTCACGGACGTCCTCGGCCTGATAGCCGCGCGTGAGGAGCTCCGCCGGCTTCGTGAACTGAGCCGGACGCACTTGCGCGCCAGAGTTGGCCTGGAGCTCGGCGGCGCGCGCCCACACCTGCTCGGCGTCAGCCGAGGCCATGCGGGTGCTGGGCGCCGGCGTCGGTACGGGTGCCAGAGGCCGGGGTGACGAGGCGGCCTCGCGAGGCATGCTGCTCGCGCCCGCCGACATGAAGGACAGCGCGGTGAGCAGATCGCGCGCCGATGACAACCGGTCGTTCGGCGACTTGGCCAGCAGTCTGGCCACCACGTCGTCGATTGGCGGCGGAACATCCGGCACCAGTGACCGCAGTCGCGGGGTATTCGCCGTGACGTGCGCGACCAGCACGGCGGGCGCCGACGCCCGCTCGAACGGGAAACGCCCCGAGAGCGCATAGAAGATCAGCACACCAAGGGCGTAAAGATCTGCGCGACCATCGAGCGCCTCGCCTTGCACCTGCTCGGGGCTCATGTAGTGCACCGTGCCGAGCACGGTCCCAGTCGCGGTCATGGGCTGCGCTTCGGCCACACGGGCGATGCCGAAATCGGTGACCATGACATGCTCGTGCCGGTCGAGCAGCACATTCTCCGCCTTGATGTCGCGGTGCACCACGCCGTGCGCGTGCGCATAGTCCAGCGCGACGGCCAGCTGCCGCACGATGGGAAGCAGCTGCGCCGTGGTCAGTGGTCCACGGGCGATCCGCTCGGCAAGCGACTCGCCGTCGACGAGTCCCATGACGAAGTACACCACCCCATCGCGCTCGGCCGCCTGATAGATCGGCACGATGTTGGGGTGCGACAGCGAACCGGCGGTGCGCGCCTCGCGCAGAAAGCGCGCCCGGACCGCCGCATCGCCAGCGAGATACGGCGGCAGTGTCTTGATCGCGACGGGGCGCTCGAGGCGCTCGTCGACGGCGTGATAGACGACGCCCATCCCGCCGCGTCCGATTTCGCAGACGAGGCGGAACTCCCCCGCCACCGCGCGCAGCAGCGCGGCGGTGGTCGGATCGTCGGGGGAGAGGGTGCGAGTCAGCGGAGCCTGCTCAGCAATGCGTCGCGAAGGCCTGCTGGAGGTCGGCGGCAATCTCCTGCGCGCTGCGCCCTTCGATCTGGCGCCGCTCGAGCATGAACACGACATCGCCGTCCTTCATGAGCGCGATGCTCGGCGAGCTGGGCGCGTAGCCCGTGAAGTACTCGCGCGCACGCTGCGTCGCATCCACATCCTGGCCGGCGAAGACCGTGGTGGCGCGCTGCGGCTTCTTCTCACTCTGCAAGGCCATCGCGACCGCGGGGCGGGCGTTGCGCGCGGCGCAGCCGCACACCGAGTTCACCACCACGAGCGTCGTGCCGGCGGCCGGCAGCACCGCGTCGACCGCGTCGGCCGTGCGGAGTTCTTCGACCCCAAGGCGCGTGAGCTCCTGGCGCATGGGGATCAGCAGCTGTTCGGGATACATCATGATGCGACCCTCTCTGAGAAAACTCAGTAATCCGGAATGTCTTCGCGCGGCTCCCGCACCAGGGCGAGAATCGCCGCCTGCGGGACCACGAGATACTGCTCGTTCTCGAACGTGATTTCGACCGCGGCCTTGCGGAAGAAGAGCGCATAGTCGCCCACCTGTGCCTGCATCGGCACGTAGCGGGCTTCCCGAGACATCGCCCCACCGATGCGCCACGGCTCGTCGCCCTGATCGGCGAGGTCGGGAAGCGCGAGCCCGGGACCGGTCGAGACGATCTCGCCCCCCTGCACCGCTTGGTTGTCGACGGCCGTCGGGGGCAGGTACAGCCCCACCTTCGACCGCTGCTCCCCGTCTTCGATCTTCACGAGGACGCGGTCACCCACCACAATGAGACGTTTGTTGTTGCCCATACCGGACAATTTAGGGGGTTGGGAAGGGGCGGGCGGCCTTGTCACCCGATTTCCGGCCGCCAAGGCGCCCCACGGCCCCCTGCGCCGCCCGGACGCCGTGCCACTGCGCTTCCTCGAACAGACTGAACCCGCTCAGATCGGCGTGGGCGACGAGCAGCCCGGGAGCCGGCTGCCAACGGGCGAGGGTCTCGGTGCGCGCCAGCAGTCCGGGCGTCGGGCGGGCCATGGCATGCCCCCACCGCATGATGTCGATGCGCGCCACGCACTCGGCGATATCGGGGTGCGCGCGCGACAGATCGGCCAGAATCTGGTCGCGCCAGGCGCTCCACGGGCGCGCCTGCAGCCATTGCCGCCCCTCCCGTGCCGGCCGGTCGACGACGGCGTGATACCACGTCCACACGGTGGGCAGTGTCTCCGTCCCCAGATGCTGATGGGCGGCGTTTACGTAACCGAGCGACGGGCTGTCATAGAGCACATTGTCCCAGGCGAGTGGCGCACCACGCTGTTCCGGCAGGCGATCGAGCACGAGGTTGGCGACTACCCACGGCGCGTACTCCAGCGACACCGGCACGGTGACCTCCAGGGCGACCCGCGGGAGCACGAAGAGCGGTGCACTCCAGATCACCACATCGGCTTCGAGACGCGCGGCCGGCGTGTCGACGACCCATCGCGTGCCGCGCCGCTCGAGGTGCACGGCCGGCGCGTTGGTGAGCAGCCGCACGCCGTCATCGTTCGCGCGTCGCGCCACCACGCGCCTCGTGAGCTGCTGCGCGATCCAGTCGTTCCCCTCAGGCCAGGCGAGCGGCCCTTGCTCGTCCGCCTCGCGGCCGGCGAAGTAGTGCACGGCTGCCCACGCACTCGCCTGCGCGAGCGAGGCGCCGTAGTCGTCGCGCGTGCCGTATTCGACCCACCAGCGGAGCGCCTTCGAGGTCAGCCCCTGTTGCGTGAGCCAGGCGTCAGCCGTGAGCGTGTCGAGCTGTTCCACCGCGCGTCGCACCGCGGCGGGTGCCTGCCCGCGACGCGCGTGCGCGGGCGCACTGGGCACAGCGAAGGCGCGCGATGCGCGGAACTCGGCGATGCGCTCGGCGAAGCGGGCGAACTGATCGCGCTCGGCCGCGGTCAGCGCATCGAACGGCTCGAGCCCCTCGTGCCAGCGCCCATGCTGAAAGAGGCGCTCCTGCGGGGTATGACAGAGCGTGCGCTCATCGAAGCGACCGTCGGCGCCCAGCACGCCCAGGTCACGCAGGAGCGCCCGCACGTGCGTCGCGTCGGTCGCGGGAACGGGGAGGTAGTGCGCGCCCCAGGGCGCGGCCTGTCCGATGCTCGGATAGTAGGCGCCCTGGGCATTGCCGCCGGTTCGGCCGCCGAGTTCACACAGGACCCAGTCGTGCATGCCGAGCGCATCCAGCTGCCAACCGGCCGAGAGCCCGCCGATGCCGCCGCCCACGATCGCCACCGACACGCGGCGTGTGGGTCGCGAGGGAGCGAGTATAGCGGTCCGATCGCGCAACGCATGGCCGGCGGTGCTGTGGTCATCCACGAAGCTGCCACCAATCACGCGTCCCTTGGGGGTGAGCCCCACCAGCGCCGGCGCGGCCGCGAGGGCGGCCAACTGCCGCAGCGCATCGCGACGCGACGTCATCCTTCGCTCACCGGCGGCTCACCGATTGATCGCGTCGAACTCGTGCTCGTAGTAGCGCACGAGCACCTGATCGTTCAGACGGTTCGGCTCGGCGGGCACCCGCTGCAGATCGGCCGGAAAGTCGAAGAGCGACGGGAGCGTGGCCACCGTGAGATAGCGCAAGCCATTGGGGAGCGTGCGCGGCGGCGCGTAGCTCGCTTCGCCGGCGATCACGAAGCCCCAGTCGCCAAAGCTTGGCACGTAGACGTGATACGGCCACGTGCGCAGCCCCGCCCCCTCCAGTGTGGCCACGATGCTCCAATAGCTCTGGCGCGCGAACATCGGCGACGTGCTCTGCACCACCAGGAATGCACCGGGGGCCAGATGCTGCTTGACGAGCCGATAGAATGCGCTCGTATAGAGCTTGCCCACGTGATAGTTCGACGGATCGGGGAAGTCGATCACCACGAAGTCGAACTGGGTGGCGTGCGTGTCGAGCCAGGTGAAGGCGTCGGCATTCACCACCGTGACGCGCCGGTCGTTGAGCGAGGCGGCGTTGAGTTCCGTGAGACGCGGATGCGTACGGAACAGCTGGGTCATCCCCTCGTCGAGGTCCACGAGCGTGACCTGCTGCACCTCGGGGTACTTGAGGATCTCGCGCACCGCGAGCCCATCGCCGCCGCCCAGTACCAGCACGCGTCCGCGCCTGGCCGCCGCGGACAGACCGGGATGCACCAGCGACTCGTGATAGCGGTATTCATCGCGCGACGCGAACTGCAGATGGCCGTTGAGGTAGAGCCGCAGATCATCCTTCCAGCTCGTCAGCACGATGCGCTGATAGCGGGTGTCTTTCGCCAGGATGATCGGATCCGCGTACATGCCTTCTTCGGCCAGCGTGGTGATCGCCTGCCCCTTCCACAGGCCGGCGCTCAGCAGGACGAGGGCGAATACGCCACCCGCCTGCAACGCCCCGCGGCGCGGCAGCACATCGCGAAAGAGCCAGGTGCTCCAGAGCCCCACCGCCACGTTGATCACACCGAAGAGCAGAGCCGACCGCACCAATCCCAGGCGCGGTACCAGCAAGAGCGGAAAGAGCAGCGAGGCGAATAGCGCGCCGATGTAGTCGAACGTGAGCACATTCGACACGACGTCCTTGAAGCTGAAGCGATCCTTGAGGATGCGCATCAGCAGCGGAATCTCGAGTCCCACGAGGATGCCGATCAGCACCACGAGCGTGTAGAGCGTGAGGCGGAACGCCTCGGTATAGGCGAACGCCAGAAACAGCACGAGGCTCGACAGCCCGCCCACCACTCCCACCAGCAGTTCCACCACCACGAAGCGCGTCACCACGCCGCGCGTCACGAAGCGGGAGAGCCAGCTCCCGATTCCCATTGCGAAGAGATAGGTGCCGATGATCGTGGAGAACTGCGTCACACTGTCGCCCAGCAGATAGCTGGCGAGTGCGCCCGCGACGAGCTCGTAGATGAGCCCGCAGGCGGCGATCAGACAGACGGAAATGAACAGCGCGATCGGCACGGAGCCGAACTCCGGCTCAGTGGATGGCGGCGGCGACGATGATGCCGAGCGCGATGGCCACGGAACCCATCAGGATGGCGGCCGCGGTGTTCTTCTTCTCGCTGATCTCATCCCAGAGCTTGCCGGGAGTGAGCACATCGACGATGAAGAACGCGGCAACGAACAGCACGATGCCGAGCGCGGCGAAGACCGCCGAACCGGTGACGTTGTTGAGGAGCGATTCAGTCATGCAGTGGCCTCACTTGCCGCGGAGCACACGCCCCGGTGAGTAGTACGACGGACGATAGGAACCCGGATTGTTGCGTACCGAGCGTGGATTGGTCTTGGCTTCGGTCACCGTGGTGAAGGACCAGCCGACGTACTGCGCGTAGCCGAGCAGACCGAGTACGGCGACGGCCCAGATGGTGTAGAGCCTTACCACGTGCGCCTCCGGCGGGGCTGGTCATTCATCATCATCGTCTCCCGAACTCGACGGCGCATGATCGCTCTCCGCCCACCGCCGCCCTTCGAAGCTGGCCGACGGCGCCAGCGACAGGATCGTGGGGAGCAGCAGTGCGAGGAACGCCAACCCGTAGAGCAGGTAGTAGGGCTGATCACGTCGAACGTCCACCCGATAGGGGACCGGTCCGCGCCCCGGTTCACCGCCCTCGGGCTGTATGCGCAGGAAGTACCGACCCGCTGGTACGTTCGACAGCCGCACCGTCTCGCCGCGCCCGCCTTCGCTCCAGCTGCCGTCGCTGTCGGTCCCGTGGTAGTAGCTGATCTGCCGACCGGCCTCGCGGGTCTCACCCGTCGCTTCGTTGATGAGCGCGAGATTGACATACATCCAGTCGTTCTCGAGGGGCGCGGACAGCGCGATGGCCACCGACGACGGGCGGCCGTCGAGTTCGAACGGCTCGGTCACGAACGCCTCGCCAGCAGCCTCGTTCTCACCGGACGCGGCATCGGGAGCCAGCAGTTGCGGCCGCGCGCGTGTGAACTCATAGCTGTGGGAGAATACGGTGCGGTCACTCGCGAACGCCACATTGAGGACCAGCATCGCGATCAGCACGAGCAGGCCCACGCCGAACACGCCGAACATCCGCTTCGGCAACCCGGCATACGGATTCGGCTGATTGGCGAAGACGCCGCGCGGCGTCGGCAGAGCCGCGAGCCCGAAGGCCTTGGCGATGACGTCCGGCGGCGTGTAGGTGCCCAATGACCAAGTGACTTCGTTGTCGCTCGCCTCGGCGCTCAGGATATATGGCGGCGCCACGAAATCGCGCGCGATGATCCGATCGCCGTAGCGGAGCTCCCACGGAAACTCACCGAGCGCGTGTGTGGTGTACGCGCTCGACGTCTGGAAGTGCTTGAAGGTGGTACCGTTGAACGTCACGGTCGGACGCTCGCCACCCGTCTCCGCCTCGGGGCGGCGCTGCTGCTTCTCGATGACGTTCCAGTGCCCCTCGTATTCGGAGAGGTAGAAGAAACCGCGATACGGATTGAAGCACACATACTCGTCCCACGAATACGCGGTGCCTTCGACCGTGATCTCGACGCGCTGAAACCCGATCACTTCCCAGCGCACGCCCCTCCACGTGCCGCGCGTGCCGATGGGGATCTTCGGCAGGCGCGCCACCGCCTCGCCGCGGCGCAGCAGGGCGAGATTGGGGTCGGTGGCATCGAGCAACGCCCCGCACTGTCCGCAAGCGACCGTGACGGCCCATCCCTGCGCGTGCATCGTGATCGACGCGCCGCACCCCTGACAGGTGAAACCGCGAGCCTGTGGTGCCACTGACGCACTCATTCGGGCGGTCCCCAGCCGTCGAACTCGCGCAGATTGCGCAGCGCGAGCTCGTTAAAGCGCAGGTATTCGCCGACGAACACGAGCGGCGGGCGTTCGGTGCCATCCACCGTGGCAAATCGCCCGTCGTTCGACTGGAAATCCACGAAGCGACAGGCTCGCTTGTCCCACGACGTGAACGGCAGGTCGCCCTCGGTGCCGACGTACGCCGCCTCCACGAAGCCGGCCACTTCGTACTCGCGGGCCATGAACTTCTGTCGATCGCCGACGCGCAGCGCATCGACGTCCACGCCGCCTCCTGGCAGCGGCGCCGCCACGGTCATGGTGTATTCGAGTTGCGCGTCGGCCAGCCACGCACTGGACCCATCAGCCAGGATGCAGTGCCACTCGTTCCAACGCCCGCGTGACCACTGGTACGTGATGCGCCCCACTACCGTGAAGCGCTGCTGCCGCCACGTGCCTTCGGTGCCGAGCTGAATGGGGGAGCCGGTCGCCGGAAAGCTGGCTTGCGTGCCCACAAGTTCGAGCGCGACGTCGGTACGCACGAGCACCGACCGGCAATACTCACACGTGGTCTGCACCGCCTGCGCCCAGCGGAAGCGCACCGTTGCGCCACAGTTCGGGCAGGCCAGGCTGTTCGTGGGCGCGGTCATGAGATGGTCACGGTGTCGTCTCGGCGGGCTGCGGCGCGTAGTCGCGCGCGAGCACACGCACCTGTACGTCGGTTGCGCCGAGCAACGCCGCCAGCCGCCCGGCCCAGTCCCACGCCGGGCGTGGCGTACAGCAGAACAGGTTGAAGCACGCCGAGGCGTGCTCGGGGAACGTGTGCACGGTGAGATGCGACTCGGCCAGCATCTGCATCCCGGTCACGCCGCCGGGCGTGGGGAAGCCATGCCACACCGCGTGGCCCACTGGATGCAGCGCGAGCTCGTGGACTGCGGCGTCGAACACGGCCTGCAACGCCGCAACGTCGCGCAGGCGCTCGGGCTCGCAGCCGAACGCCTCCACGACCCATTCGCTACCGGTGCGGGAACTGGAGAGGAGCACCGCCTGATATCGCCTACGCGCCAGTTACGACTGCGCCGTGCCGCACGCCGAGCAGAACTTCGCGATACTCGGCAGCTTGGCCCCGCAGTTGATGCAGAACTTGCTGTCGGCGCTCGGCGCGACCGGCGGCGCCATTCGCTCGGGAGGCTGTGCCACTCCCGGCGCCTGGGGCGCCCCCGCCGCGCCCGCCAGCGCGTTGGCAATGGCACCACCGAGACCCACGCCCGCCCCGAGACCTGCGGCGAGTCCGGCCATGCCGCCTTCGTTCGCCGCCGCGATCGGAATGGACTGCGCCGCCTGGTACGCCGTGTACGTGCGCATGTCGCCGATGATGTTCATCGAAATCCGCTCGTCGAGGCGCTTCTGGAGCTCATCGGGCAGCGAGAGGTTCTCGACCGTGAACGTTTCGAGCGAGAGGCCGAACTGCGCGAAGGCGGGCTGCGTGGCCGCGGCGATCTGCGTCGCGAGCTGCGCCTGATTCGCCGCCATGTCGAGGAACGGCACATTCGCCGCCGCGAACGCACTCGTGAAGCCACTCAGGATGGCGTTCCGCAGCTGCGGCTCGATCTGCGCCACCGTGTACTCGGCATCGGTCGCGCCCACCGTCTGCTGGAAGACGGCCGGGTTGCTGACCTTGAACGCATACATGCCGAACGCGCGCAGGCGCACCGCGCCGAATTCCTTGTCGCGAATGGTGATCGGCTGTTGAGTGCCCCACTTCTGCCCCGTCTGCGTGCGCGTGGAGAAGAAGTACACATCGCTCTTGAACGGGGACTCGAACATCTTGTCCCAGTTCATGAGGTTCGTCAGCAGCGGCAGGTTCTGCGTGACGAGCGTGTGCAACCCCGGGCCGAACGCGTCGGCCGCCCGTCCCTCATTGACGAACAGCGCCAGCTGCGACTCGCGCACGGTGAGCTGCGCGCCGCTCTGGATTTCCATGTCCCGCATGGGGAAGCGGTACATGAGCACCCCGGGACCGGATTCGGTCCACTGGATGACGTCAATGAATTGCTTGCGGAGAAAGTCACCGAGAGACACGGCTGGCTCCTAGCGGACAAGGTGAAAGGTGGTCTGGCGTCCATACGCCCAACGCACCCTTCCGGTTGCATCAATGATCACATCTTCTTCCTGCATCGACCGCACCGGCTGGTTGCCCCATTCCGGAACCTTGGTCGTCGCCTGCAGCTCGATGGAGTACCACATCCCGGGAATGATGGTGTGGTCACCGCGGCCCGGCACGCCGTCCTGGTAGTCCCACAAACCGATGAGTGCGCCTGCCCCGTGCCCGTTGAGGCCAATGGGGTGCGAGTAGACGGTGCCGTCGATCCCCTCCTCTCGCATGCGCCGGAGCGTCGATGCCAACACCTGATTTCCGGTACGCCCCGGCTTGAGCTCCTCGACCGTGATGTCCTGCAGGCGGTTGGAATTGGCGAGCGCCTTCCTGAATCCGGCCGGCACGTCGGTCTCACCCGCCTTGAGCACGTAGCCCATGTGCTGCGTGTCGGTGTTGAGGCCGAGCGCGGTGATGCCGAAGTCGCAGTGCAGGATATCGCCGCGCAGGATAGTGGGATTCACCCCCACCAGCTCCTTGCTGTCGAGCGGGCGCTGTACCTCGACGCTCGGATGGAACCACGTGCCGAGTCCGAGATCATTCACTCGCTGGCGCATCCACCACACCACATCGTCGGTGGTGGTCACGCCCGGTTTGATGACCTTGTTGGAGAAGGCCTCCTTGATGACCGCCCAGGCAAGGGTGTTGAGGTCCTTGTAGAAGGCCTCCTCGTCGGGTGAGCGCGCGGCGATCAGATCCACCGCCAGCGCCTCGGCGTTCACGACCTTGGCACCGAGCGCGGGGCCGAGCGCCTCGAGCATGCCTTCCTTTTCACCGCTGGACAGGCCGTCGGCGAAGGCAAAGGTGCGCGACGTGTTGATCGCGATCTTGCGCGGATTGCGCTCCTCGATGACCTGCTTGAGCACGCCCCACTGCTCATCGCCCCAGAGCTCCGCGGTGCGATCGTTGCTGCGGCTGCCGGCGGCCGGCGCGGTGACGGCCTTGGTGCTGCGCACGGCCCTGAAGACGTTCCCTTGACTCGTGCCGCCGAGCGCGAGGCGCTCGACGCCCTGGGTGCCGCCGCGATCGAAGAACACATAGATCGTGCGTCGCCGCGCCGAGAACGTGGTGGGCGACACGAGCGCGCGGAAGGTGGGGTCCTCATTGTACTCGCGCATCGGCACGACCCACATGTCGACACCCTGCTTGCGCATGAGTTTGGGCAGCACGGAGTCCATGCGGAACTCGAGCCACTTCTGCATGCGGAACGCCTGGTCACGGAGGGTGCCGAAGGGGCGCAACGTGTCCGCGGCGGTGGAGCCGGAGGTGCGGGTGCCCTTGGTCGCAGGAAAGGCGATGGGCTGGGCGCCAGCGAGGCTCGCGCTCGCGATCAGGGCGAGCGCAGAAAACGAGAGGCGGGAAAATGAGCGCATGCTTCAACGTACTGCTTGGAGCGAGCACCCGCGTGGTCGTTCCGCGAGGTTCGTCTTGGGGCGAGCGCCCGCACGGTCGGGCCGCGAGGTTCGTCGTGGGGCGAGCGTCCGCATGGTCGTTCCGCGAGGTTCGTCGTGGGGCGAGCGTCCGCATGGTCGCGCCGCGAGGTTCATCCCATTCGGGGATACGCCTTCGGCGCATCCCGATTGCGGATGACACCTCGCGGCGCGACCACGCGGGCGCTCGCCTGGCAGACGACACAGCTTGGTGGACGGCGAGGCGATTGCGTGGGGTGTGCGCCGAAGGCCGATGGGCGAGAGCGTGATCCCTTGCCGGATACGCGCAGCGTATCTGGCACGGGAGCACCCTCGCTCAGCGGCCTTCGGCGCACACCCGATCTACGACTCCGCGATCAACAGCTCCGACCCCTTGATCGGGCGGGCTGACGATCAACAACTCTGACCCCTTGATCGGACGGGTGCTGGTTAAGCGGCGAGGTGGTGATGCGCGCGCTTGTCTACCGCGCGGCGCACCAGCTGCACCACGCCCGCGAGCACCAGCGCGAAGAGCACCATCACCAGCCCGCGCTGCCAGAGCGTTTGGCCGGCCATGGGCCACCAATCGGCCCACGTCGCCAGACGCGATCCCATGCGCTCGCGGTGGAAGACGATGAGCACCGAGCTCATCCCCAGCTCGACCACGACTTCGATGAACAGGAACGCCAGCACACGCAGCGGCCAGCGGCGCACCGGGAAGTTGCCCAGGTGCCAGGTGAGCATGCCGCAGAGGAACAGCAGGCCGGTCGTCACGCCCACCACGAAGAGCCACCACTGATCGGGAATCAGCACGACCGCGCGCCACAGCCGCAGCACGATCCCGGTGATCCCAGCGGGTTCGATCGTGCGGATGGCGAAAGCGCGAAGGGGATGGAGTTTCTCCTCCCCCCAGTGGATGACGTCACGCGGAAAGAACCGGGACATATCCGGAAGCTACGGCCGCGAACGGGGCGCCGTAACGGCCCGGGCAGTCACGGCGGTGGCGCCGAGCCTCACATCGACCGGCAGAATCAGGGTTTGCCGACGATCGACAACAGGAATTCGAGACTGTCTTCCGCGTGGACCCGCCAGTAGGTCCAGGTGTGGCCCCCCGTGAACTCGCCGTAGCGTCGCGGCACGCCGGCGCTGGCCAGGGCGGCGTTGAAGTCGCGGTTGTGGAGCAGCCACGGGTCGTCGGCGCCCACATCGAAGTAGAGCGCCGGCATGACGGCCTGACCGGCCTGCACGCGCGGTAGAAGCCGCTCCAGCATGACGATCGGGTCGCGGGCTCGCCAGGCGATGGTATCCGGGCCGAACGCCAGGCGCTGCGATTTCCAGAGGGTGCGGGCGGCCTGCTGCAACTGCACCATGCTCGTGGCATAGCGATCGGCATCGGGCGCCACCTTGCCCGGCAGCAGGCGCGGCGAGAGCACCCCCGAATGACTCGCGGCGGCCGCAAAGCGATCGGGGTGCGCGAGCGCGAGCGTCACGGCGCCATACCCCCCCATGCTGAGCCCGGCGATGGCGCGGTGGGCACGGTCGGCCTTGGTGCGATAGTGGCGATCCATGTGATCGACCACATCACGCTCGATGTAGTCATCGTAGCGCGGCCAGGGCACGCAGAACGTGGCCGCCGGTTCCTTGCGCGTCTTGTCGCCGGTACACGCCGGCACGTCGGGGAGCTGCCCCCACGTGGTGTACCAGCTGTCGTCGCCATCGGGCATGGCGATGATCGCCTCCGGCTTCCCGGCCGCGACCAGCGAATCCATCGTGCGATCGAGCGCGCCGTTGTCGACCCAGTTCGTTTCGTTGCCGCCGAGGCCGTGCAGATAGACCAGCAGCGGATAGCGTCGGCTGCCGCTGGCCGCATAGGAAGGCGGGAGGTAGACACGGAGCGCCTTCTTCGCGCCGATCGCGTTCCCCCACACCGTGTCCATGCGGACCGTACCGCGCGGAAATGCGGCGGGTGTCGCGTTCGCCGGTGGCGCACTCTGCGCCGACGCAGCGGCGCCGGTCAGGGCGAGCGCGGCGAACAGGACGGACGCCTTCCGCGCGCGCGTCACCGGATGATCGTCCCCAACCGGCCCCACCGGATGTCGGTGATGAACGGCAGGAAGCGGTCGCTCTCCTCCTTCCCGCGGTACGAGTAGTAGACGAACACCGGGCGCCCGCGCACGTTCTCGCGCGGCACCATGCCCCAGTAGCG
>JBDHVK010000096.1:0-15819 GCA_039809645.1 Gemmatimonas sp.
ACGGTTCGAAGATACGCGATCGGACCTCTTCTGACATGCCCTCGCCGTTATCGGTCACACGCAGGACCACGACCTCGCCGGTCGGCGCTGGCTGCCCGTCGGCAATCGTCTCCGTGGAAAGACTGATGAGCAGCTGACCGTCGCTTCGACTGCGCATCGCGTAGTCGGCATTCGAGACGAGATTGAGCAGCAGCTGCTGCAACTGCGTGGGATCGCCCATGATCAGATGTGCACGATCCGCGCCCTCCACCGTGATGGTGACCGTGCGCAGCACCATCCGACGCAGCAGCGGCTGCAGATCCACGATCAATGAAGAGAAATTCACGTACTCGCGCGTCGGCGTGGACCGACGGCTGAACGTGAGAATCTGCTTGACGATGTCGCGCGCGCGGTCGCTGGCGTCGAGAATCGCCGCCAGATACTCCTCGCTTCCGCGGCCCTTCCTGAGTGCGGATCGCGCGAGTTCGGCGTTGCCGCGCACCACGCCCAGCAGATTGTTGAAGTCGTGCGCCACGCCGCCAGCGAGTGTGCCGAGCGACTCGAGCTTCTGCGCCTCACGGACCTGGGCTTCGAACCAGGCACGCTCGGCTTCGGCCTGCCGCACGTCGGTCAGGTCGCGCAGGACCACATGCTGCAGCGCGCCCTGCTCGGTCGGCACCTCGCTCACCGTGCACTGCACCGGCACGAGCAGGTCGCCGCGACGAATGCGCTGCTCGCCACTGATGCACGCCGTCGCCGGATCGCCGAACAGCATGGTGAGATCGTGTCCGATGAGCGCGTCACCGCCGGCGACACCGAAGAGGCGCGCCGCTTCCGCATTGGCCGCCTGCACCCGACCACCGCTCACGAGCAGATGCGCGTCGAGTGCCTGCTCGAACAGCGCGCGGAAGCGCCGCTCGCTGTCGAGTGCCCGTCGCTCGCTTGCGATGAGCCCCGCATTGGCGCGCTGAATCGTGCCGACACGGAAGCGATAGACCGCGGCGAGCGTGCCCGCGACGAGCACGACGTAGGTCAGCAGCGCATACCAGCGCAGTGCGAGCGGCGTTTCCACCGTGAAGTGCTGAATCGCCGGCCCGTACTCCCGACCGGCCCAGTCGAAGCCACGCACCTCGATCGTGTACCGCCCCGGCAACAGGTCGTGAAACATCCGGCTGCCGGCGTCCACGAGCTCGCCCATCTCGTCGCCGATCGCGTACGCGCCGCCCCCCATCGTCCAAGGCCGCTCGCGGATCATCCGAATCTGGAATCGCGTGGACTCCTCGCGATGGTATGTCAGCAACTGCGGATCGATGTGGACATCATCGTTCGGTCCGGCCAGCACCTCGCCTTCGGCAAGCGCTTTGCCCGTGGCGCCGATGCTGACACGAAGCGTGATGCGGCCGCTCGGGGGCACCTCGGCGCGCGCCCGATCGACGACGCCCAGCCCGTAGGGGGTGGAGGTCCAGAGTCGATTGCCGCCGCCGACCGAGACATCGCTGACCAGCACCGACGGCAGTCCGTCGGCATCGGATACCGACGCGCGGACGCGCCAGGCCGCGGTGTCGCTCGCCGACACGTCGAAGATCGAGAGTCCGGTGAAGCTCGACACGACGATCTCGCCATGGTCGAGACAGCGCACATTGAGCGCGCCGGTATTCGCGAGTGCCACGATCGAGTTGCTCGGGAATGCTCGCCACACGCCGCCCGGGTGCTCGTCGCGCCAGAAGACGCCCCGATCAGGGTCGAGCGCGAACAGCCGGTCGCCGCTTGCGGTACGCGTGCGACAGATGCGCGTGATCAGGCTGCGCGGAGTGGACTGACCCGCCGCGCCCGGAAGCGACTCCACCCGCAGCCCGCGGCGGCCAAAGATCCGTACGGCGCTGGGCGCCCCCACGTAGACGACCCGCTCGTCGCCAAGCGTGCCGTCGAGCAAGGCCGACGCCGGATCGCCATCGAGCCCCGGCATCGGGACCCACGCGTACCCCGTCCACTCGCGCACTCCCTCATCAGTACTCGCCACCAGAGCGGAGAGCCCGTCGGGCATGCGCAGCCGCCGAAGATCGTGGATCGTGCCCCGAAGCCCGGTGCCGAAGCGCACGAACGCGTTGCCCTGCTGGCGCCACGGCACTCCGTTCGCCACGGCCACCGTCACCGTGTCCGTTCCGGGATCCTTCGCGGGAGGCGCGACCACCACGCGACGCAGCAGCGTGACCATGCCGTTGGGCGATCCGACGCGGAACGGATGCACGCGAACCGGCCCCTGAGGCGGTGCTTCGATCAAACCGTCGCTTTGCGTGCCGATCCACAGGTGGTCGGCACCGCCCGCGCGTTTCGCGACCGCGAGCGCGCTGACGAAAGGCGCGCTTGGCTGCGCCGTGACGTCGAGGGTGGCGGCGACACCGTGTGTCAGGCGCACGAGAGATCCATTGCGCGCGGATGCATAGATGGTCGTGCCGCCCCCCTGTCCGGTGAACGCCTGCAGGAGCGTGACCGTCCCCCGTCTCGACGATACCGATGATTCCACGCGCGACCATGTTCCCGCACGCCATTTCCACAGCGAACCGTCCACCGTGCCCGCCCACAGCTCGTCGAGGCCGCCCACCTCCGGAACCAGCGCCACTCGGAAGACATCGCGGGGAGAGCCCGACATCAGGTGAAAGCGCGCGCCCGCCTCGTCTGCCGGCGCCGCGAAGACCCCGTCCCTGGTGGCGACGTACACACCGCGGAGCGCCCCGCCGCTCACCGGCAACACGAACTGCGCATCCGACGAGGTGAGCCCGGCCGGCGCGGTGAACGTGGTCCAGGCGCCACCGGCGTATCGCGCCACCCCGCCGGCGGAGTTCGCGGCCCACAACGTGGGTTGTCCATCCGGCGCCGCGCCGCTGGCAACCATGACGCCGACCCACGTCGTGTCCATCGTGGGCATCGTCATCGGCACGAAGGTGGCGCCGTTGTACCAGGCCACCCCGTTCGATGCGCCGGCGACCACGCGCGAGATGCCGTCGATCGCCCTGGACTCCGTCACGCTGTACACCACGGCGCCGGGGATGCCGTTGCGCTCGCGATAGACGATCGGCGCGCCCGACGGTGGCCGACGAATCAGCCCCCGTCGTGTGCCCAGCCAGGCCGTTCCGTCGCCGCTGAACCAGAGCGAGCGTACCTGCTGATAGTCGAACTCGCGCAGCACCGGGTCCCGACGCCACACGCCGCCATCGTAGCGATAGACGCCGTCGTCGGCCGCCAACCAGGGAATGCCCATGCGATCCAGCGCGAGCGCAAACGCGGTCGTGGCGTGCAACCCCGAGGCCGCATCGAATCGCCGTTCGGCGAGTGGACGCACCCGAAGCCCCGCGGGAACCCCCGACCACGCGGCGTCGCTGGCCGACGCCGGCGCCCCCTGTGCGCCCAGGGCGCCCGCAATGAACGCCGTTGCACCAAGCGTCGCACAAAGCGCCGCGATCCGCGCGCGCCGCTTACCGGAACCCACGCGCCGCCTCGCGCACGGCGGGATCCATCGGTGGATACGTCGGCTGCAAGGCCTCGATGGTTTCGACCAGCAGGCGGGCGATCAGATAATTGCGGACCGTCTTGCTGTCGGAAGGCACGACGTACCAGGGCGCCCACGACGTGCTGCAGCGCGAGAGCAGCTCCTGATAGGCCGCCGTGTAGTCGTCCCACCTGGCGCGATCATCGAGATCACCCAGTCGGAACTTCCAGTTCTTGGTGGGATCATCGAGCCGCTCCTGCAACTGCGCCCGCTGCTCATCGCGTGACACGTGCAGGAAGCATTTGCGGATCACCACGTCGTTCTCGGCGAGCATCTGCTCGAACGCATTGATCTGATCGTAGCGCTGACGCCAGCGACCTTCGGGAACCAGGCCGCGCACGCGCACGACCAGCACGTCTTCGTAGTGCGAGCGATTGAACACGCCGATCATGCCACGTGGCGGGATCACCTGATGCACGCGCCACAGATAGTCATGCCCCAGTTCCCGCTCGGTGGGCGGTCCGAATGACGCGACCTGGACCCCACCGGGGTTGAAGGCGCCGCACACCGTGCGGATCACGCCGTCCTTCCCCGCGGCATCGCGCCCCTGCAGCACGAGCAGCAGCGCCTTGCGGCGATCGGCATGAAACGCATCCTGCAGCGCGCTCAGACGGACGAGCAGCGACTCGGTGGCCGCCTTCAGGACCGCCTTGGGTGGCGCGTCGTCGAGGCGCGCGGCCTTATGCCCCAGCGACACCGTGGCGCCCGGCGGCACCGGGGCCAGCGACAGCCGCGCCACCGCCGCGGCGATGTCCGCGTCCGATGGCCCCTGGCTCATGCGTGATCCGGCGGGACCGCCGCGCGCCCCGTCACTTCCGACACCGGAAGGATGAAGATCAACTCACGTCCGGGCGTCGGATCATCGTCGGTGAACGCCGTCGGCAGCAGCGTCCGAAACGCTGCCACCCCCTCGGCGTACCGATCGCGCTCGGACACCGAACCCACCGGATCGGGGAAGTAGAGCCGGCCGTGCACCACGACGCTGCGCCAGCGAAACATCGACTCGACCTTGTCGACTTCGAAGGCGACCCACGGATGGTGCGCCAGGACATCGACCTTTGCCCCGTACTGCGTGCGCCCGTAAATGTTGCCGGCGTAGAACACGTAGTGCACCGGCTCGATGTCCACGCGGTCCCGGAAGCTGTACGCGAGGCGTCCGACGTGCTGCGCCGCGAGAAAGGCCTCGCACTCCGCTCGGTCGAGCACCAGAAACGTGGGAGACTCTTTCATGTCCGGGTCACGGGTTCGAAGGGCTCCATGTGGATCAGCACGCCGGCCGCCGCCGGAACGCGCCGCCGGATCGCACCTTTCACGCGCCCCGACAGGATATGCGCCTCGTGGAGCGACATCGCCGGATCGGCCTGCACGTGAATGTCGACGTAGTACGCGGTGCCGGTCTTGCGCACCTTGAGCTTCTCGATCGCTTGCACCCCACTCGTACCCAGCGCGGCACCGGAGACTGCTTCAATCACGGTCATCGCGGGCGCTTTGTCCATGAGATCCGCCACCGCCGTCCGCAGGATCAGCAGACCGTTGATCGCGATCACCGCCGCCGCAACCAGCGCCGCCCAGTCGTCCGCCGGCTCCCACCCCGGCCCGCCCAGAATGGCAATACTGATGCCGATGAAGGCGGCGCCCGAGGTGATCGCGTCGCTGCGGTGATGCCAGGCATCAGCGGCCACCGCCACACTGCCGGTCGCCTCGCTCACCGCCAGCACCCGCTTGGCCAGCACCTCCTTCACGACGATCACGACAATCAGGATGCCGAGGGTCCACGGCGCTGGCGCATGATGCGGCGTGCGAATCTCGCGCAGCGCCTCGATCGCGATCCCGGCCGCCGCGCCCATCATCAGCGACGCCACAATCGCCCCCGCCACGGCCTCGGCGCGCCCATAGCCGAACGGGTACTGCTCATCCGGATCGCGGCTGGCGATGCGCAGCCCTCCCCACACCACCACCGAGCCGATCATGTCCATGCCACTTTCGATCGCATCGGCGACCAGCGCGTAGGCATTCCCGACCAGCCCCGCCACCAGCTTCACGATCGCCAGCAGCGCGTTGACGAGGAGGCCGATCTGGGCCAGCCGCTGCGATGCCTGCGCATCGGGCACCGCCGAGGGAGGAGTGGTCATCACGGGGAATATGGCGGGTAGTTACATTCTCCGGCTATGTCCGAACCGGCCCCGACGCGCACGCCCACCCTCTCCCATCGCCTCGAATATTGGGGCACCCGGGCCGCGGTGTTCGGGTTGCGGCTGGTGGGCTGGCGCACCGCCAGCGCGATCGGGGGGCGCATCGCCCGATTTGTCTACAAGCCACTGGGAATTCGGGCCGGCGTCGTGGAGCGGCAGATCGCCGCCGCGTTCCCCGACCGCACCCGAGACGAGGTACTCGCCCTCGCGGCCGCGTCGTATGACAGCCTGGGGCGCACCTCCATCGAGACGGCGATCATGCCCGGGACGTCGCGCGAGGAGATTCTCGCGCGCACCGAGCGGGTCGAGGGGTGGGAGCACATCGAACGCGGTCTCGCGCAGGGTAAGGGGCTGATCGCGGTCACCGGACACCTCGGCAATTGGGAGTACGGCGGCGCGTATTTCGCCGCCCGCGGGGTGCCCACCGATGTCGTCGCCCGGGGAATGGCGAACCCGATCTTCGAAGCGTACGTGACCCGCACCCGCGAAGAGATCGGCATGGCCGTCATCCACGACAAGGACGCGGTCAAGCGCACGCCGCGCGCGCTGCGCGACAATCACATGGTGGCGTTCGTGAGTGACCACGACGCGCTGGGGCTGGCCAGCACCTTCGTGCCCTTCTTCGGTCGTCCGGCCAAGACCCCCCGTGGCCCGGCCGTGTTCGCCCTGCGCTTCGGGGCGCCGGTCGTGTTCATTGCCATTCCGCGACTCCCGAGCGGGCGCTACGCCGTGATCATCGAGCCGGTGGAAGTGGAACAGACCGGCGATCGCGAAGCCGATGTCGATGCGATCGTCCTCCGCTTCACCCAGATGCTCGAGGCCATGATCCGGCGATTCCCGGCGCAGTACTTCTGGCAGCACCGCCGCTGGCGTCGGCAACCGCCCGATACGCCGCCGCATTTGCGCGAGCCCTGATCGCCGTGGCCAGGAAGTCGTGGTGGCGGCGCTGGTCGTCGCGCTGGTGGCCCAAGGCGTGGTGGAAGCGCGTGCTCGTGAGCGGCGTGCTGCTCGCGCTGTTGCCGGTGCCGCTCATCCTGTTGTTCGCGGTGATCCAGCCGCCGGTCACCTCGGTGATGCTGCAGCGCGTGGGGCAGCGCCTGGTGAACGGCGATCGTCCCGTGTGGCCCGATCACGAAACGGTGTCACGCGCCGGGCTGTCTCCCAACCTGCGACGCGCCGTCCTCGCGTCGGAGGACGATCGCTTCTACCTGCACCACGGCATCGATTTCGTGGAGATGCAGAAGGCGCTGGAACGCCGCAATCGCGGCGGCAAGTTGCGGGGTGCCAGCACGCTGACGCAGCAGGTGGCCAAGAACCTGTTTCTCTGGAACGGGCGCTCATTCGTACGCAAGGGACTCGAGGCGTACGTGGCGGTGTGGCTCGAGATTCTGCTCTCCAAGGAGCGCATTCTCGATCTGTATCTCAACCTCGCCGAGTGGGGGCCGAACCAGTTCGGCGCCGAATCAGCGGCGCGCTACCACTTCAGGAAGAGCGCCTTCGCGCTCTCGCGTGAGGAGGCGGCACGCCTCGCGGCCATCCTGCCGGCGCCACGGCGCTGGTCACCGCGCGGCAGCATTGCGACGCGCCGCGCGGCGATCATTCAGCAGCGCATGGCCTACGCCGCCCCCCGGAGCGAGGGCGCCTTCAGCACGCTCCCCTCGCTCGACGATCTCAAGCAGATCAGCGACCTGGTCTCATCGCCGGCCCCGTCACGCAAGAAGTAGCCGCGGCGACTCAGGTGCCGATCACGAGCCCGCCATCCACGGTGAGCGTCGCCCCGTTGATGAAGGCGGCCTGTGGCGACGCCAAGAAGCAGTAGGCGTTGGCAACGTCGTCCGGCGACCCGAGGCGACCGAGCGGCGTATGCGACGCCATCCCCTCGAGCACCGGGGCCGGCATCTTGGCGGTCATTTCCGTGGCGATGAAGCCCGGCGCAATGGCGTTGACCGTGATCCCCCGCTTGCCGAGTTCGCGCGCCCACACCTGCGTCATCCCGATGACGCCGGCCTTCGTGGCCACGTAATTCGTCTGCCCGAAGTTGCCATTGAGCGCCACCACACTCGACGCGTTGAGGATGCGACCGTGCCCCTTCGCGAGCATGTGCGGCACCACGGCCTGCGTGCAGGTGAAGACCCCCTTGAGGTTCACGGCAATCACCGCATCGAAGTCGGCCTCGGTCATGCCACCGGTGACGGCGCCGTCCTTGATTTTCACCAGCTGCGCGTCGCGGGTGATGCCGGCGTTGTTCACGAGGATGTCGATGCCCCCGAACGCCGCGAGCGTGGCCGCCACCGCCGCGTCCACGCTGGCCCGGTCGGTGACGTCGGTGGGAATGAAGGCGACCGTGAGCCCTTCGGCCGTCAGCGCGGCACGCGCCGCTTCGCCAGCCTCCGCCACCCGGTCCCAGATGGCGACGCGCGCGCCGCTCTGTCCGAGGCGACGCGCGGTCGCGAGGCCGATACCGTTCGCGCCGCCGGTGACGACGGCAACCTGTGAGTCGAGTTGGATGTGCATGGGGCCACTCTAGCGTGCCAATACATTGGCTGCCAGCGCGGGGCCGGACTCGAGGCCAAGCCAACCTCATGTGCACTCCTGTGATAAACGACCCGCCACGCGGCTGATCGCCCTACACCTGACTCTTCACCCCCGTTAACCTCCTCGCACGTCCGGTTCGCCCGTTGCGTCCGGCCCTGTGTCGTCACGTCCAGTCCATCCATGCGCGTTTCCATGTTGCCGCGGGCGCTTGCGTTCGCCGCTGTTCTCTCAGCCGTGCTCATCGCCCCGGCGTCGGCGCAATCGGCTGATTCGTCCAGGCCGGCCGCCGCCAGGCAGCCGGCGAAAAAGACGGTCAAGAAGGCGACCGCCAGGAAGAAAGGAGCCGTCAAGCAGGACTCTGCCGCCCCGCGCAAGCGCTCCGGCGGCAGCCTCGGTCCCTCGTCGGGCGACCGACATCTCTCATATCGCGACCAGGGGAGCGACCTCGACTCGCTCTGGCCGCCGAAGATGCCGGCGGCGCTGCCGGGGTCGATCCTGCCGGCCAAGCGCATCGTGGCCTTCTACGGCAACCCGCTGTCGAAGCGCATGGGCATCCTGGGCGAGTTCGAGCCCGATGACATGCTGCAGAAGCTCGACGCCGAAGTGGCGGCCTGGAACAAGGCCGATCCCAGCCATCCCGTGCAGCCGGCGCTCCACCTGATCTCGGTCGTGGCGCAGGGTGATCCCGGGCGCGACGGCAAATACCGCCTCCGCATGGACAGCGCGCTCATCGAACGCGTCTATGGGTGGGCACAGAAGCGCAAGGCACTCCTTTTCGTGGATGTGCAGGTCGGTCACAGCACCCTGCAGCAGGAGCTGCCCTGGCTCGAGCGCTTCCTCAAGCGCCCCGACGTGCACCTCGGCATCGACCCCGAGTTTTCCATGAAGGACAACGTCAAGCCGGGCAAGAAGATCGGCACCTACGATGCTGCCGACATCAACTACGCCACGCGCTTCCTGCAGGAGCTCGTCGACAAGTACAAGCTGCCCCCCAAGGTGCTCGTCGTGCACCGCTTCACGCAGCGCGGCGTCACCAACTACCGCGACATCAAGCTCGATCCGCGCGTGCAGATCGTGATGGACATGGATGGATTCGGACCGCCGTATCTCAAGCGCGATTCCTACTACAGCTACATCAAGAAGGAGCCGGTGCAGTTCACCGGATGGAAGCAGTTCTCGAAGCTCCGGAACGACAATCCGCCCACCAGCCGCGAATCGATCTTGCGGCTGTGGCCGACACCGCTGTACATCCAAGTGCAGTAGCTCCGGCCGATCTCGCGCCGGGGCGTCTCCCCTGCCCCGGCCGCGATGGAACGTCGTGACTTTCTGAGGGCTGCTGCGGCTGCGGCGGCCCTCTCGCTTGTCCCCCAGGAAGCCGAGGCGCAGGCCGCTCGGGCGTGGGCGACGCTGGCCGCTCCGCGCACCGGCGCGCTTCCCGTGGCGGCGTTGAGCGACGCGCACCGCGCGATCATCCGTACGCTCGCCGACGCGATCATCCCGCGCACCGATTCGCCGAGCGCGAATGACGTGAATGTCCTCGGCTGGATCGAGGTCATCGCGCAGGACTACTACACCGACGCCGAGCGCACGTCGCTGACGACGGGGCTCGACGCGATGGACGCGCTGAGCAGGCAGCTCACGCAACAGTCCCTCGCCGGCCTCACCGGTGCGCCCCTTACGCAGGTCATGGACGCGCTCGATGCGCCGGCCGATCGCACCGCGCCGGCGGCGCGCGGCTACAGCCGCATCAAGGGGCTGGTCGTTCACGGATACTTCACCAGCGAGCGCGTGCAGAAGGACGTGCTCAAGACGCAGATCATGCCCGGTGTCTTCCGGGGTGACGCCGACATGCCGACCAAGGGAGCGGGCCGCGATGAGTGATCTGACGTCAACGCTGCGATCCCTCGGCACGCGGCAGCCGCGTGAACGGCGCGTCTTCGACGCGATCGTTGTCGGCTCTGGAATCAGTGGCGGATGGGCCGCGAAGGAGCTCACCGAGCGCGGGCTCGAAACCGTCGTGCTCGAAGCTGGCGGCCCGATCGACTTCGGCGGCAAGGATTTCACCGAACACGTGCAGTCGTATCAGCTGAAGTACCGCGGCTGGGGCGATCGCGACGTCATCGCCAGGACCAAGCCCATTCAGGGGCAGTGCTACGCGTGCGACGAAGCCGGCCACAAGTTCTTCGTGAACGACTTCGAGAACCCGTACACCACGCCGGACAACGCGCCCTTCAAGTGGTTCCGCGGGAGACAGGTGGGCGGGCGGTCGATCATGTGGGGGCGTCAAGTCTATCGCTGGAGTGATCTCGACTTCGACGCCAATGCGAGGGACGGGCATGGCTGCGATTGGCCGATTCGCTACAAGGACATCGCGCCCTGGTACTCGCACGTCGAGCGGTTCATCGGCATCACCGGCGCGAAGGAAGGGCTCCCGCAGCTGCCCGACGGCGAGTTCCTGCCGGCGATGCAGATGACCGTCGTGGAGCGCGCGGCTCGAGAGAACCTCCTCAAGAAGTTCGGCGGGGAGCGCGTGCTGACGATCGGGCGCGCCGCGATCCTCACGCAGAACCACAACGGCCGCGCGGCGTGTCATTACTGCGGCCCGTGCGAGCGCGGCTGCGTGACGCATTCGTACTTCAACTCCATCGGCAGCACGCTCCCGGCGGCACGCAAGACGGGGCGGCTCACGCTGCGCCCGCACAGCGTGGTCACTGAAGTGCTCTTCGACGCCAAGCGCGGCCGCGCCCGCGGCGTGCGGGTGATCGATGCGGTCACCATGCAGGAGCATGTGTTCGAGGCGAAGGTCGTGTTCCTCTGTGCCTCGGCCATCGAAAGCGTGCGCCTGCTGCTCAACTCGAAGAGCACGCGCTTCCCCGACGGCTTCGCGAACTCGAGTGGGACGCTCGGCAAGTATGTCATGGACCACCACTACGGCTCGGGGGCGGGCGGCACGTTCCCTGGATTCCTCGACAAACGCACCGAAGGACGCCGCCCGAACGGCATCTATGTCGCGCGCTTCCGCAACGTGACGTCCGAATCGAAGGACTTCGTGCGCGGCTACGGCATGCAGGGTGGCTCGAGCCGCAGCGGCTGGGGGCGCGGCAGCGGCATGCGCGGCTACGGCGCGGCCTTCAAGCAGAGTCTCATCGACGATCTCGGCCCGTGGGGGCTCAGTGTCGGTGGTTGGGGCGAGACGCTCCCCTACGAAGACAACACCATCACCCTCGACCCCACGGTGAAGGACAAGTGGGGTGTGCCCGCGGCGCGCATCAACGTCACCTGGCGCGAGAATGAACACGCGATGAACAAGGACATCATCGCGAGCGGCGTGGAGCTGATGGAGGCCGCCGGCTGCACCGATGTGCGCCCCAGCCGCACCATGCATCCGCCCGGCCACTGCATTCACGAAATGGGTGGGGCGCGCATGGCGAGAACCGCGAAGGAGGGGGTCCTGAACGGATGGAACCAGAGCTGGGATGTGCCCAACCTCTTCATCACGGACGGCTCGGCGATGGCGTCGACCGCCTGCCAGAACCCCTCGATCACGTACATGGCACTCACCGCGCGCGCGGCGGCGCATGCGGTGGCGGAACTCAAGCGGCGGAGCCTCTGATGATCTCGCGACGTGATGCGCTGACCACGGTTGGCGTGGCCGCCGCGGCCTCGGCGCTCTCGCCGCTGGCCGCGGCCGCCGACGCGCTGGGACCGATGCCCCGCGGCCGGCTGCGGCAGAGCGTGGCCCGCTGGTGCTACAGCAGCACGAAGATTCACGACCTCTGCGCCGCCGCGAAAAGCATGGGGCTCGTGGGTATCGATCTGCTGGGCCCCGAGGAGTGGGAGGTCCCCCGGCAGTACGGCCTGCAGTGCACGATGGGCAACAGCTGGGGCACCATTCCCGTGGGATTCAATCGGCTCAATCAGCACGACAAGCTCGTCGCCGACGGCGAATCGTACATCCCCAAGGCCGCCGCCGCGGGTGTGAAGAAGATCGTGATCTTCAGCGGCAACAAGGCCGGCCTGAGCGACGGTGAAGGGATCGCCAACTGCATCACCGGCATCAGGCGCCTGATGCCAACCGCCGAGAAGCACGGTGTGGTGTTGTGCATGGAAATGCTCAACAGCAAGGTCGATCACAAGGACTATCACGCCGATCACACCGCGTGGGCCGTGGAAGTCGCGAAGGGCGTGAACAGCCCGAGCTTTCGCCTGCTGTACGACATCTACCACATGCAGGTCATGGAAGGCGATGTCATCGCCACCATCAAGGCGAACCTTCAGTGGATCGCGCATTTCCACACCGCCGGCGTACCGGGGCGCAACGAGATCGACGGCGGCCAGGAGCTCAACTACCGCGGCATCGCCGAAGCGATTGCGGCGATGCCGTACGACGGCGTCTTCGCGCATGAGTTCATCCCCAAGGGGCGCGACGGCATCCAGTCGCTGCGCGACGCGGTGGCGACGTGTCTGGTGTAGTGGGGTGGCGTGGAGGTCGTTGACGCGGTGGAAGTGACCGAGCTGGCGGGGGAGCAGGCGCTCCTCCGCCAGCTTGTGCATGCGGCGTTCGCCGAGCGTCTGCCGGACGTCGCGGTGATGTGTGACTTCCATCGCGGCTGGAATGGTGGCTGGCGCGTCCGCGCCTCCGCGTCCGGGAAGCCTCCGCTCGAGTTCGCCGTGTTGCGCGTTGATCAGGAACTGTTGGCGTGGCCCATCCCCTTCCCGGCCGGCTGGCGCACTCGCGGCGTCGCCGGGAGCCTCGGTGGCCGCTACGGCGTCTCGCCCCACGGCGACGTGCTACGACTCTCCCCCTGATCAAGGGGTCGGAGTTGTTGATCCGACGACGTCGAGGTCGTCGATCAGGGGGTCCGCCGATCAAGGGGTCGGAGTTGTTGAAATCGCTGGGGGCTGGATTTCAACAACTCTGACCCCTTGAACGGCCCAAGGGTCAGCGTCGTCGAAACGCTGGTGAATCCAGACGAACATCCGTGCAACCCGCGAGATCCGCGCATGCCGTTTCAGTTATCCCCATGATCGCGGACTGGGATTCCCACGGATCTCGCGGAGAACCGACACGGCATGCGCGGATCACGCCGATCACATGGATCACATCGATCACATGGCGGACCGCACCAAGGGGTCGGAGCTGTTGAAATCGCCCGGGGGGGCAGGATTTCAACAGCTCTGACCCACTTGAAAGGATTTCAACAGCTCTGACCCACTTGAAATGACTCCGACGGGGAGCGCGCGATTGGCGCGACTACGGAAAAACCAGTTGACAGGAACCGCGGCCGCCCATATCCTACGGAAGATTCAGTAGACACTGCCACACCCCAGCCCCGGTGCCTCGGTGACAGACTACCACTTCCCGCCCCGCGAACTCGCCGTCATGTCGGTGCTCTGGAAACAGGGCTCCGCCAGCGTGGCTGAAGTTCGCGAGCATCTCGACGAAGACCTCGCCTACACGTCCGTGCTGTCGGCGCTGCAGACGCTCGAGGACAAGGGCTACGTCCGCCACGAGCCCGAAGGGCGGGCATACCGCTACTTCCCGACCGTCGCCGCCGACAAGGCGGGCAAGAGCGCCATCGGCCGCATCAAGGAAGCCATCTTTCAGGGGTCGGCCGAGCGCATGTTCGCGCAGCTCGTGAGCGACAAGAAGCTGAGCCGTGCCGAACTCGAGCGGATGCACGCGTTGTTGGCCGAGCGGCTCGAGGAGGGCGAATGAGCGCGTCTCTCCTGCTTTCGTGGCTCGCGGTATCGGCGGTGATGTCGGCAGTCATCGCGCTGGCGGCGTTGCTGATCCAGCAGGTCATCGGGCGCGCGGCGCCGGCACGTGTGATCTGGGCCGTGGCCCTCGTCGCCGCCGCCGCCGTCACGGCGACCCAACCGTTGCGACGGACCGAGCCCGTCACTCGCGTCCAGCTCCGCGGTGTGCCGCTGTCCACGGCGCCGGTGTCGGTGACCGGCGCCCCGCGCCCTTCGCTCCTGGCCACCGTACGTGGTGCGCCATCGCGAATCGTGAACGCCGTGGCCACCGCCGCGCGTGACGCCGGCCTCAGGCTGTCACCGTCGATGCGCCGCGGGCTGCTGGTGGCGTGGCCCTTCGCCAGTGCCGGAATCGCATTCATTCTGCTCGTGAGCTACCGGCGTCAGCGCACCGTGCTCTTGCGCGCCGACCGCCAGGAAGTGGCCGGTACGCCGGTGCACGTCAGCGGGAACACCGGTCCCGTGGTCATCGGCGCCATGGAGCCGGCCATCGTGGTCCCGGCGTGGCTGCTCGAGCGGAGTGAGGAGGAACAGCGCCTCGTGGTGGCACACGAGGCCGCGCACATCGCGGCGCGTGATCCTCAGCTGTTGCTCGCCGGCTGTGCGCTGGTCGCGCTGATGCCGTGGAACGTCGCCGCATGGTTCATGCTCGCGCGGCTCCGGCTCGCGATCGAACTCGATTGCGATGCCCGCGTGCTCGCCCGCGGTACCAACACCCGCCGGTATGGGCAGCTGCTCATCGAACTCTCGGCGGCCATGCCCCGTCCCCGCATTCCCCTTGGTAGCCCCGCCTTCTCGTACCGCGCTTCCCACCTCGAACGGAGACTTCGCACCATGACTGCTCGCCCCGCTCGTTTCCTGGCCGCGCGTCGTGCGTCGGCACTCGTCATTGGTTCGGCCGCCCTGCTCGCCGCCTGCGGCGCGGAGCTGCCCACGGCAACCGAACTGCAGGGCATGGACGTCGCCAAGGCGGAATCCCGCATTGGCCAGGTCATCAAGCTCGACTCGGCGAACACGGTCTATGTCGTGAACGGCGTGAAGGTCTCGGAGCTCAAGGCCAAGAGCATCGGTGCCGACTCCATCGCGACGATCAACGTGCGCAAGGCGGGCGATGTGCGCGAGATCCGCATCGCAACCAAGGACGCCTCGCTGCAGGGCACGGACCGCAGCGGATTGGCCGAACGGAAGGTGCAAGGGTTCATGCTTCGCGCGGACAGTTCGACCACCCTTCGCGGTGACACCATTCGCCTGCGGGCGACGAACGTCGCGGGCGCCCAACCGCTCTTCTACATCGACGGCAAGAAGTCCACGAAGGCCGACATGGACAAGCTCTCGCCGACCGCCATCGAAAGTGTCTCAATACTGAAGGGACCTGCTGCGGCGCTGAAGTACGGGCCGGACGCGAGCAACGGTGTGGTTGAAATCGTGCTCAAGAAGTGAGATAACAAGCCCGCCGGAACCACGCGAAACTTTTCAGCCCCCTGCCGCGTCTCTGCGAACAGGGGGCTGTTTCGCGCCTCCGCTTGACTTTTCACCGGCTTCGGCCGAACCTGCGATACATGTCCGCCACGCTCTGGGCCTCGGCCCGACTTATCAGCCTTCTTCCCGTCGTCGTAACGATTCTCGTTGCGGCGATTCTCGTCGTACTTACGACTCGGGAGCAGGGCCAGCGCGTCGCGGTGATGTAACGCGACTCCTCGCCCCTCCCGACACCAACCGGGAGCGGCGGACTGATCGAACGACAGCCCAGGCCCCTCCCACGGAGGGGCCTTCTTCGTTTCCGGGCCGGGCCCGGAAGGAGAGCAC
>JBDHVK010000097.1:0-15800 GCA_039809645.1 Gemmatimonas sp.
GCGTGGGCGTGAACGTGGCGGTGCCTTCGAGCGCAATCGTCCGCTGCTTGGCCGTCGCAAACTCTTCGGGCACGCGCAGCTTGCTGTCGCTGCCGATCGCCGCCTTCGTGCCGTCGCGCAGCGTGAGCGAACCGCGCTGACCCTTGCCGGCGGAGAGCGTCTGCACACCGTCCGACTTGAGTGCGCGATCGATCGATGCATCGACGCCGGCCTTGTCGAGATACTTCTGCAGGCCGATGATCGCGACAACCGCGACGGCACCGAGCACCGTCGGCAGGATCCACTTCGGGCGACCGCCCACGCGCGCGACGTGCTCCTTGGCGTGCGCCTTCTTCATCTCGCGTGCTTCGGCCATCGCCTTCTCGTGATCGACCGGCGCCAACGCTTCCTTGAGCTTCGCGACCGCTTCGTCGACCGACGGCACTTCGACGTGGGCGTTCGCGCCCTGGCCCTCGCGGCGATGCAGCGACGCGTGCTTCCGCTTCTGCACATCGCTTTCCTGCTTGACCATCTCGTCGAGGAAATCGACGAGACTCACCGGACTCTGAAAGCGCGCGCGAGCCTGCCAGGCGTTGAGCATCGCGCGTTCCGCGACACGCCCGCGAAAATGGCCGAGGTCGGCTGGGAGTACTTCGGCGGCACGCTGCGCGAGGCCGTCGTACAGCTCCCGGTAGAGGGTCGTCAGCGCGCCCTGGTCACCGGCGGCCATCTTGGCGACCAGTGCGGCATTGGGAGTGGGGAGTACGACCGACATGAAGACCAACCCTCCTCGGGACTGTTGGGGGGAGTGTGCGGCAGGTGGGAGAGCCGCCGGGGGGATGCTGCGGGTGGAGGCCGCATCCCGGATGTGCAGATCCTGTATTCCGGACCGACAGTACGCAAACGGAAAATGCCCGACAGCGCCGGGCATTCTCCTCAGTAGCCGGTTACCGCAACCCGCCTACTTCCCCTTCGCCAACTCCGCCGCCCGCTCGATATCCGCCGAGTGGGCCTGATACTCCGTGAGATTCTTCTTGAGCTCCGCGTCCTTGGCGGCGAGAAATCGCTTCCAGTAGCCGGCCGCGTCGCTCTTCTTGTTCTGCATCTCGGCCGTCCGGGCCGCGAGCGCCAGCCCCAGCAGGTGTGAGGGTGCGGCCTTGAGAATCGTGTCGGCCTGTGCGGCGGCGATTTCCGGCGTCCCTACCTCCTGCGCGACGCGGCCGTAATCGTAGCGTGCGTCCAGATCCATCTCGGCGCCCAGTGACTCGTAGCTCCCAAGTGCCATGGGTGCAAAGGTTTGCAGGCTGTCCCGCTTCCCTTCTTCGGCGTAGCGCATGATCCGGTCGTAGAGCCGACCGGCCCGCTCCCGCGGACTCATCTGGCTGATATCGGGTGGTGCCCCACCGCCACCGCCGTTGGCGAACGGGGCCACCGCACCGCCGGGCATGCCGGCCGGCGCCTCCTCGGTCTTGGCCGACTGGGCGAGGAAATAGGCGGTGACGCCCACGAGCAGCATCCCCGCAACCGTCCACGGGATCCAGCTGCTGCCGCCGCCTGCATCGGCGGAAGGCGCGGGTCGCGCGCCGGCCGCGCCGGCCGGGGTGCCACACTCATTACAGAAGCGCGCGCCCGCCGCGAGCGGGCTCGAGCAGGAGCGGCAGCGAGCGCCGCCCAGGGGGGCACCGCACTGATTGCAAAACTTTCCCGAGCCCTGCGTGCCGCAGCTGGGGCAGGTGGTCGTTGCGCGTTGGGTCATGGCGCAGGAAGTAATGGGTTGGAATCCCGGCGGGACAGGGGGGATTACGGATAGCGGCGTCCGGAGAATACCGATAGACACCATCTGCATACCGGCGGTAACCTTCCTCACGTTGCTCCCCAGACTGTCGCCTATCTCCTTGTCCGCCGATCACGTGCACGCCATCGCGCTTCAGGATATTGCCCACCGGTTCGGCCGGCGCTGGGCGCTGCGTGGCGTCTCGATCGAGGTGCCCCGGGGTGAAGTGCTCGCCCTGCTCGGACATAACGGCAGCGGGAAGAGCACCTTGCTGCGCGTCGCGTCGACGGTCATTCGTCCCACGCGAGGCGGCGGCACGGTCTTCGGAATCGACCTGGTCCGGCATCCGGCGGCGGTCCGCGCGATGGTCGCGCTGCTGTCGACCGACCCGGGCGTCTACGGCGATCTGAGCGCCATCGAGAACCTCATCTTTGCCGCCCGCATGCTTGGCGTGGCGCACGACCCGCTGCTGATGCGTCGCGCGCTCGACCGGGTGGGGCTCGGCCGCGAAGAGCACGAACTGGCGCGCAACATGTCGAGCGGCATGCAACGGCGCCTCTCCATTGCGCGTCTGCTGCTCCGGCAGCCGCAGGTCCTGCTCCTCGACGAACCGTACAATTCGCTCGATACCGCCGGTGCCGGGCTCGTGAACGAACTCATTCGCGAAACACGCCACCGGGGGGGGACGGTCCTGCTCGTGGCCCACGACATTCAGCGCGCCGAAGGGCTCCCCGATCGGACGCTGACGATGGAAGACGGCGTGCTCGTCGAGGACTCGTCGACCGCCGCACCCGATCCGGCGGTGGTACCGATCGATGCGGCTCGCAGCACCAAGCAGGGGAGTGCCCGATGAACGCGCCGGTCGCGGGCCCGCTGGACCCCATCGTGATCACCGTCCAGAGCGGGTGGCGCGCCGACTTCGGCCGGGTGTTCGCCGTCGTCGCGAAGGATCTCACCGCCGAGCGGCGCACCAAGGCGAACTTCAACGCCGTCGTGGCCATGTCGGCGCTCATTCTCCTGATGTTCGGCTTCGCGCTGGGCGCCGATGCCGAGGGACTCAAGAACGCGGCTGCCGGCGTGTTGTGGCTGGCGATCCTGTTCAGCGGGGTGCTGGCATTCAACCGGTCGTACCAGCTGGAGCTCGAGGCTGGGGCGCTGGAGCAGCTGATGCTCTACCCCGGAGAGCGATGGACCCTGTTCGTGGGTAAGGTTCTCGCGAACCTGGCCTTCGTATTTCTGGTAGAGATCATCACCGTCCCCCTGACTGGCATTCTCTATCACGTGGCGTTTCCTCAGGCATGGCTCCAGATCGTCCTGGTGCTGATCCTGGGGACGATTGGTTTTGTGACCCTCGGCACGCTCTACGCGGCCATGTCGAGCCGCAGCCGATCGCGAGAGGTACTGTTACCGTTGCTGCTGTTTCCAATGCTCGTCCCCGTGCTGCTGGCGGCCAGTGGTGCCACCGCCGCGCTGCTGGTGGGCGATGCGATGGGAGACAGCCGGGCCTGGATCCGCCTGCTGGCGGCGTTCGATGTGATCTTTCTGGTGGGCGCCACGTGGGCGTTCCCATACGTGATGGAGGGGTAGGTCCCGATGGCTGAATCCACCCTGCGCAGCGATGCGGCGCCAGCGCCGATGCGCGCGACATACCGGCCGCTGGAGCGTCCCGGCAAGGCGACGTGGCTGACCGTACTGACCTGGCTGACGCCGATCGGAGCGATCGCCGCGCAGCTGATCTGGCTGACGCAGTCGCTGCCCGATCGCGACATGGGCGATCTGCAGAAGATCTTCTATGTGCACGTGCCGGCGGCGAAGACGGCGTTTCTCGCCTTCGCGTGGGTGCTGGTGCAGAGCATCCGGTATCTGTGGAAGCGTGACGAGCGCGCCGACCTGCAGGCGGCGGCGGCGGCCGAAGTCGGTGCGGTGATGACCGGGCTCACGCTGGCGCAGGGTTCCATCTGGGGCCGGCCGACGTGGGGCGTGTGGTGGACGTGGGATGCGCGCCTGACCAGCACGGCGGTGCTCTTCCTGGTGTTCATCGGCTACCTCGCGCTGCGCGGCCTCACGGATGATCCGGAGAAGCGCGCGCGCTGGAGCGCGGCGGTGGGCATCCTCGGCGCGCTGAACGTGCCGATCGTCTATATGAGTGTGAAGTGGTGGCGCACGCTGCATCAGCCGCCCTCGAACAGCGAGAACCTCGATCCGTTCTACGCGCTGGGCAAGCAGGTCAACTGGCTGATGTTCACGCTGATTCTCGTGGTGTGCATCGCCCATCGGTATCGCGCGCATGTGGCGCAGCGGGTGTACGAGATGGAGCAGGATGAGGCGGCTTTGGCGCGGAGGCGTGGCGCATGAACGGGATGGCTCAGGACGCGTGGCCGTATGTGATTGCGGCCTATGTGGTGACGTGGGTGGTGTTGGGCGCGTACGCGCTCTACTTGTGGCGCACGGTGAAGGATGCGTTCGCGCGCATCTCCGATTCTTCTTCGAGGTAAGCAGCGATGAGCGACCAATCGATTCCCGTGGCGACGTCCTCGTCGTCGAAGCGCCCCCTCATCATCGGTGCGATCGTCGCGCTGGTGGGCGCGTTCGGCTATCTCGCCTATGGTGGCGTGGAAGACAATCTCGTGTACTTCCTGACGCCCACGGAGCTGGTGGCAAAGGGCGGCAAGGTGGTGGGGCGCCCGGTGCGCCTGGGCGGGCAGGTGGTGCCCGGTTCGGTGGAGTGGAACGCCGAAACGCTCAATCTCAAGTTCAAGGTTACCGACGGCGCGCAGACGGTGCCCGTGTACAGCAGCGGCGCGCCGCCGCAGATGTTCCGCGCCGGCATCGGCGTGGTGGTCGAAGGCAAGCTGGGTGCCAACGGGACGTTCGACAGCAAGAGCCTCATGGTGAAGCACTCGAACGAGTACAAGGCGCCGAAGCCCGGTGAAGGGCAGCACCCCGCGCGCATCGACAAGTCCCTGATCCGGAGCTGATGTGACTCGCATTCTGGGGCTCGTTTCCATTTGGGTCGCGCTCGCGATCTCGGTGTACGGGCTGGTCGCGCTGATCGGTGGACTGGTCAAGCAGCGCTCGACGTGGGTGGCCAGCGGCCTGCAGGCGGTGTACGTGAACTTCGCGCTGCTGAGCGTTTCGGCGGCGGCGATGGTGTATGCGCTCGTCACGCACGATTTCAGCGTGGGCTATGTGGCGCAGGTGGGCAGTCGGTCCACGCCCACGTTGTACACGATCATTTCCCTCTGGGGCGCGCTCGAGGGCTCCATCCTCTTCTGGGGATGGGTGCTCGCGATGTACAGCGCGATCGTGGTGTTCACGAACCGTCGTCGGCCGGGTGGTCTGGTGCCGTGGTCGGCGGTGGCGCTCCTCACCGTGGGTTTCTTCTTCTATATCCTGCTGATCGGACCGGCGAACCCGTGGGCGCTCATCTCGCCCACGCCGCCGGACGGCCCGGGGCCGAATCCGCTGCTGCAGAACCACATCCTGATGGCGGTGCATCCGCCGCTGCTCTATCTGGGCTATGTCGGGATGACGGTGCCGTTCGCGTTCGCGGTGGGTGCGCTGCTGAGCGGCGAGATTCACAAGGATGATTGGATTCGCCTCACGCGTCGCTGGACGCTGAGCGCGTGGGCGTTCCTCTCGCTCGCCATCATCGCCGGCATGTGGTGGTCGTACGAAGTGCTCGGGTGGGGTGGCTACTGGGCGTGGGATCCGGTCGAGAACGCGTCGTTCATGCCGTGGCTCACGAGCACCGCGTTCCTGCATTCGGTGATGGTGCAGGAGCGGCGCGGGATGCTCAAGCTGTGGAACGTGAACCTCATCGTGGGCACGTTCCTGCTCACCATCCTCGGCACGTTCCTCACCCGCTCCGGCATCATCTCGTCGGTGCACGCGTTCACGACCGGCACGATCGGCTACTTCTTCCTCGGGTTCATCGCGTTCTGCCTCGTGGCCTCGCTCATTCTGGTGGCGGGGAACAGCGCGGGGCTGCGGAGTGAAGGGCAGCTCGACGCGATGGCGTCGCGCGAAACGGTGTTCCTCTTCAACAACCTGCTGCTGACCGGCTTCACGCTGGTCGTGATTCTCGGCACGCTCTTCCCGCTGGTCGCGGAAGCGATCAAGGGCGCGAAGGTGACGGTGGGCGCGCCGTTCTTCAACAAGATGTCGATCCCGATCTGCGTGGCCCTGCTCTTCCTGATGGGTGTGGGCCCGAGTTTGCCGTGGAAGGCCGCGACCGATGCGCAGGTGCGGAAGGCGTTCCTGCTGCCGAGCATCGTGGCGGCGGTGGTGGCGGTGCTGACGCTCGTGTTCGGTCCGAAGGATCCGTATACGGTGCTGGCGTTTGCCTTTGCGGCGTACGCCGCGACGAGCAATCTGCGCGAGTATGGTGTGGGCGTTGCGGCGCGACAGAAGGCGCATGGCGAGTCGGCGCCGGTGGCGCTCGGGCGGCTGGTGGCGGCCAATCAGCGGCGCTACGGCGGGTACCTCGCGCACCTGGGCGTCATCATGACGGCGGCGGCGATCACGGCGAGCTCGAGCGGCAAGATCGAGCGCGAAGCGACGCTCAAGCCGGGACAGACGATGCAGGTGACGGACAATCTCACCGTGCGCCTCAAGACGCTGTGGGGCAAGGAAGAGCCGCGTCGGCAGGTGATCGGGGCGGATGTGGAAGTGATCAAGGGCGGCAGCGTGATCGGCGTGATCGATCCGCGGATGAACTTCTATCGCACGCAGGAGCAGCCGGTGCCGACGCCGGCGGTGCGCAGCCGCTGGCAGGGTGACATCTACATGAACCTGATGGCGTTCACGCCCGACGGGCAGAGCGCCACGATCAAGGTGATCCTCGAGCCGTTCGTGCCGTGGATCTGGTTTGGTGGCCTCATCGTCGCGCTGGGTGCGGTGGTGAGCGCGTGGCCCACGGCGCGCACGGCGCGTCAGGCGGCGCGGGTGGCGGCGCCGCGCGCGGTGCGCGCGAGCGGTGGCCCGGTTCCTGAGTTTTCCTGATTTCTCCTGAGGGGTAAGGTCGTATGGACTGGAAGCGCGCGTTCATGGTGACGGGGGCCGTTGGGGCTCCCTTCATCGCGCTGCTCGCCTTCGGGATGACGCGGGATCCGCGCAACATTCCGTCACCGATGCCGGGCAAGGCGGCCCCGCTCTGGACGCACGAGGTGTTTGCGCCCGGCGCGGACCCGGCGCAGCAGCGTGCGGTGGGGGACACGATTCGCCTGGCCGACCTCAAGGGTCGCGTGGTCGTGATGAACTTCTGGGCGTCGTGGTGTCTCGCCTGTCGCGAGGAACACGCGGCGCTCTCGGAAGCCGCGGCCGTGCTCGCGCAGCGCGGCGTGAAGGTCTATGGCTTCCTGTACAACGACCAGCCGGAGAACGGCGTGCGCTGGATCGCCGACATGGGCGGCCAGAGCTATCCGTCCGTTACCGATCCCGGCGCGCGCACGGCGATCGAGTACGGGTTGTACGGGGTGCCGGAAACCTTCGTCGTCGATCAGCTCACCAAGGTGGCCTACAAGTTCACCGGTCCGGTGACGGCGCCGGCGCTGATCGCCAAGGTCGACTCGGTACTCAAGGCCGGTGGCAGCGGCCCCAGTGGCGCCGACAGCGCCACCAAGACCGCGGTGCCGACGAAGGGAGCCCAGTGATGCGTATCGTTCGCCTCATGGGTCTGCTGCTGGCGCTCACCGTCGGCGTGGGTCGCGCACCCGCGCCGCTGGCGGCACAGGGCGCATCGGTCACCGGTGCGGTGCAGGCGTCGCCAGGTGGGACCACCAACGTTCCGCTGCCGGGCGCCGACACGGTGCTCGATCGCCGCGTGCGCACGGTATCGCAGCGCTTGCGCTGTCCGGTCTGTCAGGGCGAGAGCATTCAGGAATCGCCCGCCGAGCTTGCCGCGCAAATGAAGGGGGTCGTGCGTGAGCAGCTCGCGGCCGGCAAGAGCGAGCAGGAGGTGCTCAACTTCTTCCTGGCCAAGTACGGCGACTGGATCCTGCTCGAGCCGCGCGCGGAAGGGATCAACCTGTTGGTGTACTGGATCCCGGTGATCTTCATGCTGATCGGCGGGGCGGTGCTGTTCATGACGGTGAAGAAGTGGATCAAGCCGAGGGCGGCGGCGGGTGCTGCCGAGGAGTCGAGCGCGGAGTTGGACGCCGCTTCGGCGAGTGTGGAGCTCAATCACGTGTAGTTGGAACAGCACGCACAGAGACCACAGGGGTTGGGAGAACACAGGGGCGCGCTCCAGTAGATGCGGGAGCGCGCCCCTGTGTGCTCTCAGTCTCTGTGCACTCTGTGCGTGCTGTTCATGTTACCTCGCGTCCACGTAGGACCGATCGGTACTAACAACAATGTGCCATGCGCTCGACCGAGTGGTCCAATGGAACGTTGCACCGTAGTACTACGTAACGCACGCGAAACTTGACGTATTTGTACGGGGATTCCCTGATGGTGGGGTTTGCGCGGAATCGTCATATCAGCATCGAGGGAAGAGGGACACGATTCTTTCAACGCTGATGTGAGGGTTACCATGCGCACGCTAAAGGCAACACTGGGCGGACTGTCCGCCGCCCTGCTGATGGCCGCGGCGCTCAGCGGATGTGCCGACGACAAGATCGTCTATCGGGACAAGCCGCTGTTCGAGACGCCGGCCGCTACGGCGGCAGGGTTCATCGGGTACCAGTCCACGACCAGCAAGACGCCGACGTGCGGTGCTTGCCATGTCGAGGTGCTGGGGGAATGGAAGGAAACGAAGCACGCGAACGCGTGGGCCACGCTGCAGGCCAACGCGGGCAAGAAGGGCTACTGCGAGGCGTGCCACTCGACCAACAACCGGGGTAACGGCGCCGCCGATACGCTGGCGGGTTGGAACACCACGAAGGACGCCCGCTATCAGGACGTCCAGTGCGAAGCGTGCCATGGGGCCGGCACGGCGCACATCACAAACCCCAACAAGACCAACGTTCCGCTCGTCTCGATGAAGCCGTCCAGCGGTTTCTCGAACGGCTGCGGCGCGTGTCACTCGGGCGTCCACGATCCGTTCCTCGACGAGTGGAAGCTCTCGGGTCACGGCACGTTGGCGCTGTCGAAGGGGAGCGCCTGGGGTGCCCGTGCGGACTCGTCGTACTGCCAGGGGTGCCACACGGGTCAGGGCGCGCTCGCGAATTGGGGCGTCGCGCAACGCACGAACTACAAGGAAAAGGCAAAGGGCCCGGGCGACACGCTCACGATCACGTGCGCGATCTGCCACGACCCGCATGCCAAGAACAACCCGGCGCAGCTCCGGTTCTCCATTTCGGTGAACAACACCGAGCAGAACCTCTGCATGAAGTGCCACAACCGCCGCAGTGTCCCCGATCCGACGTCGTCGCGTGGGGCCCACTCGCCGGAAGGCGCGCTGCTCACGGGTGAGTTCGGCTGGGTGCCGCCGGGGATGGAACTGCCGGCCGGCGTCAGCAAGATCACCACGACGCACGGCTCGAGTGCCAATCCGCGACTCTGCGCCGGGTGCCACGTGGCCAAGTACACGGTGAACGACGCCACGGGCAGCTTCCAGACGAACGTCACCGGTCACCGCTTCCTCCCCACGCCCTGCGTGGATGCGAACGGTGCCCCGACGGCGGCGCAGCCGGCCGCCGGTGGGAATTGCGCGGGGAGCTCGACCCGCTCCTTCAAGACGTGCGTCGCCAGTGGGTGCCACGGCAGCCAGACGGCCGCCGCCACCGCGGAGTCGGTCGCCGAAGGGCGCGTCAAGACGCTGGCGCTCGAAGTCAATCGCCTCGTCAATCTCGTGAAGGCCCAGAAGCCGGCCGAGTTCAGCACGACGGACAACAAGATCACCACGGCCGAAGGCGCCGCCTTCAACTCGGCGTCGGTCTACAACACCACGACGAATGCCGCCACGGCGGCGGTCATCCACAACCCGTACCTCGTCGAAGCACTGCTCACCTCGAGCATTGCGCAGCTGAAGAAGGACTACGGCGTCGCGGTCACGGCCGGGCTCGATCTCAGCAACACGTTCCTCAAGCAGTAAGCACGCACGGCAGCGGAGGTGGTGACGATGCCACCTCCGCTGCGGCAGGTGCAGGACACGACGGTGCGCCGGGAAGGGCCGTGTCGGGCCCCGCCCGGCGCACCGGAGTAATCACCCCCGAGAACGGTATGCAAACAGCAGGCGTCACCCCCGGACTCTCCGCGGGACTCCCCTTCGGAGCTCCTCACGGACTCCTCACGCAAGCCGCCACCCTCGCCGACTCCGCGGCGCAAGGGGCGGCGTCCGCACATGGGGGCGTGAATCCCGAACTCGTCGTGAAGAACCCGGTCCCGGGTTTCATCGGCCAGATGCTGCAGTTCGGCTTCAACTTGCCCGCGTGGGTGCAGGCCGGTCTCGCCGCCATCGGCGGGATCATCGGCGTGGTGGTGCTCTTCCTCGCGTGGAAGAACCGCGACGCCCTCATCGCCTGGTTCACCACCCGTTCGAACGGCTACAAGATGGGACTCCTCGCCATGGGGAGCTTCATGGTGCTCGGCGGCGCCAGCGCGGCGTACGCCGGCAACCACTACATGGAGCACAACAACGACTTCTGCATGAGCTGCCACGTGATGGGTGATGCGTGGACCGCGTTTCAGAAGTCGGAGCATCGCAAGCTCGAGTGCCACCAGTGCCACCGGCAGGGCATGGTCGCGAATGCGAAGCAGCTCTACTTCTGGATCGCCGAGCGGCCGAGTGAAATTCCCGAGCACGCGAAGGTGCCCACCAAGATCTGCTCGGAATGTCACGTGCAGAGCCGCGCCGACAGCGGCTGGAAGCGGATCATCCGCACCGCCGGTCACCGCCTCCACATGGAGAGCGATTCGAGCGCGCTCAAGGAAGTCGCGTGCGTGACGTGCCACGGCCAGGAAGTGCACCGTTTCAAGCCCGTCGACAAGACGTGCGGCCAGAGCGGCTGCCACCAGCAGAAGGACACCAAGATCGTCCTCGGCTCGATGGCCGGCCAGACGTCGCAGCATTGCACCGGGTGTCACACTTTTACGCGCGTCATCCCCGAGAACATCTCGATCGATTCGACGCGGCAGTACCTGAAGCCCACCGGTGGCCCGAAGAGCTGCTTCGGTTGCCACAAGATGCAGGACAAGCTCAAGGGCTTCAACGTCGACGATGACAAGGGGCACAAGGGCGTGTGCGGCACGTGCCACAATCCGCATACGCAGACCGTGCCCAAGATGGCGTATGAGAGCTGCGCCCAGGCGGGCTGCCACGCCGACATCGCGACCAAGAACGAATTCCATGCGAAGAGTGGCAAGCACAGCTCGCCCGAATGCGGGCAGTGCCACCAGGCGCATACGTGGAAGCCGATCGGCACGCAGTGCGTCGACTGCCACAAGAACATCCAGAACAACGACGCGAAGCCGACCACGGCGAACCAGAAGAAGTCGGCGGCGAACGAGGATGCACCGGCGGACAACGCGGGTCACGCGCTGCTCCGCCCCATCGCGCGCGAGATCCAGTCGGTGGTGCATCGTGGTCGGGCCGTGCGCCACACCGGTGTGGCGCAGCGGGTGCGTCTTCAAGGCGCCCGGCGCGGGGTAGCCCTTCGCCAGGTCCGCTGGCAGGAGCCGGCCGCTCAGCCGGCCGCTCAGCCGGCCGCTCAGCCGCCCGCCGCGCAGCAGCCGGCCGCCTCGCTGGGCAAGCCCAAGGACTCCCCGACATTCTCGCACAAGACGCACAAGGTCCTGGCGTGCGGCGGCTGCCACAACAGCGCCAACGGCACGCTGCTCGTGAAGACCAAGGCCGACTGCGCGAGCTGCCATCACGCGCCCGAGCGCCCGATCGCGTGCGAAGGCTGCCACGTGGTGAAGAAGGAGCTCGACAAGGCCATCACGAAGACGGTGAACATGCGGACGAGCGTCAACACGCCCGTGAGAAGCCGCGCACTCACCTTCAACCATGTGAAGCACCGCGATCTCGACTGCAAGGGATGCCACACCAACGGCATCCAGCTCGGGGTCACGAAGGACTGTCTCTCCTGTCACACGGAGCATCACGAGCCGGAGCGCGCCTGCTCCAGCTGTCACACGCCGGCGAAGACGCTGCATCAGCGCGCGTCGCACGATGGCTGCGCCGGTGCCGGTTGTCACAGCAATGCCGCCGTGCTCGCGCTGCCTCCCTCGCGGACGACGTGCCTGGTCTGCCACACCGACCAGCAGACGCACAAGCCAAAGCGGGAATGCGCGGAATGCCACGCCGTGACGTGGACGCCCACCGCACGCGGATCGCGGTGATCCCATGCGTGCGCTTCCACTCCCCAGGATCGCCGCGACGCTCACGAAGTATCTGAGTGCGCTGGCGGTCCTCCCGCTGCAGGCGTTGCACGCCCAGGGCGTGCTCGTGCGCGGGACCACGACCGCCAATTTCATCGAGCTGCGCGCGATGGTACCGGACTCGGTGCCGTTCGCTCAGACGGCGCCCGGGCTCTTCGCCCTCCGTCAGCTCTCCAATGGCCTTACCGTCGCCTGCGGCGAGGGTGATGCGTATTGCAAGTACTACCGCTCCGGTGCGATCACGAGCGCGGTGCCGCTCATGCAGGATCTCGATATCAGCGCCTGGGGCCTCGGTCGTGGACTGAGCGTCCACGCCACCGTGCGCATTCGGGAAGCTGCCGGCGCCAACGCGCAGCTCTGGCCGCGGGCGAACGATCGCTTCGACGCTCTCTCGGCGTATCTGCAGTTCGACCGTGCCACGTACACGGTGCGGGCCGGACGCCAGTACACCGGCACCGGCCTCGGCGTCTACAACTTCGATGGTGCGTCGCTGACGTGGCGCCCCGATCGGCGCGTGACGCTCGATGGCTTCGCCGGCTACAGCCTGGTGCAGGGCGTGAACGAAGCGCTGACCACCACGGAACTCGCGACCATCGACGAACTGCCGCCCGATCGCAACGCGTATCTGCTCGGAGCGCAGCTGCGGGCGCGGCCCACGAGCACCACAGCGTTCCACACGGTCTACCAGCGCGAACTGCGTGACAATCGCTCCGCGCTCTACTCCGAGCGGCTGGCGATGGACGCCAGCTGGCGCGTGCGCGGGGGCAGTGTGGAAGGCGCGTGGCAGCAGGATCTGGCGATGGGCACGACGAACGAACTGCGGCTTCGCCTGCGGGCGCCGACGGTGAAGCGCACCACGCTCTCGGTAGAGGCGCGGCGGTATCGCCCGTTCTTCGAGCTGTGGACGATCTGGGGTGCGTTCTCGCCCGTTGGATTCGACGAGGGGCGAGCGCAGCTCGGCTGGATCAGCCCGAGCGGCGCGTTCAGTGCGGATGTACATGGCGCGCGGCGCCGGTGGCAGGACACCGACGCCGGCCTGGGCTTCGCGCCGTTGCGCCGTGAAGGCTGGCGCGCCGGTGGCGCGGCCGGCTGGCGCGTGGCGCCGGCGTGGCACGTGAACGGCAGCTACAGCGCGGACATCGGCGCGGGCGCGTCCCGCACCGAAGGCGATCTGGGGCTGCACTACACGCGCGGCGCGATGTACATCGGCGCGAACGCCACGGCCTTCCAGAGCATCTACGAGTTCCGGGTGGGCACCGGCCGAGTGATCGGCTTCGGTGGCGACGGCGGCTGGCAGATCGCGCCGGATCTCCGGCTCGCGGCATCGGCCACCGCCTACCGGCAGATCGCGCGGAACGCCCTGCCGAGCACCGACTGGACGCAGCGGCGGGCCACGATGCGCCTCGAGTGGACGGTCGGTGGCGATCCCGGCATGCGCGATCAGAGTGCCGCAGCCCGCAAGCAGGCGGCCCGCGAGCGCGGGTCGCAGGAGTTGGCCCGCTTTGGCGGCGTCACCACGCGCGCGCTCCCCGCGGCCGCGTCGTCCGCGCCGGAGCGTCAGCCATGATTTCCATGCTACAGCAGAAGCTGCACAAGGTCTGGTCGCTGTTCGGATTCGCCGCGCTGCTCGCGCTGGCGGTGGCATCACCGCTCGAGGCGCAGAGCCAGCCGCAGAAGTTTCCGCACGCCAAGCACGAGAAGCTCTTCCCGCAGTGTGCCGGCTGTCATGCCGGCATGACCACGGGCGAGAAGGCGAAGATGTTCCCCGACACGGCGCTCTGTGGCGAATGCCACAACGCGCGCGACCAGAAGAAGGTCGCGTGGCGCGCGCCGGTGCGCACGGCGAGCAATCTCAAGTTCGACCACAACGCGCACAACGATGTGGCCGGCAGCGAGGGCGCCACGTGCAGCACCTGCCATGCGCCGCCCGGCGCCAGGTGGATGCATGTCGAGCGCGCGAAGCCCGAGCAGTGCATCAGCTGTCACTCGCACAAGGTGAGCACGCACCTCGCGGCCGACAACCGCTGCAGCACCTGCCATGTGGCGCTGCCGCAGGCCACGGGGCTCAGTGTGGCGCGCATCGCCGCGTTTCCCAAGCCGGCGTCGCACGACGCGAAGGGGTTCACCACGGCGCATGCCAGTGCGGTGAAGGCTGCACCGGCGCAGTGCGTGGTGTGCCACGCCCGCGAGACATGCGCAACGTGCCATGTGAATGCGAGCGCGGTGGCCAATCGTTATCAGCTGGCGGCCGATGCCCGCGTGGCGAGCCTCACCCGCAACAAGCCGTCGCGCTATGTCACGCCGACGTCGCACACGAAGGGTGACTTCCTGGCGGCGCATGGTGGACTGGCGAAGGCGAGCGGCGCGACGTGCGCGACGTGCCATGCCCGCAGCAGCTGCCAGGCCTGTCATACGGGGCCGCTCGGCGGCAGCACGGTGACCGACATGCCGATCCCGGAAGCAGGAGGGGCCAGTGGCGTGCGTCTCAACGCCACCGCGTTGCCGTGGAAGACGGTGTCCGGCGCCGCGGCGACGGCCCCGGCGATGCTCGCCAGTCGCTTCGCGATGCTCCAGCCGATGCGCCCGGACAGCGTGCGCGGGACACTCCCGAAGCAGGCGCAGGTGCATCCGGTGGGCTTTGCGCGCACGCACGGCGTGCAGGCAGCCACCGACCGGCCAAGCTGCGAGGGGTGCCACACCAAGACCTACTGCGCGCAATGTCACGCGGGTGAGAGCACGCGGCGCTTCCATCCCGCCAACTTCGCCGCGCGTCATGCGCCCGAAGCCTACGGCCGCGAGACTGACTGCGCCCAGTGTCACAGTCGCGAGGTGTTCTGCCGCAGCTGTCACATGCAGCTCGGCATGACGTCGAAGGGCAAGGTGGGCGGCGGCTATCACAACGGCGCGCAGATCTGGATCATCCAGCATGGCCAGGCGGCGCGGCAGGAGCTGCAGAACTGCACGAGCTGCCACCAGCAGCGCGACTGCATGCAGTGCCATTCGAATGCTGGACGCAACATCAACCCGCACGGCCCGGGCTTCAACGCCGAAAAGGCATGGAAAGCCAACCGCCTGACGTGCCTGCGGTGCCACCTGAAGGATCCTCTCGGACGGTGAGGAGCGTATGACCATCACCCTGCGTACCACCGCGAGCGTTGCGGCGCTCGTGCTCCTTGGCGCCTGTGCGGGCCCTGACAAGCCGAACCCGCTGCCGCTTGGCGCGGGCGGCTCGTCGGGGACTCCCACGCAGAAGCTGCCGCTCGCCGTCAAGGCGGCCCTCGATTCCGGCAACAGCGCGATGCGCGCCGACGATTATCCGCGCGCGATTGCGCAGTACCGCCTGGCCACGGCCGGCGCGCCTGATCACCCGGCGCCCTGGTTTGGCCTCTACATGGCGGCCAAGGAAGCGAAGAACGTCGCGCTCGCCGACAGCGCGATGCTCGTCGTCCGCCGTCTCACGGCGGACTCGTCGGTGCTCCCGGCCCACAAGGAAGTGGCCGATGCGGCGATGCCGCCGCACTCCGGACCGGTCATGCCGGCCGGCCATCCGGCGACCGGGAAGGATGGGGGACCGCTGGTCAAGCCGTAAGGCGCATACGTGGGGCGCATACGTAACGCGCATACGTAACGCGCATACGTAACGCGCATACGTAACGCGCATACGTAACGCGCATACGTAACGCGCATACGTAACGCGCATACGTAACGCGCATACGTAACGCGC
>JBDHVK010000098.1:0-15510 GCA_039809645.1 Gemmatimonas sp.
TCGGCGGCGGCTGAGGTTTCTTCGGTGCTGGCGGCGACCTCCTCCGCGGCGGCGGCGTGGCCTTCAGCAGTGTCGCGGGCGGCGGTGAGCGACTTCTGCACGACGGCGAGCGACTGCCGGTTGGCATCGACCGCACCGGTCACGCGGGAGGCGGCGCCTTCGACCTGCGCCACCGCGTGTTCGATGCGTGAGAGGGCCGTGCCAACGGCTTCGGCCACCGTTTCCACGTCGCGCAGGCGACCGGCGCCCGAATCGACGGCGGTGGAAGCGCTCGCGATGCGAGCGCGGAGGCGCTTCACATTTTCCGTCACTTCACCGGCGGCGTGCGCGCTCTGCTCCGCGAGCGCGCGCACCTCCTGGGCGACCACGGCAAAACCGCGGCCCGACGCGCCGGCACGGGCGGCCTCGATACTCGCGTTGAGCGCCAGCAGGTTGGTCTGCGTCGCGATTTCCGAGATGACGTTCACAAAGTCGTCGATCACGCCGGTGGCATCGCGAAGCGCCCCCATCTCGTCGCGTGTGTGAGTCGCGGCTTCACGCGCCCCGAGCAGCGTGTCGACGGCAATCTGGACCTGGTCGCGCGCGTGGTTGGTGGTGCTGCGAATCTCGCGGCCCACGCGGTCGGTTTCGTCGGCCGCTTCCCCGATCGTCGCACCGGCTTCGGCCAGCACCTTGACCGTGTCACTCGCATAGTTGAGGGCGTTGAGCTGCACGCTCGCGCCATGCGAGATCTCCATCACGGCGGCCGTGACATGTTGTGTGGACGCGGCAGCCGAGGACGAGGAGGCACGCAGTTCACTGGCGGCGACCGTCACGTGATCGGCTTCGACCTTCACCCTGGAGAGCAGTCCGCGCAGGCGCTCGCGCGCCTGCTGCATGGCCTCGATGAGTTCGGCGTACTCACGCGCGACCGCATGGTCGGGGGTGAGCGACGGCGCCGGGTCGCGCAGGTCGCCCACGCCGATCGCCTTCATGCCGTCGCGCAGCCGCGCCAGCGGTTCGGTGACCGCGCGCGCCGTGGTGAGGCCGAAGAACGCGGCCACGCCAAAGGCGGCGGCGACCACCAACGCCAGTACCGCTTCGGTATCGTTCAGCTGCTCGCCCATGCGATCCATCGACGCCGTGGCGCGATCGCGCGCCTCGCGACGGAGCACGCGCAGCTCATTCTCCACCGCCTGCATGTCGCTGACGGTGGCGGCCAGCACCCGTTCCGCCTCCGGTTCGCGGCCGACCGTCTGCCAGGCACGCGTGACGGCGAGGCGCACTTCGAGCTCAGCCTGGAGGCGTCCGATCGCCTCGAGCCGGCGCCGTTCCTCGAACGACAGGTCGGCGCGCTTGAGGGCATCGCGACGCAGCGACTCGGCTTCCTGCACGAGTGCCTGATAGCGCTGTTCGTCTTCGCTGCGGCGCGTCGAAACGGAGCGCAGCCCGGCAACGAGTTCGCGCAGGACCGTGGTGGTCGTACGCTCGATGAACTCCGAGCGCTCGCCCAGCCCGCGCACCGTGGCGTCCGTTTCGCGATTGGTGCGGGTGAGCCCGTACCACCCCAGCAGTCCCGCGACGAGCAGGAGCGTCGTGGAGGTGCCAAAGCCGACGGCCAGCCGCGCCGTGATGGTATCGAGGCGGAGCAGGGTCCGGAGGCGACGCATCAGGGGGCCCCCTCGGCAATCGGTGCGACCCGCGCGACGAAGAGGCGGCGGGCCTGCACATCGTGATTGCCGCGGAACCCAATCGGCCCGCCGGCGCCATCGATGGCCGGGGCGGCGCTGCCCACCTTCTCGAGCGCGAGCCGCAGCGCCGTGCGGGTGCGGGCACCCCGGGTGGCGGTGCGCCCGATCACGAGCGTCGCGTCGTACGCCTGGGCGGCGAAGTAGTCCGGGTCGGTGTGAAAGCGTTCGCGATAGCGCGCGAGGAAGCGCTCGGCCTCGGTGCCCGACGCCTGCGCGGCGCTGAAGAAGGTGACATAGTGCGCGCCTTCGGCATCGGCGGCCCGCTTGATCGCCTCGGTGCCATCCCCGCCCACGAACGGAATCGACACGTTGAGTTCGCGCAGTGACTGAATGAGCGCGAGGGCATCGTCGGCATCACCCGGGAAGAGCACCACATCGGGGCGCACCTTGGCGAGCAGCGCCGCGTAGGCGTCCCATTCCACGGCCCCTGTGAGGTAGGGCTCGCGCACGACGATCTCGCCGCTGGCGGCGAAGGTGCGCGCGAACGTCTCGGTCCAGTCGCGGCCGTACGAGTCGTTGCGGTAGATGACGGCGGCGCGGCGGGCCTTGAGTGAATCGATCACCCAGGTGGCTGCGAATCGCGCCACATCGGCATCGCTCGGCGCCACGCGAAAGAACCAGGGGCTGACTCCGGTGAGACGCGGCGAGGTGGCGGTGGGAGAGAGAATGACCACACCGTTCGCCCCGTCATGCGCGGCATCGGCGTAGACGGGTACGGTCTCGAGGGTGTTGCCGCTCTCCGGATGGCCAATGACGGCGAGCACGGCGTCGTCGCCACTCAGCTGCTGGGCCACCTGCACGGCCGTCCTGGCGTCGGCCGTTGGCGCCCGGAGCCGGAAGGTGGCGCCTTCGGCCTTGAGCTGTTCGAGGGCGAGTTCCACTCCCTGCGTGATGCTGGTGTAGCCGGGCGAGCCGGGCACCGCGCCGATGCCGATCCCGATCGCGGCGGTCGAGGAGCGTGTTGAATTCTGGCAGGCGGCAAGAAGCGCCAGCGCCAGGAGAGCGCCGCGACGCGCGGCGCGATATGGCTGAGGCCGGTGAACGGAGTCGGTCACATGGAGAGGACGACTCGGGGCCGCTTGCCGAAACGTCATGTCCCGATGGGATTTCCGACCGGTCCGATCCTCCAGCGTTGGACTTAGAATGGACCAAAAAACCGGCAAAAAAATTCTTCAGAGGTTACTCGTGCAACAAAAGTCAGGCAAACCCTTTGAAGTCGTCGGGCTTTGCTTGCGAGGTCCTGAAACGCCGGTTTAGCTTCGCACTGCTGCTCCCCACTCCCCCCCGTTCATGCGTGTTCCGGTTCCCGATACCGGCACAGCCGTGGGCGGTACCCACTCACTCAGGAACCGGCATGGTTGGCACGTTCCGCCCGCGGCGATGGGCTAGCGCCGCGCTGCTGGGCGCACTCGTACTCGGACTCGCGGCCTGTGGCGGCGTCTATCCGAATTCGACGTTCAATCCCAACACCGAGTACAACGCGGCGATCGACGCCCTGTTCAGCAAGCTGCTGTTCTGGGGTACGGTGGTCTTCGTCGGCGTCGAAGCGGCTCTGGTGTACACGATCTTCCGTTTCCGCCGTCGCCCCGGCGGAGCCACGCCGAAGCAGGTGCATGGCAATACGGTTCTCGAGATCACGTGGACGGCCATTCCGGCCGTCATCCTGATCTTCATCGCGATTCCCACCGTCCGCACGATCTTCAAGACGCAGGCGAAAGCCGCGCCGGACGCGCTGCAGGTCGAGGTCATCGGCCATCAGTGGTGGTGGGAGTTCCGTTACCCGCAGTACGGCATCACGACGGCCAACGAGCTGTATCTGCCGAACGGCCGCACGGCGAGCTTCCAGCTCAAGACGGTGGACGTGCTGCACTCCTTCTGGATTCCCCAGATGGGCGGCAAGCGCGACCTGATCTCGAACAAGACCAACTACCTCTGGTTCACGCCGAACAAGGATCTTCCGTCGTCGGCGTGGAACGGCTACTGCGCCGAGTTCTGCGGGGCGTCACACGCGAACATGCGGTTCCGCGTGTTCAACGTGACGGCCGAGGATTTCGAGAAGTGGGCGGCCCACCAGAAGCAGGCGGCGGTGTTCCCGGTCGCCATGGCCGCTCCGGCGGCCGCGGGCAGCGCCGTGGCGCCGGTGCCCAGCGGTGCCGGTGCTGCGCCGGTGCTGCTGGCCTCGCTGCAGCAGAATGCGGCGCCGGTCGCCGGCGACAGCGCGGCCAAGCCGGCCGCGGCCGAGGTCCCGGTGTGGGTCTTCCCGCGCGAGAAGCTGGAGTCGGAGTTCAAGCACATCATTCCGACGGCGCCGATCACGACCGCCATCAGCTTCGACGAAGCGACGCTCGCGAAGGGCGATGCGGCGCGCGGCAAGGACATCTACAGCAAGAGCACCTGCATCGGCTGCCACGCGATCAAGGGCAACCCGATGAGCGCGGGCGTGGTGGGGCCGAACCTCACGCACGTCGGCACGCGGTACACGATCGCTGGCGGTCTCTATCCGAATGACGCGAAGCATCTCGCGTACTGGATCAAGAGCGCGCCGCACATGAAGCCCGGCAGCATGATGCCCACGATGGGCAAGGGCCTCACCGATCCCGTGCGCAAGAACGTCGTGAATCTTGGCGGCCTCACGGACGCTGAGATCGCCGATATCGTCGCCTACCTGCAGGCCCTCAAGTAACCGTCACCGACTGACACGACACGATGGCAACCATCGCTGCCGCGCCCCCGTACACCCAGACCAAGACCGCCCCGTCGAACACGGGGATCTGGTCGTGGCTCACCACGGTGGACCACAAGCGCATCGGGGCGCTCTACCTGATTTCCGGGCTGTTCTTCTTCGTCTTCGGTGGCCTCGAGGCCGCCGTCATCCGGGCCCAGCTGGCCACGCCGAACGGCAAGATCGTTTCGGCCGAGATGTACAACCAGCTGTTCACGATGCACGGCACGACGATGATCTTCCTCGCCGTCATGCCTCTCTCGGCGGCGTTCTTCAACTTCCTCATCCCGCTCCAGATCGGCGCGCGTGACGTCGCCTTCCCGCGACTCAATGCGTTCTCCTACTGGGTCTACCTGCTGGGCGGCATCTTCATCACGATCCCGATCTTCCTCGGGGTCGCGCCGGACGGCGGCTGGTTCGGCTACGCGCCGCTGAGCACGAAGGCGTTCTCGCCGCAGATCAACATGGATTTCTGGGTGCTGGGCCTCCAGATCCTGGGCATCTCGTCGCTGGCCGCCGGCTTCAACTTCATCACGACGATCATCAACATGCGGGCCCCCGGCATGTCGCTCATGCGCATGCCGATCTTCACGTGGATGTCGTTCGTCGTGCAGTTCCTCGTCGTGCTGGCCTTCCCGGTCATCACGATCGCGCTCGTGTTCCTGCAGTTCGACCGCTTCTTCGGCACGAACTTCTACACGATCGCCAAGGGCGCCGACCCGCTGCTCTGGCAGCACCTGTTCTGGGTGTTCGGCCACCCCGAGGTGTACATCCTGATCCTCCCCGCCTTCGGCCTCGTGTCCGAAGTGCTGCCGACGTTCTCGCGCAAGCCGCTCTTCGGGTACCCGGTGATGGTGTACTCGGGCATCCTGATCGGCTTCCTGGGCTTCGGCGTGTGGGCGCACCACATGTTCTCGGTCGGCATGGGGCCCATCGCCGACTCGGTGTTCTCGCTGGCCACGATGCTCATCGCCATTCCGACCGGCGTGAAGATCTTCAACTGGCTGGCGACGATGTGGGGCGGGCAGATCCGCTTCACCACGGCCATGAAGTTCGCGATCGGCCTGGTGGCGATGTTCACGATCGGCGGCATCTCGGGCGTCATGCACTCTTCGCCGCCGGCCGACCTGCAGCAGACGGACACGTACTTCATCGTGGCGCACTTCCACTACGTGCTCTTCGGTGGCTCGGTGTTCGGCCTGTTCGCCGGCATGTACTACTACTTCCCGAAGGTCACGGGCCGCTTCCTCAACGAGAAGCTCGGCAACTGGCACTTCTGGATCTCGCTGATCGGCATGAACCTCACGTTCTTCCCGATGCACTTCAGCGGGCTGCTCGGCATGCCGCGTCGCTACTACCAGTACGACGCCGGTCAGGGGCTCGAGCTGTTCAACATGATCTCGTCGGTTGGCACGGCCATCCTGATGCTCGGCACCCTCTTCGGCCTGATCAACGTGATCAAGAGCTGGAAGGGTGGTGAGCCGGCCTCGAGCAATCCCTGGGGCGCGCCGACGCTCGAGTGGACGATTCCGTCGCCGCCGCCCGATTACAACTTCGCCGAGCTGCCGCAGGTGAAGAGCCGCTACCCGCTCTGGAACATGAAGGAAGGGGCGGAGCTGGTGCACGAAACCACGGCCGCGGAAGAAGCGGGCAAGCGCATTCCGACGTCGCAGGAACTCGGCATCGTCATGCCCAACCCGTCGATTCAGCCGCTGATCGTGGCGTTCGGCATCATCGTGATGTTCGCCGGCCTGCTGTGGATGGACTCGAGCTGGAAGACGGCGGTGGCGGTGATGCTCACCGGCGCCGTGATCTGGATCGGTTCGCTCTACAACTGGCTGCTCACGCCGCTCGAGGATCACCACTGAGATGACCGCCACCACTGCTCCCGCCGCCCACGGCGACGGCCACGCACACGCCGGCGGCCATCACACGTCGCTCGGGCTCGACAACCGCAAGATCGCCATTTGGACCTTCATCGGGTCCGAGTGCATGCTCTTCGCGTCGCTGATCTCCACGTACCTGATCTACAAGGGTCGCAGCCCCGAGGGGCCGTACCCGCACGAGGCGTGGACCAATCCGGCCACCGGTCAGGTGTTCAAGCCCATCCTGAACATCCCGATCACGTCGGCCTCGACGTTCGTGCTGCTCATGTCGTCGTTCGCCATGGTGATGGCGCTCGCCGCCGTGCAGAACGCCGACAAGCCGAAGCACACGGCCTGGGATCGCATCCGCGAGTCGTCGAAGCTCTGGCTGTGGGCCACCGCGCTGCTCGGCACCACGTTCCTCGGCTTCCAGGCGTACGAGTTCACGTCGTTCATCCACGAAGGGCTCACGATCCGGACGAACCTGTTCGGCTCGAGCTTCTTCACGCTCACCGGCTTCCACGGCGCGCACGTGACCGCCGGCGTGCTCTGGCTGCTCACGCTGCTGGCGATCGACTACAAGCGTGGCCTCAAGCCGTCGGATGCGCTGCTCGTCGATATCGCCGCCCTGTACTGGCACTTCGTCGACGTCGTGTGGATCGCGATCTTCACGCTCGTCTACCTGATTCAGTGAGGCAATGATGGCCGATCACGCACACGCCGCGGCACACGCCGCCCACGACGAGCATCACCCCGACTTCTCGACCTACTGGAAGATCGCGGTGATCCTCACGGTCATCACGATCGTCGAAGTTGCGGCCTACTACATCCCGTCGTTCGTCGCCAGCGCGGCGTTCGTCCCGAGCCTGTTGATCATGTCGGCGGTGAAGTTCTACATCGTCGTCATGTACTACATGCATCTCAAGTACGACAACAAGCTGTTCCGGGCGCTGTTCACGGGCCCGCTGATCGTTGCCGCGCTGACGCTCATCGGGCTGCTGTTCCTGTTCTCGAAGCTGGTGTTGCGGTTGGGCGTCATTTCCTGAGCCCGTCGACTCCGAACCCGGAACCCCAAACTCCAAACTGATCAGTTTGGGGTTTGGGGTTTTGAGTTTGGGGTTGCCGGGTGCTTCGCTAGCTTTCGGTATGCTCCACCCCGTCGCCCGTCTCGCCCTTTCCGACTTCTCCGTGCACCCGAGCACGGCGATCGGTATTGCTGCGTTTGCAGGCGTGTATCTGTGGCGCGCCAAGCGAGGGCCGAGTGCGGCGGATCGCTTCCCGGCCGGCCTCACGGCCGACACGGCGGACGCGGCGCAACTCGATCTGGCAGCGGCACCGGCCGGTCCGTCGCCGTGGCAGCAGTTGTCGTACTTCACGGCGCTCGCGCTGCTCTTCGTCACGCTGAATGGCCCGCTGCACGACCTGAGCGACTTCTATCTGTTCAGCGCGCACATGGTGCAGCACCTCATCCTCACGCTCGTCGTGCCGCCCCTCATGATTGCGGGCACGCCGGGGTGGATGCTGCGGCCGCTGCTGCGCGTGCCGCTGCTGGCGCGCCTCGCGAAGACCCACACGACCATCGTGGCGTGCTTCGTGTGGTTCAATCTGGTGCTGGCCTTCTGGCACCTGCCGCCCAACTACAATCTCGCCCTCGCCAATCATCCGGTGCACATCCTGCAGCACCTGATGTTCATTGCGGCGAGTGTGCTGATGTGGTGGCCGCTCATGTCGCCGCTCCCGGAGCTCCCGCGCGCGGCGTATCCGGCGCAGATGCTCTACTGCTTCCTCATGGTCATCCCGATGTCGATCATCTCGATCTACATCGCCATGGCCGACACGCTGCTCTATCCCGCGTATGCGGCCGCCCCGCGCCTGCTCGGCATCACGCCGATGCAGGACCAGCAGTACGGTGGCCTCATCATGTGGATCCCGGGCGGTGTCTTCTTCTACGCGGTGATGACGGTGGTCTTCTTCAAGTGGTCCAAGCGCGGCGAAGACAGCGAGGCGAGCGCGCAGGTCGGATGGGTCGCGCCAGCGAACGCCGAGGCGGTGCGCTGATGGCCCCCGCTGTCCGTCGCGTCTTCGAAGTGCCGGCCAAGGCGGTGTATGGCGCCGTGAATGACACGTCGCGCCGCAACTGGGCGCCGGAGCCGGGCTTTCGCATCGTGTCCAACCTGGCGCCGCGCTTCGTGCGGATCGATCTGCCAAGCGGCGGGCAGGTGGCGTTCGCGATCGAGCGGCAGGGCAATGCGCGTTGTGCCGTGACGCTCGAGTTCACGGGCGTCGCCGACGCGAGCAAGGCCGCCGCGCAGTGGCGCGACGGCCTTGCTGCGCTGGCCGAGATGCTCGACTTCGACTGGGACTGACCGCTCGTCGGCCCCAGCGGTTGCCGCTGTGCCGCGCTACGCCACCCGCATGTGGCGCCGGCCGTGCTCGCGCACCGCGAGCGTGAACTGACCCACCAGACGCTGCATCGCATCAGCCTGCGCCGAGAGCTCCTGCGCGGCGCTCGCCGATTCCTCGCTGCTCGCCGCAGTGCTCTGGCCGGTCTGGGCGAGGCGATCCATCATCTCCCGCAACGACTCCACCCGCCGGAGCTGACTTGCACTCGCGTTCGCGGTTTCGGAGGTGGATCCGGCCAGCTGATCCATAACCTGGTGCATGCCGGCCAGCGACGCGCTGACTTCCTGATTCACCGCCACGCCGCTGCCCGCTTCGGAGACCGCCCGCTCGATCAGTTCGGCGGTTGACTTGGCGGCTTCGGCACTGCGAATGGCGAGCGAACGCACTTCTTCGGCCACCACCGCAAAGCCTCGCCCGGCGTCGCCCGCGCGCGCCGCTTCCACGGCTGCGTTGAGCGCGAGGAGATTCGTCTGGAAGGCGATCTCGTCGATCACCTTGATGACCTTGGCGGTGCCCTGCGATGCGTCGGCGATGCGCTTCATGGCCTCACCGAGCCGCGTGGAGCCTTCGGCGCCGCGATCGGCCTGCTCACGCGCCTTCGTACCCAACTGGTGCGACGTGCTCGCCGCGTTGCTTCCCACGCGGGAGTCGCCGGCGATCTGCGTGATCGACTCGGTGGCGAGATCGAGTGTGCGCTGCTGCTCCACGGCGGCATCAGCGAGTGCGCCGCTGGCATGCGTGATCTCGCGCGAGGCCGCCGCCACTTCCTCGGACGCGGTGCGCACCTGCTCGAGGGTCTGCTGCAACGCATCCATGGCGGCGTGCAACTGATCCTGCAGGCGTCCGTATTCGCCGTCGTACCGGCGCGTCATGCGGCGCGACAGATCCTTGGCCGCGAGCGCGTCGAGCATCTCCCCGATCTCCTCGAGGAAGGTCGTGGCGCGGTCGTGCTCCTGCTTGGTCTCCGCATGCGCCCGGTCGAGCTTGCGCTGCCGCGAGCCCGAGAGCGCCGTGAACACCAGCGCGATGTCGAGCTGCACGATCTTGGAGAAGGCGTCAGCGAACGCCTTCACCTCGGCAGCCGATGCGCCGGCCTGGCGCACCGCATTGTGCGCCGAGAGGCGAATGACCTGATACATCGCCACGTACCAGGATGAGTCGAGGTCGATGTCGTCGTGGACCTTGCCGACGCGCACGCGCGCCGCGACGTACGCGTCGTCGATCCGGCCACTGAACATGCTGCGCAGGTACGGCGTGACGAGACCGCGTTGCCGCTCCACGGTGCTGTGCTTGAGGACCAGCGCCTTGATCGCCGGATCCCGGAACATGTAGGCGTAGAAGTCGTCGATCAGCTGATCAAGCGCGGCCTCACACGGCTCACGCCAGCTGGCAATCGTCCCCAAGTCGTCGGGGGTGATGCCAAAGAACTCGATCCGATTGCGGGCCTCGCCAGGCGAGACCGAAAAAATGCCCTGCGCGGCCGACCGCGATGTGCGAGCTCGGCCCGAAATGCGATTCCAGAACATGAACGTACCACCGGCTGGTCTGGCTCCGTCGCCAGGTTCCTGTTGGAGCGCCGACGACATGCGGCGCTCCGGTCAACGATGAGAACAAGTCTCGGTTGACGAGGCGCCGGGCTTAACGATGATCTTCGGCAAGTCATTAAAAATCATACGGTTATACGAAATTGATTCTCAGAGCATCAGTATGAAGGCGCCCCGATGGCGCCCGAGACCGAAGTCCGAGGCTCCATCGGGGCGCGGATGTCACCGACCCGATTGGCTACTCCTGAGCGCCCGCCAGGACTGCGTTGACGCGGCTCGGAAGCGCGGGGTGTTGCCGCCACATGTACACCCCCATCGCCGCCGACGCGATCAGATTCGCGACGAAGACCTGTGCCCAGGTGAGGGTGCCGAAGCCCTCGGCCAGCACGGTGGTCCAGCCCACCCACCCCACCTCGAAGGCGACGAACAGGCCGGCGAAACCGATGAAGGCCGACGGCACTCGCTCCGCCTGGTGCACGACCCAGGAGAAGAGCAGGCCGATGCCGCAGAAGAGCCCGAAGTGGAAGACGGTATAGAAGAGGAAGGCGGCCGCGCGACTGGGCAGGTCGCCCTGCAGGAAGAGCGTGCCGAGCGAACCCCCGAGCATGATGGGGGTGTCAAAAACGTGCCCCTCCACGGCATCGAGGATGCCGAACCACGCCGCGATGGCGGTGGCGCCGATCAGGCCGGCGGAGATTCCTTCCCGTACGACTGCGTTGTTCGAGGCCATCAGTACCATCCCTCCTCGTTCAGGTGTGCGAGGTCGCCCCTCGACAAACCTCGCGGACGCTGTCACTCTCAGGCTGCCCACCCCGTTGATGTACCACCTGCCCAGTGAACCCGCCATGATTTCGTACCCCCATGTCCGTAACGGTTCACTTGTACTGATGGTCTGGATCGCCGGCCTGGTGGCCTGCGGCGGGGCGCCCAAGGATCAGGCGTCCGAAGCGGGCAACAAGCAGGCCGAGGCCGGCCCGGCGTGCGTGAGCGTCGATTCGACCCCCGTCGCGCTCGCCGTGCTCGACTACATCAAGGCGGCCTCACCGTTGCCGCAGCGCTACCTCTCGGCGTATGGGACCGACTCGGCGGTACCCGAGGACGGCTTCAAGGTGCTGCAGGCCAAGGGCCCGACGTATTTCTGGAACGGGGATCCCAAGGCGCAGGCGCAGGTGAAGGCCAAGCTCGCCGATGTGGGGCCGTACACCACCATGCTCGTCATTTATCGGGGCAAGACGGACGCCGACAACGGCAAGACGGTGACGGTGAACCTTCGCGGTCACTATGTGGGCGGTGACCACGATGGGAAGACCTCACCGGACCGCGCGATCGAGGTGCGGTGCGACTCCACGAACTGGCGGCTGACGTCTCCGCAGGCGCCCACCGGCAAGCCGTCCGCCGCGCCCGCCAAGCAGCCGTGACCGCGCGCACCGAGCGGACCACCGAGCGGCTCATCTCGTTGGACGTCTTCCGCGGCATGACCGTCGCGGGGATGCTGCTCGTCAACAATCCGGGCACCTGGTCGGCGATCTATCCGCCCCTCGAGCACGCCGAGTGGAACGGCTGGACGCCCACCGATCTCATCTTCCCGTTCTTCCTCTTCATCGTCGGCATCACCACCGAACTCTCACTGCGTGCGCGGCGCGCGCGCGGAGACGATGAATCCGCGATCCTGCGTCAGATTCTCAAGCGCGGGGCGCTGATCTTTCTCTTCGGCTTTCTGCTGTCGGGCTTCCCGTTCTTCACCTGGCCGCCCAACATGCCGGGCGCCGGCTTCGGTGAACGGGTCGTGGACCGCCTCGAGCATTGGCGCGTGATGGGCGTGCTGCAGCGTATCGGCGTGGCCTATCTGGTGGGAGGGCTCCTCACGTGGCGCACGACGCTGCGGCAGCAGGTGGGCATCGTCGCGGCGTTGCTCTTCGGTTACTGGGCGCTGCAAACGCTCGTGCCGGTACCGGATACCGGTGTGCCTGGCCGCTTCGTGCTCGACAAACCCGATCAGCTGTTGAGCGCGTGGCTCGACCGCACGGTGTTCGGGCTCAACCATCTCTGGAGCGGCTCGAAGACGTGGGACCCTGAAGGGTTGCTGAGCACGATCCCGGCGGTGGGCACGATGATGCTCGGGACCTTCGCCGGAAAATCGATCGGTCGCACGCAGGTTCCGCTCACGGAGCGCCTGGCGGGGTTGTTTGCGGTTGGTGCACTGGCCATGATGCTCGGACTGATGTGGAACTGGGTGTTCCCGATCAACAAGAGCATCTGGACCAGTTCGTACGTGATCTTCACGGCCGGGATGGGTGCGGTGTCGCTCGCCACCTGCATGTGGATCATCGATGTCATGCAGTGGCGTCGGTGGACGTTTCCGTTCGTGGTGTACGGGACCAATCCCATGCTCGCGTTTCTCGGCTCGGGGCTGATGGCGCGGGGCATCGCGTCGATCTGGACGTGGGAGACGTCGCCCGCCACCGCGCTTCAGCCGGCCACCCGGATCTCCGCGCAGACATTCGTGTTCAAGACGGTATACGCGTCATGGCTTCCGCCGCGGGAAGCCTCGCTGGCCTATGCGGTGTGCTTCGTGCTGCTCTGGTTCCTGATTCTCTGGGCGGCATGGAAGCGCGGGTACGTTCTCAAGGTGTGATGCCTCAGCTGCTCTCCGTTCGACGCGCGGCCCGCGTGGTGGCTCTCTCCCTGCTCGCCGTTGGCGCCACGCTCGTGGTTCCGCCGGCGCTCGATGCCGCCCCCGCCGCGTTCCAGCAGGCCCGCAAACGTCAGCCCAAGCGCGCGGCCACCACCACGAAACGTCCCGCGACGCGCTCGTCGCGTTCCACCAAACGCCCGACACGGGCACCGGTGGTGCCGGTGTTGCGCTACACCACGCCGCGCGGGGCGTCGGCGCTTGGCGCCGACCTCGGCACGCTGCTCACGAGTCGCACGCGCAATGGCGAGTGGGGAGCGATGGTCATCAGCATCACGCGCGGTGACACACTCTTTGCGCATCAGCCCGACGAGCAGATCGTGCCGGCGAGCACGATGAAGCTCTTCACCTCGGCCATCGCGCTCGATCGGCTGGGGCCCGAGCACGCCTTCAGCACCGATGTGTTGCGCGAAGGCAGCTTCGATCCGGTCACTGGTACCCTGCGCGGCAACCTGATCTTGCGAGGCGACGGCGACCCGTCGCTCTCCCCCCGTTTCGTACGCGGTGGCCCCGACGCGCCGATGACGATGCTGGCGCAGTTCACGGCCGGTGCGGGCATCAAGCGCGTGATGGGCGATCTCATCGCCGACGCGAGCGCCTTCGAGTCGCGGCGCATCCCCGAGGGGTGGCTCACACGCTATGCAGGTGCGGGGTATGCCGCGCCGTTTTCGGCGCTCTCGCTCGACGAGAACATCGTCATCGTGGGTGTGACGAGCACCGGCGGCAACGCCAAGGTGTTCCTGGAGCCGGCGACGACCGGCCTCTCCATCACGAACACGGTTCGCGTGGTGGCCGGTGGCGGTTCGCGCATCAGCGCGCGACGGGTGGGTGATGATCGCGTGGTGGTGTCCGGCACCATTGGCGCGCGCGCGGGCACGGTGCGCTATCAGCTCGTGGTCGGTGATCCCGTCACGTTCACCGCGGGGGCCTTTCGTGCCGCACTCGAGTCACAGGGCGTGCGCATCGAGGGCGATCTCAAGGTGGGGCGGACACCGGAGGGCGCCACGATGGTGACGAGCCTGCCGTCGCCGCCGCTCGCCAAGCTGGTGTCAGTCATGAACCGCGAGAGCATCAACCACCTGGCCGAGATGCTCTTCCGCAACGCGCCGCGCGGTGTGGAGCGCAAGGGCATTGGGTCGGCGGAGACGGGGAACGCCACGCTGCAGGAGTTCCTGACCCGGCAGGTCGGCGCGCGCGCCAACGCCGTGGTGGCCACCGACGGCAGCGGTCTGTCGGTGCTCGATCGCGTTACGCCGCGCGCCATGGTCCAGCTCCTCGATCACGCGCACCACGCAAGCTGGGGCAGCGCGTTCCACGCCTCGCTGCCCGTGGCCGGTGAGTCGGAGCTGCTCCGCAACCGCATGCGGGCCACGCCGGCGCAGGGCAACCTGCACGCGAAGACCGGCACGACCAACGAGGTGATCGGCCTGGCGGGCTATGTCACCGCCGAGAACGGCGAGATTCTGGCCTTCGCGTTTCTCTACAATGGCCGCGACCGCTGGGCGGCGCGCGAAACCATCGACGCAATGGGGCCGACGCTGGCGGCGTTCTCAAGAGACTAGGTGTGTTGGATCCGGCCTCGGACGTTCGTCTCGCCTGATGGTCAGGTTTCAAGGGGTCGGAGTTCTTGATCGGGTTTCAAGGGGTCAGAGTTGTTGATCGGGGTTCAAGGGGTCGGAGTTGTTGATCGCGATCCGACTGCCCAGCAGGTACCACGGAAAAGACGAGGGCCACGGGGGGACGATTTCACATTCCCCGTGGCCCCCGCTTTCTCGTTGTCTCCGAAGGGTTTTCGTGCCTCCGAGCAGCGCCGCGTTCGGCGCGACGGACGCCTGGCGCGGTCAACCACGCCGACGCCTTGAAGCGATCAACAGCTCTGACCCCTTGAAACCGCCTTGAAACCGCCGACCCCTTGAAGCCCGATCAACAGCTCTGACCCCTTGAAATCGCCTTGAAAGCGCTGCTTAGCGCTTGCGATGCCGGCGGGCGAGGCCGGCGGGGAGCGCGCCGCGCGTCACGGCGGCACCGCTGCGGGGGTTGAGCGTCGCGGCCGAGAGCGCGGCGCGCGTGGCGCGCTGCTGCAGCCCCGCCACCAGACCGAGCTGCGGAGTCGCGGTGGCGATGGTGCCGTTGTAGCCCACCGCAAAGCCCGCGGTGGCATCGCTCGCTCCCGAGACACTCCACAGCAAATCGTTCGTGCCGCTCGTCATCGTGGACCAGGCACTGCCGTTGTACCGCAGGATCGTGCCAGCCTCGCCGGTGGCGTAGACGTCGCTGCCGGAGGGACCCCACACGGAGGTCAGCATCCGCGTGCTGCCCGTGGAGGTGGCGGACCACCCGGAGGCGTTGCCGACGAACGCCACGCCGGCATTGCCGGCGCTGTTCGAGCCCACACTCAGGTAGCTCGATGGACCCAGCGCGAACACGCCCGCAAGCGTGCCGGTGGTGGAGGCGCTGTAGGTGAGCCACTGCGATCCGTTGAACCGCAGCCCCACGCCATTCTCGCCGGTGGCGACGATATCGGTGGCGGAGCTGCCGTGAATGGACCAGAGCG
>JBDHVK010000099.1:0-14753 GCA_039809645.1 Gemmatimonas sp.
GCGAGGGGCCCGGCAAACGGCGTCACGCGCTGTTGGCGCGTATCCACGCGCCGCGGATTGGCGAGGAAGTTGGTGGTACTCCCGCGCGCGTGCATCGTGCCAATGGCCACCGCACTGTCGAGGAAATGGCCGGCAATGCCGGTGGACATACCGCCGACCCCGCCAAAATTGCCGCGCAGGTCGAGCACGATCGCGTCACTCCCGCGGAGTGAATCCATCGCGGCATCGAACTGCGCGCTGAGCACCGGCATCCAGATATTGAAGCGGATCACGCCGATCGTGCGTCCCGCGTCTCGCACGCGCTCCCAGCGGAGATGAGCGGCCATCGCCGGCAGGTTGCCGAACTTGGTCACCGTTCCGGCCGGATCTCCCTGCACGATCGCCAACTGCTGTGGCGTGTCACGTCCGTCGCGAAAGCGCAGGTGGGCCGTGTCCCCACTGGCGCCGGCGAGCGTCTGCATGGTAGCCCGATAGGCGTCAAGCGACGTGAGCCGCGCGTCGGTTTGCCGGGGCAGTGCCGCCAGTCGGGTCGCGAGCGGACAGCTGCCCACCGCGTCGAGTACCCACCCGGTCCGTACCCCAGCGTTCCAGGCCGGGCCGCCGGTATCGACGCGGCTCACCACCATCACTTGGTCGAGCAGGCGCACGTCGAAACCGAGCGAGCCTCCGGAGCGATTCGCCGCACTGGTTGTCGGGGCGGCGTCGGCAACCTCCTGAGGGATCAGGGCGAAGTGCGATTGCCGGAGCCGCCCCACCATCTCGCTCAGCACCGCGCGGAGCTCGCCGCGTGTGCGTGCCGCGGCGGCCTTCGGGCGCAGGTCAGCCCGCACCTGCGGCCAGTCGGTGCCATTGTAGGTCGAGTCCCAGTGCGTCCGCTGGATGATGCGCCAGGCGGAGTCGAACACCGCCGCGGCTTCGGGGCCCGTCACCGGCTCAGCCGCTCGCGACGGCACGCTCGGCGAGGCCGCGCACGCGCTGCTCGCAACCGGCGAGGCGGCGGCCGCCGCCGGCACGCCCATGGTGCGCGAGGCGCAAGCGGCGGCAAGCACAGCCACAAGGGGGAGAGCACGAAAATGTCGAGGCATGACGAAGTGTACACTGACGTGTAAACGGTTCCGACCGCTTTCCGTCGGCTCGCCCCTCGCCGCCGGACCCTGCAGCGCATTACCATGCATGGTTGTATCGCGTCTCCTCAACGTCGTCTGCCTCGGTCCATGTCCACTCGATTGCACGCGCTCCACGCCGCCGGCCAGTCCCTCTGGCTCGACTACATCGATCGCGTCATGCTTTCCAACGGCGATCTGGCGCGCCGGATCGCCGAGGATGCCCTCACGGGCATGACCTCGAACCCCACGATCTTCGAGAAGGCGCTGGCGGAGGGGGCGGCCTACGACGCGGAACTCGCAACCGTCCCCGCGACGCTCTCCGACCGCGACGCCTTCTTCACCCTTGCCGCGACCGACGTGCGCGCGGCGTGCGACCAGTTTCGCGGCGTGTACGAGGCCACCAAGGGCGTGGACGGCTATGTCTCGCTCGAGGTTTCGCCCGATCTCGCGCGAGACGCCGAAGGCACCATCGCCGAGGCCCGTCGGCTCTGGGCAGTGGTCGATCGCAAGAACCTCATGATCAAGGTGCCCGGCACGCCGGAGGGTGCGGTGGCCGTGCAGCAGCTCATCGCCGACGGCATCAACGTCAACGTCACGCTGCTCTTCTCCATCGAGGCGCATGCCCGGGTCATCGACGCCTACCTCTCGGGACTCGAGCAGCGGGCGGCCGCCGGGCTGCCGGTGGATCAGATAGCCAGTGTGGCCAGCTTCTTCATTTCGCGCGTCGATTCGGCCATCGACAAGCAGCTTGCGGCGATGGGGGGTGAGGCTGCCAGGCTGCAGGGCAAGGCCGCGATCGCCAATGCCCGGCTCGCCTATCGCCTCTTCCAGGCGCAGTTCGCCGGCGCCCGCTGGGCGGCGCTGTCCGCCAAGGGGGCCCGCGTGCAGCGGCCGCTCTGGGCGAGCACCAGCACGAAGAATCCGGCCTACCGCGACGTCATCTATGTCGAGGAGCTCATCGGCCCCGACACGGTGAACACGCTTCCCCCCGCCACACTCGAGGCGTTTCGCGATCACGGCGAAGTTCGTGCATCGGTGACCGAGGATGTCGCTGACGCCGATCGGACGCTCGCGGCGCTCGAGGCGCACGGGGTCTCGCTCGCCGCCGTCACCGACACGCTGTTGCAGGAAGGGCTTGCCTCGTTCGAGCAATCGTTCGTCACGTTGCTCGCGGGTCTGGCCCGCAAGCGCGCGGCTCTCGCCGCCGTTTAACCCCCTCGGAGTATCCGTTGCCGATCACCGAAACACTCCCCAGTGTGATGACGATTCCCCGGACCGGTCCCGAGCGCGCGATTGCCGATGGCCTGAGCGATGATGGCGCCAGCGCGCCCTTTCATCGACGGCATGTGCCGCGCACCAAGATCGTTGGCACGCTGGGCCCGGCGAGCAACAACGCCGAGACCATCCGGGAGTTGATCGAGGCCGGCCTCAACGTCGCCCGCATCAACTTCTCGCATGGCACGCACGAGCAGCACGCGCGTACGATCGCCACGGTGCGTGAGGTGGCCGAGGCGATGGGGGCGGCCGTTGCCATTCTCGGAGACCTGCAGGGGCCGCGTATTCGCATCGGCGCCTTGCCGGCCAAGCGCGAGCTGGTGCCCGGTGAAACGGTGGTGCTCGCGCCGGAGGAAGTCGCAACGGGTGACGAAATCCCGACGACCTTTGCCGCGCTCGCCAACGATGTGACCCCCGGGAATCGCATCCTCATCAACGACGGGCTCTTCGAGCTCGTGGTGACGCGCGTCGAGGCCCCGCGTGTCTGGGCCACGATCGTGCACGGCGGGACGCTCACGAGCAACAAGGGGATGAACCTCCCCGGCATCGCGGTCTCCGCGCCGTCGCTCACCGAGAAGGACAAGGCCGACCTCGAGTTCGCCGTGGCCAATGAACTCGACGCCGTCGCGCTCAGCTTCGTCCGACGGGCGCAGGACATCGACGAGCTGCGGGCACTGATCCCCAAGTCGATGCTCATCGTCGCCAAGATCGAGAAGGACGTGGCGCTCGAGAACATCGAAGAGATCATGAAGGCCACCGACGGCGTGATGGTGGCGCGCGGCGACCTGGGGGTGGAACTCCCGTTCGAGGAGATTCCGCTGGCGCAGAAGCGCATCATCGCCACGGCCAATCGCATGGGGCGTCCGGTCATCACGGCGACGCAGATGCTCGAGTCCATGATCGACAATCCGCGGCCCACGCGCGCCGAGGCGAGCGACGTGGCCAACGCGATTCTCGACGGCACCGACGCGGTGATGCTCTCGGCCGAAACGGCCGCCGGCAAGTATCCCCGCCTCGCCGTGGAAGCGATGCGCCGCATCATCACCGAGATCGAGACACATCCGCGCCCCGGTCCGACCCATCGCTCCGATCGACGGGTCAGCGGAAGCGTGAACTCCGAAGAAGCGATCGCCGCGGCCACGGTGGCGGCCGTGCGCATGCTCGACGCCCCACTCGTGGTGACCTTCACCAAGAGCGGCTTCACGGCGCGGATCGTCTCGTCGCACCGTCCGAGCGTGCCCATTCTTGCCCTCACCGACGAGCCGCGCGTCTGTCGGCAGCTCTCGCTCGTCTGGGGCGTCGTACCACACCTGGTGCCCACCGCCCGCGGCTATGATCACATGGTCGCCATGGCCCTCCGGGCCGCCCTCGACATGCATCTCGTGACCAAGGGCGATCGCGTGCTGGTCACCGCGGGGGTGCCGTTCGATGTGCCCGGGACGACCAACCTCCTGAAGGTCGAGACGGTCTGAGGCGCCCGTACGGGAACCCGTGCGCCTCACCTTCCTTGGCACCGGCACCAGCTTCGGCGTCCCGCAGATCGGCTGCGGGTGCGCCGTCTGTCGGTCGCCCGATCCGCGTGACCGGCGCACGCGGTCCGGCGCCGTCATCGAGACGGCGTCGGGCACGCGCCTCCTGATCGACACGCCGCCGGAGTTGCGTCTGCAGCTCGTTGCGGCGAGCGTCACCAGCATCGACGCCGTGCTCTTCACGCACGAGCACGCCGACCACATTCACGGCATCGACGATCTGCGCGCGTTCACCATCAAGCGCGGTGCCGCACTGCCGTTCTATGCGGCCGCCCCCACGCTCGACACGCTGCGGGCCCGCTTCCCATACATCGTCGACGACCGATTCGAGACGCTGCCCGGGACCACGCGGCCCGAGGGGCAGCTCCGCGTGATCGACGCGGGGCAGCCGTTCGAGGCCGCCGGCACCCGCGTACGCCCGTTCGAGGTGCCGCACGGGCGCGCGCACGTCCTTGGCTATCGCATCGGCGCCCTCGGGTATGTCACCGACGCCAAGGCGCTCCCTCCCGACGCGCTCGAGGCGCTCCGAGGCGTCGAGGTGCTGGTACTCAACGCGCTGCTCCGTGCGCCGCATCCCACGCATCTGTCCATTAGCGAAGCGGTGGCCACCGCCCGGCAGGTGGGAGCCGCGCGCACGTATCTCACGCATCTCACGCACGACAACTTTCACGCGTCACTCGAAGCCGAACTGCCCGCCGGCATCATGCCCGCGCACGACGGACTCGTGGTCACCATCTCCGACGCACCCACGCCCTGACGCCTGCGAAGGCACCTCCACGCCATGACGCTTGCTCTCGATTTCACCAACATGATGGCCGGTGCGCTGCCGCACGGCGCGGGCATCACCGAGACGCAGTGGGCCCATGCCGCTGCACCGTTTGCCAGGGCGCACGCTGCCGTGCACGCGCGAACGGGCGACCTAGGGTTCCTCACGCTGGCCAACGACCACGCCCTGCTCGAGCAGTCGTTGGCGATCGCGGCCGAGATGGACGGACGGTTCGAAGAGATCCTGCTCCTGGGCATCGGCGGCTCGGCGCTCGGCCCGATCGCACTGCGCACGGCGCTCTGTCCGCCACGCTGGAACGAACTCAGCGCCGCCCAGCGCGGTCATCGGCCGCGGTTGCACGTCCTCGACAACGTCGATCCGACCACGATCAGCGCCACCTTGGCCCGACTCGATCTCGCGCGCACGCTCGTCCTGGTGGTTTCCAAGTCCGGTGGCACGGTCGAGACCATGGCGCAGTATCTCATCGTGCGCGATGCCTTGGCACGGGCCGTCGGTGAGGAACCCGCCAAGGCGCACCTCGTGCTCGTGACCGATCCGGAGGTGGGAGCGCTGCGCAAGATCGCCCGCGCCGAGGGCATTCGCACCTGCGATATTCCGCCCAACGTCGGTGGACGTTTCTCGGTCCTGTCGCCGGTCGGCATCCTGCCGGCCGCGCTCATCGGCATCGATGTGCGCGCACTCCTCGCGGGTGCCGCCGACATCACCGCGCGCGCCGCGTCGGCCGACCTCGCGAGCAACCTGCCCGGCACCTTCGCCGTGATGCAGTGGCTCGCCGATACCGCGCATGGCCGTTCGGTGCAGGTGCTCATGCCGTACGCCGACCCGCTGCGCGATCTCGCCCTCTGGTTCGTGCAGCTCTGGGCCGAATCCCTCGGCAAGGTGCGCACCGACGGCCGCTCCGTCGGACCGACGCCGCTACCGGCGCTCGGGGCCACCGATCAGCACTCGCAGGTCCAGCTCTTCATGGAGGGGCCGTTCGACAAGACGGTCACCTTCATCGCCGTGAAGGGGCGCGAAGGGGACGGGCGCATTCCCGCTCGCCACGGCGACATCGCGGAGCTCGGCTACCTCGGGGGGCACACCCTGGGCGAGCTGATTGATATCGAGCAGCGCGCGACCGCCGGTGCGCTCGCGGCCCGGGGTCGCTTCAACGCCACGTTGACCATCGATCAGATCGACGCCTGGCACCTGGGCGCGCTGATGCAGACCTTCGCGCTGGCCACCGCCTACGCGGGCGAACTGTACGGCATCGATGCCTTCAATCAGCCGGGGGTTGAGCTCGGCAAGCAGTTCGCGTACGCCTTGCTCGGGCGGGCCGGGAGTGACGCCGCTCGCGCAGAATGGGACACCCTTCCGCCGCCCAACCCTCGCTGGCGCCTCTGAATTTGGACCGTGGGGTGCGCAACCTGCGGTCCAGCGTCCCATCACGCCCTTGCCGCCAGGCTCCCTCTGGTGGGAACTTTCCGACGATGATTCACCCCGCCCGGACGAGGTTGGCGCCGGCGCCTTCTGATACGCCCGGCAGTCGGCGGGCGGCCTCCAAAGACACCACATGTCCGAATCGACGATGAACCCGGCGCCCCTCCTCGGCGGCGCCGTCAGTGTGACCGATGGCAAGCTGCAGGTCCACGACGAAGCCGCGCTCGCGACCAGTCGCCTCGATGCGCTCGTGCACCAGGCGGTGTTCGGGGCCACGGAAGGCGAGCGCGATTTCGCGCGCTGGGCCATCTGGGAGATTGGTCAGGCCGTCGGCGTGCGCCCCGGCTCGATCCACGAGCTCTACGTGGCGCGCGGTCAGGGCAAGTGCGCCGGCTTCACGGTGCCGGCGATCAACGTGCGGGCGATGTCGTACGACACCGCGCGGTCGATCTTCCGCACCGCGAAGCAGATGAACGCCGGCGCGTTCATCCTCGAGATCGCGCGCTCCGAAATCGCCTACACCGAGCAGCGGCCGGCCGAATATGTGTCGGTCATGCTGGCGGCGGCGTTGCGCGAAGGCTTCCGCGGCCCGGTGTTCATCCAGGGCGACCACTTCCAGGTCAATCACAAGAAGTTCGCCGTGGATCCCGTCACCGAGGTGAACGCGGTCAAGTCGCTGGTGACCGAGGCGGTCGCCGCCGGCTTCTACAACATCGACGTGGATACCTCCACGCTCGTGGATCTGTCGAAGCCCAACCTCGATGAGCAGCAGCGTCTCAACTACGAGGTGTGCGTCGACATCACGAAGTTCGTGCGCGCGGCCGAGCCGAAGGGCGTGACCATCTCGATCGGCGGCGAGATCGGTGAAGTGGGCACCGAGAACTCCACGCCGGAAGAACTGCATGCGTTCATGCAGGGCTTCAACCGCACGCTCGCGGCGCAGGCGCCCGGAACGGCGGGGCTCTCCAAGATCTCCGTGCAGTCGGGCACGTCGCACGGCGGCGTGGTGCTCGCCGACGGCTCGATCGCCGATGTGGCGCTCGATCTCGACACGCTCGAAACGCTCTCCAAGCTGGCGCGCGACGAGTACGGCATGGCCGGCGCAGTGCAGCATGGCGCCTCCACGCTCCCCGACGGCGCGTTCAACAACTTCCCGAAGCGCGAGACGGCCGAGATTCACCTCGCGACGAATTTCCAGAACATCATGTTCGACCACATCCCGGCGGAGCTGCTCGCCGAGATCTACGCGTGGCTCGACGTGAACGCGAAGGACGAACGCAAGGCGACCGACAGCGATGCGCAGTTCTACTACAAGACGCGCAAGAAGGCGATCGGTCCGTTCAAGAAGCGTCTGTGGGCGCTCCCCGCTGACGTGCGCGCCAAGCTCGGCGCGGCGTACGACGCCAAGTTCACCTTCCTCTTCACGCAACTCGGCATGGCGGGGACGGCGAAGTTCGTGGAGCAGTTCGTGCAGGTGCCCGCGCAGCATCGCCCGTTGCCGACCGGTGCGTCCACGATCGTGGCGGCGCCGGACGACGCGGATCTGTCAGACTAATCCAGCCGTTGCGCTGGGCCATCAACAAACCGATCGGTCTGGGGTAGGGAGTCTTGAGTTCGGGGTTCACGGGTAACCGTGAACTCCCAACTCACCACCCCAAATCCCCAAGCTGATCAGTTTGGAGTTGTCTCTCCCTAGGAGGTTCCATGGCGCGTGATGATTACGACGACGACCGTGTGGTCGTGGTGGACCGTGGCCGCGACAGCGGACTTGGCATGCTCCTGCTGGGCCTGGCGGTCGGTGCCGGTGCCGCGCTGCTGCTCGCACCCGCGAGCGGGCGCGAAACCCGTGAACGTCTGCAGCAGGGCGCCCGGCGGGCGAGCAAGCGCGTTCGCGAAATGGCCGATGACATGGGCGACGAGGTGACGGAGCGCGTCTCGCGCGTGAAGGAACGCACGCGTGACGCTGTGAGCTCGCGTGCCGATGCCGTGCGCGACGCCGTGGACGTGGGTCGCGAGGCGGCCACCCGCGCGCGTGCCGACCTCGAACGCAACCTGGCCGACGCCAAGTCTGCGTACGCAGACCGGCGCCGCATGAGCGAGCCAGCCGCTGCCGACGACGCGGGCGAGGGTTGAACCCTGGTGGGACATTGTCCGCCGCGTCTGGAATCAGAGCGCGGAGGACAATGTCCCGTTTCTCGCGGGCGGGCTGGCGTTCAACATCCTGCTCGCCCTCGTGCCGTTCACACTGCTCCTCGTCACCGGGCTGTCCTTCCTGCTCGGCAGCGGGGCAGAGGAAGCGGCGCAGACGGTCACGACCCTCGTCGAGCGCCTGCTCCCGAGTGATGCCCCATCGGCCGGCGCGCTGCTCCGCGGGGTGATCGCCGACGTGCTCAGTACGCGTGGCACGGTCACGCTCTACTCGGCCATTTCGTTTGCCTGGTTCTCCACGCGCCTCTTCGGGTCGCTGCGCAGCGTGTTGGCGCTGTGCTTCGACGGTTCGGATCGGGGCATCGTGGTGGGGAAACTGTTCGACTTTGCGGCCACCATTGTCGCCACGGTGGCCGTTGTCGTCTACGTGATCCTGTCCACGTACCTCGACCTGGCCACCACGCGTGGGCTCGCGCTGCTGCGCGAAACGGGGCTCCGCGAAGATGCAATGAGCGGCGTCGGGTACGTGCTCGGACGCCTGCTCGCCCTGAGTGTCGTGCTGGGGCTGTTCTACACGATGTATCGCGCCCTGCCGCGTCGTCGGCCCCCGCGTCGCGCCGCGCTTGTCGGCGCCGCCTCGGCCACGATCCTCTTCGAACTCGCCCGCCACGTCTTTGGGCTCGTGGTCCGGCATTTCGATCCGAGCTCACTCTACACCGGCACCATCGCGGCGATCGTGGCCGTGGTGTTCTGGACCTATTACAGTGCGTTTCTCTTTCTGATTGGTGGCGAACTCGCGCAGGCGTTCGATCTGCGACGCGGCGAACTGGCCGCCCTGCAGCAGGCCGCCGCCCCCGAGCGCGACGTGGCCCCACGCCCCACCCCACCGCGCGTCTCCACCACGCCGGCCAAACCATCTGTCAAGAAATCGCCCCGATGACTGCCGTTGCCCCGTGGCTCGATCTCCGTAGCGACACCGTCACCCGACCCACCGCTGCCATGCGGCGCGCGATGGCCGAAGCCGAAGTCGGCGACGACGTGCTCATGGACGATCCCACCACCAATCGCTTCGAAGCGGCGGTGGCGGAACGGCTGGGCAAGGAGGCCGCGCTCTTCTTTCCCAGCGGCACGATGGCCAATCAGGCCGCCATCTGGGTGCTCACCACCCCCGGCACGGAGATCTACGTCGACGCCGAAGCGCACATCGTGCATTCCGAGGTCGCCGGAAGCGCCGCGCTGGCCGGTGTGCAGGTCCGTCCCGTGCGCGGCGCCGGCCTCGTGATGACGCCTGAGGAACTTGACGCCTCGGTGCGCCTTCCCACCGCCGATGGCGCCGATCCCTCGCTCGTGTGCGTGGAGAACACGCACAACGGGGCCGGGGGCGTGGTTTCGAGCCTCGACACCATTCGCGCCTTCGCGGCCGTGGCGCGAAAGCGTCAGTTGCCGATTCACATGGACGGTGCGCGCTTGTGGAACGCGGCCATCCGCAGCGGAACCGCCCTCACCGAGTACACGAGACCGGTGGACACCGTCATGGTGAGCTTCTCGAAGGGACTCGGCGCACCGATCGGCGCCTGCCTGGCCGGTCCGCGCGATCTCATCACCCGCGCTCGCAAGGTCCGCAAGCGCTTCGGCGGCGGCATGCGCCAGAGCGGCGTGATCACCGCCGCCGCGCACCACGCACTCGACCAGCACATCGATCGGCTCGCCGAGGATCACGAAGCGGCCCACTACCTCGGACAGCAGGTGCACGGGGTCGCCGGCGTCGCCATCGTGCCGCCCGACACGAACATCCTGATGATCGACCTCCCCCGCGCCGTCGCCGCCGAGGTGGCCCGGCGCGCCGCGGAACAGGGCGTCCGCCTGAACGTGTGGACGCCGAGCCGAGTTCGCGCGGTGACGCATCTGGACGCACCGATCGAGAAGGTGGCCCAGGCGGCGCCGATCATCGTACGGGCGATTGCGGAGGCGCTGAACTGATCAGTTCAAAACCCGGCCCCCAGTGTTTACCTTCCAGTTGCTCCGGGTCCCGGAGGGCGCAGGCCCGCCAATCCCGTCAGGACCCCGAAGGTAGCAGCGGCACGTGGAGTCCTACGTCGCTTCGTCAGGCCCGGAGTATCGCGCGCGGCAGGTGGCATCAGCCATCCTCCGCGCGCGTTTTTTTTTGTGCGGCGGCGATGTGGCGGCTAGGCCGCGTGCGTCGTGCGGTCGGCCAGGCCCAGCACATCGCTGGCAAGGCGCTCGAGGCCACCGGTCTGCAGCATGTCGGCGAAGGCGCGCGAGGCGAGCGGGCGCGCGAAGAGGAAGCCCTGACCGAGCAGGCAACCGAGCTGCTGCAGCATCTCGACCTGGCGCATCGTCTCGATGCCTTCGGCCACGGTGGCGAGACCGAGCGCGTCACCGAGCGCCAGAATCGCGCGCGCCAGCGCTTCGTCGCTGTCGGCGGTACCGAGCTTGTCGACGAACGCCTTGTCGATCTTCAGGATGTCGATCGGGAATTGCTGCAGATACGACAGTGACGAATACCCCGTGCCGAAGTCGTCGATCGCAATGGTGATCCCGAGCGCCTTCAGCTCTCGCAATACACCGATGGCGGCCTGCGTGTTGTGCATCATCACCGACTCGGTGATCTCCACGGTCAGCAGCGCCGGATCGAGCCCGGAGTCGGCGAGGGCGTGCGCGACATCCTGCACCACGCCCGGGTCCTGCAGATGGCGCCCCGACAGGTTCACACTCACGTGCAGATCCGCGATCGCGCCATTCGGCTGACGCCAGTTTGCCGCATCGCGGCACGCCGCGTTGAGAATGAACCGACTCATCTCCACCATCAGTCCGGCCTGCTCCGCGATCGGCACGAAGCGTGACGGCGGAATCATGCCGCGGATCGGGTGCATCCAGCGGACCAGCGCCTCCGCGCCGAGCACTTCGCCCGTGCGCAGGTCGAACTGCGGTTGATAGTGCACCTGCAGATCGCGCTGCTCGAGGGCCCGGCGCAGGTCGGCTTCGAGGTGCAGGCGCTCTGCCACCTGTTCGCGCATCGACGCCTCGAACACCACGACGCGTCCACGTCCCTCGCCCTTGGCGACGTACATCGCCACGTCGGCGTCGCGCACCAGATCGTCGTACGTCACCCCGAGCTCCGCCACCGTGACGCCGATGCTGGCCCCGGTGAACACCTCGCGGCCCTCGAGCGTGAACGCGCGCGTGAGCTGATGCAGCAGGCGATCACCCGTGTCGATGCATTCGCGGGCCGTGGCATCCTCGAGCAGCACCGCGAACTCGTCGCCCCCGAGGCGCGCCACGGTATCGGCGGCCCGCACCGCGCCCTGAATGCGCCGCGCCGCCTCGCGCAGCAGCGCATCACCCGCGGCGTGCCCCAGCGTGTCGTTCACGATCTTGAAGTGATCCAGATCGATGAACAGCACCCCCAGAGCCATGCCATTGCGTTGACGACGTTCAAGGGCATGGCTCACGCGATCGGAGAAGAGCACCCGGTTGGCGAGACCGGTCATGGGATCATGGAACGCCTGCCACTCGAGCTTGCCCTCGAGTTCCCGGCGCTCGGTGACGTCACGCAGGTTGATCACCAGCCCGTTGATGCTGTCCGTACCGACATGATTCGTGCAGACGACTTCCACCCAGCGCCAGCCGCCGCTGCCGTGCTGAATGCGGCACACGAACGTCTCCTGCGCGTTCGGATGCTGCATCAGGCGCCCGAGCATGAGCTGGGCATTCTCCACGTCGTCGTCGTGAAGCAGTCCGAGTCCGTTCGTGCCCAGCAGATCGTCTGGGCGCATGCCGAGAATGCGGTGCGCCGACGGGCTCATGAAACGGATGGTGCTGTCCACGTCGATGATCATGATCAGATCCGACGCATGATTCACGAGTGCTGCCAGTCGGCTTTCGGCTTCCCGTCCCACGGCCAGCTTGTCCAGGCGGTTGACCTCGCCGTTCACGACGGCCTGGCGGACCAGAATCACGACCAGCAGCGACAGCATGCCCACCGCCACACCGCGCGCGGGAGTGAACTGTTCGCGTTGGACGAGGTCCACGAAGAGCACCCCGACCAGACCGATGGAGGCATACGGCAGCCACGCCATGCGACGCGCGCGTGAAGCGTCGAGTACGGGCACCTCAGTCAGGTCGCGGGCCTTCACGGCCGCCAGCGTGACGAAGGCGTACCACCCGATCCAGCCGCTGTCGGTGATCATCGAGACGAGGTGCTCGTCGGCGATGACCGTGCGGGCGTACAACAGGTCCGACAGTGTCTTGACGCCGATCGCCGCTGTGAGCAGTCGGATGATCGCGACCGAGCGACCATTCGTCTGCCGCGTCCAGAGCACGATCGCACCGGTGAGCAGCATGACGTCGCCAAGCGGATACGCGATGTTCACCGCGTCGGCCAGCCAGTGCGACAGACTGTCGGGCGTCGTCTCGAGCGGCGCCACCCAATAGAACACCGTGCCCATGGTGATCGCCGCGACCACGGCGTCCATCTGCACGCGCCATCGCTCGGCGGTGGTGGCACCAAGGCCCGGGAATCGCGCCAGCGCGCGGAGGGCGAGCGGGAAGAACGCGATGTACGCCAGATCGGCGATGCTCAGCGGCGGGCGGTCACCGGTGGTGAAGGCGATCATGGCCCAGATCGCATCACCGGCCCACCAGGCGGCCGTCGCCCACATCAGTGCGCGCCACGCGCGGCGATGCTCGTCGTCCACCTCGGCATCGAGCGAGGCTTCTCGCAGCGCCCACAGCGTCGGCGCGCCGATCACGAGATACACGATGTTGAGCGCCACCTCACGCGCCGCCTCACCCGGCCAATTGGCGAGCATGGCCACACCGAACATCACCGCGCAGATGAATTGCGCGAGGACGAACCGGCGGGTGAGGAGTGAGGCAGTCATGACAAGTGGGGATTAAAAGGCGCGGCCGGTCGAGAAGTACGGACCGGCATTGTGGAAGGTCGCGTTCCCCACGCTGTATCCCACCGTGAACCACCGACTGCTGGCGGTGGTGTAGGTCACGGCGCCTGTCCGATAGCCATAGAAATTCCGCCCGGAGAGCCAGCTCCCCGAGATGCGGACCGGCCCCACGGCTTCCCAGCCGCTGACGATGGCCCCGCGCCGATCATCCGAACTCGCCGCGTCACGACCCAGCAGCGAATAACTCCCCACGGCCACCGCGCCGGCAGCCTTCTCGGAGTGATTGAGCCACTTGTCCACGGACGCGAAGGCCAGGCCATAACTGTCGGTGCCCCGCTGGACAGCCACGAGCGACTGTCCACCCGCCGAGACGATGACATGATGCGTCGTGTCGCTCAGGGCGCGCCACTTGAGGCTGGGCTGGATGGCGCTCGGACCGCCGTTGGTCTGATGGCTGTAGGCCGACATCCCGAGCCCCGCTTCCAGATGATGCGAGAAGCCGTGATAGACGCGGGGGTTGAACCAGACCCACCCGCCGGAGGTCGTGGGCGCAACGTACGAGAGCAGGTCGAGTGCGACTTGCGAGTGGCCCGGTCCGGTAAGGTCGCCGTCGAAGGTGGACTGGGCCTGCAGCGATGGCGTCGTCGCCAGGAGGGCCGAAGCAAGTATCGCCGCGCCCTCGCGTCGCCCGAAATGCACGGACACGAAGTCAGACTCCGATCATGGGATATGGTAGAGCTCGTTCCTGGCTAGTGTCGACGGCTCGACCCGACTCCTTAGCGCTTCGTTTCCTGGCCGGCACATTCGTCACAGCCAGGGCGTCCGGGGGCGCCTCCGCGGTTCATTCGGCCCGCCGGGCGGGGCACCCCCGCCGTACCACCGGCGGCTATCTTTCCCGGATGTCGCTCGCCCTCGCCCGCAAATACCGCCCGCGCAACTTCGCCACCGTTGCCGTGCAGTCCCACGTGGCCAACACGCTCAAGGGGGCGATCGCCCGCGATCGGGTGGCCCACGGCTACCTCCTCTGCGGCCCCCGTGGGACGGGCAAGACCACCCTGGCGCGCGTCCTGGCCATGGCGCTCAACTGCGAGCGCCGCGGGGAGCCTGAGCTCGCCGGCGAGCCCTGTGGCACGTGCGGCAGCTGTCAGCGCATCTGGTCGGGCAGCGCGTCGCTCGATGTCGTCGAGATCGACGCCGCCTCCAATCGCGGTGTCGATGACGCCCGCGAACTCCGCGAACGGGCCATGTACGCCCCCTCCGGCGACGACCGCTACAAGGTCTACATCGTCGACGAGGCGCACATGCTCACGCGGGAGGCGTGGAACGCGCTGCTCAAGGTGCTCGAGGAGCCGCCGCCACGTGTGGTGTTCGTCTTCGCCACCACGGAACCGCAGAAGATCGCGCAGGCCGCCGCCCCGGTGCTTTCGCGGCTGCAGCGTTTCGACCTCAAGCGCATCGGCCCCGCGGAGATCCGCGAGCGTCTCGCGGCCGTGCTCACCGAGGAGCACGTCCCGTTCGAGGCCGACGCGCTGGGGATGATCGCGCGCGCCGCCGATGGCGGATTGCG